>JAOTVU010000195.1 GCA_029863385.1 Acidimicrobiia bacterium
ACCCGTCCCCATCACCAAACCCGTCCCCATCACCAACCCCGTCCCCATCACCAAACCCGTCCCCATCACCAAACCCGTCCCCATCACCAAACCCGTCCCCATCACCAATCCGGTCGTCACCGGATCCGGCTCCCCCGAATCTCCGGGTGCTCTTCGCCACCGCCGAACTGACCCCGATCGCCCGGGTCGGCGGCCTGGCCGAGGCCGCAGCAGGCCTCGTCCGCGCCCTGCGTGGCTCCGGCGTCGACGTCCACCTCGTCGTACCCGACTACGGCGGTGTCGAACTGGAGGAGTCGGAATCCTTCTCGCTCGACGCTCCCGAGTGGGTCGGTCCGGTCAACGTTCGTCGTGGCGTCCACTCCATCATCGGCCCGGTCGATCTCGTGCACGTGCCCGGCATGGACCGACCCCACCCCTATCTCGACGAAACCGGTGAGGGTTGGCCCGACAACGATCGACGCTTCATGGGGTTCTCGGCCGCCATCACGCTGCTGGCCAACGCCACGAACCCCGATGTCGTCCACCTCAACGACTGGCACACCTCGGCTGCCACCGCCTGGCTCCACGGTCGATTCCCGACCATGCTCACGATCCACACGCTCGGCTACCAGGGCGTGTGCAGCGAGTACTGGCTGCAACACCTCGGCAACGACGCGTTCCGCTTCGCCTGGTGGGGAGCCACCAATCCCATGGCCGGGGCCATCCAGCTTGCCGACCGGGTTCTCACCGTCAGTCCGACGTACGCTTCGGAGATCGTCACCCCCGAAGGCGGAATGGGGCTCAACGATCGCCTCGCCGCGCTCGGAGACCGGCTCATCGGCATCCGCAACGGGATCGACACCTCCATCTGGAATCCCGGGTCCGACCCGCTCATCGTCGCCAACTACACCGTTGCCGACACCGCGGATCGGGCCAAGTGCCGATCGGCCCTGATGAACGAGGCGGGCTGGGCCGACGACAATCAGCCGCTGATCGCCGTGGTCAGCCGGCTGGTGGATCAGAAGGGCATCGACCTGGCACTGAGCTGTGCCCGCTTCCTCGACACGATGCCGGCACGGCTGATGGTTCTCGGCTCGGGAGCGGTCGGCATAGCCGACGGTCTCCGGTACTGGCAGGATCGCACCCCGGATCGGGTCTGGTTCCTCGACGGCTACGACGAACCGCTCGCCCACCGCCTCTTTGCGGGCAGCGACCTGTTCTTCATGCCGAGCCGCTTCGAACCGTGCGGTCTGGCCCAGATGCAGGCCATGGCCTACGGCTCGATCCCGGTGGTCACCGGCGTCGGCGGCCTCGTCGACACGGTGATCGACGAGGACCGCAATCGCGGTGAGGGCACCGGATTCGTCAGCCAAACGGTCGATGACGCCGGTGTGATCGACGCCCTGCACCGTGGGGTTCGTGCCGTGCGCATGAGCCGCCGCCGCGACGCCATCCAACGCCGGGGCATGAGCCAGGACTGGTCGTGGGCCCAGCCGGCCGACGACCACATTGAGCTGTACCGGGAATTGAGCGCCGCCGGTTAGGCGGACCGTCAGTCGAGCGCGACCTTCTGACCCTTGGCCAGGACCACGATGCCGTTGTCGGACACCGTGTAGTGCTCGCGATCGTGTTCGAGATCGACACCGAGCTGCACGCCGGCCGGCACGACCACGTTCTTGTCGAGCACGCAGCCCTTGACCGTGGCCCCGGGTTCGACGATCACACCGTCGAGCAGAATCGAATCCTGGACGGTCGAGCCGCCCTCGACCCGTACTCCGGGCGATAGCACTGATCCCTCGACCCGGCCTCCGGAGATGATGACGCCGTTCGAGAGGAGCGAGCGTTCGACGCTCGCCACTCCCCGTTCGCTGTCGTTGACGACTTTGGCCGGCGGGTGCGTGCTACCGGCGGTGAAGATCGGCCACTGGTGGTTGTAGAGATCGAAGGCCGGGAAGTCGCCGATCAGGTCCATATGAGCCTCGTAGTAGCTGTCGAGCGTTCCCACGTCACGCCAGTAGTGCGGCTTCGGCTCCTCCCGCCCGGGCACGATGTTGGTGGTGAAGTCGTAGACACAGGCGTCGCCGTTGGCAACCATGGCCGGAACGAGGTTGCCGCCCAGGTCGTGATTCGAGCTGTCGTCCTGCGCATCGGCGTGCAACGCCTCGAGGAGGGCGGAGGTCGTGAACACGTAGTTGCCCATCGAGGCCAGTACCACCGACGGGTCGTCGTCAAGGCCGTCGATGTCGTCCGGATTCGGTTTCTCCATGAACTCGTTGATCTTGGAGTCGGGACCGGCGGAGATGATGCCGAACTGGTCGGACTCGTGTTTGGCCACCCGGATGCCGGCCACGGTGATGCCGGCGCCGGAGGCGACATGTCGATCGAGCATCTGCCGGGGATCGATGCGGTAGATGTGGTCGGCGCCGAAGACGAACACGTAATCCGGTTTCTCGTCTTCGATCAGATTCAGGTTCTGGAAGATTGCGTCGGCCGAACCGAGGAACCAGCGGGGACCCCGACGCATCTGGGCCGGTATCGACGTGACATAGTTACCGAGGAGTGTCGACATCCGCCACGTCTTCGAGAGATGCACATCGAGACTGTGGCTCTTGTACTGGGTCAGGACCACGATCCGCCGGTAACCCCCGTTGGCAAGATTGGACAGTGGGAAATCGATCAAACGATAGTGTCCGCCGAACGGAACCGCCGGCTTGGCCCGGTCGAGCGTCAGGGGAAGCAGCCGCTTGCCCTCGCCACCCGCCAAAACCATCGACAATACTCGGGGTCGGGAAGCCATTTCGCCTATCATAATTCCATCATGGACCATAAGCCTGGAGTCGCGCTTGCCGGGAACCGAAGAAACCGACATCCTGAGTAGGCCATGACCAACCAACCTGCACCCGGTCCGTCAACCACCTTCCCCACTGATGCCGATCTCTGGCGTTTCGGGGAGGGAACCCACGACGACATCGCCTCGTTTCTGGGCGCCCATGTCTCGGGAGAGGGAGCCGACGCCGTCACGACGTTCGCCGTCTGGGCCCCCAACGCGGTCCAGGTGAGCGTCATCGGCAACTTCAACGGGTGGGACGGCACCCGCAACATGCTCACGCCGTCGGAGTCGGGAATCTGGTCGGGTGCGGTGACCGGCGTCGGCCCCGGCGAGGTCTACAAGTACCGGATCTTCCATCGTGGTGGGCTGTCGGTCGACAAGGCCGATCCGGTCGGTTTCGCCACCGAGGAGCCGCCCCGAACCGCCTCCGTCGTCACCGATCTCGGGTACAAGTGGCGAGACGCGGAGTGGATGGCGGGCCGCAGTGGGCACCAAGGCCACGACAAGCCCATGTCGATCTACGAGGTCCACCTCGGATCGTGGCGCTATGAACCGCGGGGCTATCGCGGCCTCGCCATGCAGCTTGCCGATCACCTCGATCGCACAAACTTCACCCACGTGGAACTGCTTCCCGTCATGGAGCACCCCTTCTACGGTTCATGGGGCTACCAGACCACCGGCTACTTTGCTCCCACCGCCCGCTACGGCTCCCCCACCGACTTCATGTTCCTGATCGATCTGCTGCATCAGCGGGGCTACGGCGTCATCCTCGACTGGGTGCCGTCCCATTTCCCCAACGACGTGCACGGCCTGGCCGAGTTCGACGGAACCCATCTCTATGAGCACGCCGATCCCAGACTCGGGTTTCACCCCGACTGGAGGAGTGCGATCTTCAACTACGAGCGGCACGAGGTTCGGAGTTTCCTGCTGTCGAGCGCCCGGTTCTGGCTGTCGCGCTACCACATCGACGGACTCCGGGTCGACGCCGTGGCCTCCATGCTCTACCGCGACTACTCGCGGGCCGAGGGCGAATGGCTGCCGAACGAATTCGGCGGCAACGAGAACTTGGGTGCCATCACCTTCCTGCAGGAGTTGAACCGGCGGGTCTACACCAACCACCCCGACACCGTCACGATCGCCGAGGAGTCGACGGCCTGGCCCGGCGTGTCCCGATCGACCGACGGCGGTGGGCTCGGTTTCGGCTTCAAGTGGGACATGGGGTGGATGAACGACACGCTCGGCTACATCGGCCGGGATCCGGTTCATCGGAAGTTCCACCACAACGAGCTGACCTTCCGGATGCATTACGCGTTCAGCGAGAACTACGTGCTGCCGCTGTCGCACGACGAGGTGGTCCACGGCAAGGGCTCGCTCGTCAAACGACAACCCGGCGACCGATGGCAGAAGATGGCCGGCCTCCGGCTGCTGTTCGGCTACCAGTACGGGCTTCCGGGCAAGAAGCTGCTGTTCATGGGGGCCGAGTTCGGCGTCGACAGCGAGTGGAGCCACGAACACGAGCTGCCGTGGCATCTGCTTCAGTATGCCGAGCACGAGGGAATGCTCGACTGGGTGTCGACGCTCAACCGGCTTCATCGAGACGAGCCGGCCCTGCACGAGCTCGACTGCGAACCGGCCGGGTTCGAGTGGCTGGTCGGCGACGACAGCGAGAATAGCGTCCTTGCCTTCACCCGGTGGCCGTCAGCCGAGGAGCCGACGGCAACCGATCGGCCCATCGTCGCGATCTACAACTTCACGCCTGTTCCCCGAACCGACTACCTGCTCGGGCTTCCCCTGGCAGGAGCGTGGACGGAGCTGGCCAACAGCGACGCCACCGGCTTCGGTGGCAGCGGTGTGACGAACGGGACCCTCAAGACCGAGACGACCGGAGCCCACGGGCAGGAGCAGTCGATCCGGCTCACCGTGCCCCCGCTCGGCGCCGTCTTCCTCGCCCCGCTCCTCGACGACTAACCCGCCCGCCCACCGCTTTTCCTGAACCATCAGCGCATGGACAGCGTCTGGGTCAGGACGAAACGCCCTCGACGCTCAGTAGCCGAGGCGTTCGATCGACTCGGGGTCGTCCTGCCAGTTCTTCTCGACGTTGACCACCAGCTCGAGATAGACCTCCGGCGGAAGCTGTTTGCGGACCCGGATGCCGACCTGTTTGAGGTTCTCACCGCCCTTGCCGATCACGATCCCCTTCTGGGATTCACGTTCGACCAGAATCTCCACCCGGATCCGGGGCCACTCCCACTCGACGACCCGGGTGGCGACCGAATGCGGTACCTCGTCTCTCGTCATTCGTAGCAGCTGCTCCCGCACCAGCTCGGCGACGACGAACGCCTCGGGCACGTCGGTGACCGTGTCGGCCGGATACCACAATGGCCCCGGCGGCATTCGTGATCGGAGGTGCTCGACCAGGGCGTCGACCCCACGACCCGTCCAGGCCGAAACCGGGAAGTAGGCCGAGAACCCGAGTTCGGACACCTCGGCCAGCTGGCCGAGGACCTTCTCCGGTTCCAGGCCGTCGATCTTGTTGAGAACCAGTACGGTCTGCTCCGGATCGAGGCGGTCGGCCAACATCCGGTCGCCGCGCCCGAAGCCTGATCGACCGTCGATGACCAGACAGATCACGTCGACATCGGTCATCGCACCGGACGCCACCTCGTTGAGATGGCTACCGAGGGCCGAGCGGGGTTTGCCGATACCGGGTGTGTCGACGAACACCAGTTGGCTGTCGGCGTCGGTCAACACACCGCGGATCTGATGGCGGGTCGTCTGAGCCTTGTTGGAGACGATCGTGATCTTCTCGTCGAGGATCTTGTTGACCAGAGTCGATTTGCCGACGTTGGGCCGGCCGACGACGGCAACGAAACCGCTCCGGAAATCGCCCTCGACGTCGCCCAGACGACGCGGCCCGCCTCCCTGATCGTCATCTCGTTCGGCCTCCCGGCCAATGCCGGTGTCGTTGTCGGTCACTACTCGGTCTCTCCCCCTTCGTTCTCGGCGGTCTGCAGCCGGGTCACCAGGACCCGGGTGATGCGGCGACCGTGAACCCGCTCCACTTTCAAACGATAGCCGTCGACCTCACAGACGTCGCCCGACCCCGGCACCCGGCCGAACACGTCGAACACCAGTCCACCGACGGTGTCCCAGTCGCCTTCGGGAAGCGCCAGGGTGCCGAGGTCGTTGATCTCGTCGATGAGGATTCGGGCATCCACCCTCAGCGACCCGTCGACCAGCCGCTCGACGAGCGCCTCCTCGACGTCGTACTCGTCGACGATCTCACCCACCAGCTCCTCGATGAGGTCTTCCAGAGTCACGAGACCGGCGACGCCGCCGTACTCGTCGACCACGATGGCCATGTGGAACTTGTCGTGCTGCATCTCCTTCAGGAGTTCGGCGACCTTCTTGGTCTCCGGCACGAAGTGGGCGTGGCGCATCAGGCGCTCGACGGCGTGACCGGCGTTGCCGTCGAGCTCGGCCCGAATGAGGTCCTTGACGTAGGCCAGGCCGACGACATCGTCGATGTTCTCGCCGACGACGGGAACCCGGGAGAACCCGACGACCGAGGAGATCTCGAGGGCGTCCTCGACCGTCACGTTGCGTTCGAGGGTGATCATGTCGGTTCGAGGCACCATGACCTCCCGGACCACCGTGCCGCCGAATTCGATCACCGACTCGATCAGATCCCGCTCGGCCGGTTCGATAACCTCGTCCTCGACGGCGGCGTCGGCCAGGGCGATCAATTCCTCGGGGAGGGCAAACGGTCCCTGGCGCAGACCTCGGCCGGGCACGATGACGTTGGTGAGGCCGATCAGCGTTCTCGCCAGCAGCCGGATCGGGGCGATTCGCAGCAACAGGCCGATCGGCCGGACCAGGAAGAGCGCCACTCGATCGACGTTGACAATGGCCAACGTACGGGGAACGGCCTCGCCGAGGACGAAGACGACCACGAGGTTCACGGCAATCACCAGACTCGACCACGGCGGCGCCAACAGACCCACGGCGAGAATGGCAACCAGGGCCGATTGCAGCAGTTGGGCCATCACGACGAGGAGACGCAGCGGATTTCGGACGGTGTCGTCGGGAAGCGACAACAGCCGTTCCAGACGAGCCGCCCGCCTCGGCTCGTCGTCGGTCAGGCTGGCCGCCCGGGCTTTGCTGCTGCGCCCGAAGGCCTCCTCGGCGGCAACCGTCACCGCCACGAACAGCAACAGGACGACGGCGGCGATCGAGGCCAGCGTCTCGAACGCGCTCACCGGCCGACCTTCCGATCCCACACCAACGATCCCAGCGGACGATGTTTCGCCGCCAGGCGAAACTCGGTGAGCAGCGGCTCCGGCGCTGCGGCGGTCACCGGCCGACCTTCCGATCCCACACCAACGATCCCAGCGGACGATGTTTCGCCGCCAGGCGAAACTCGGTGAGCAGCGGCTCCGGCGCTGCGGCGGTCACGAACGATCCGATTCCGGTCGAACGGGGCCGGGATGGATCAGGCCGTACCGCTGGAGATGGGCGGCTTCACGCTCGATCATCACCGCCTCCTCCTCCGGTTCGGCGTGGTCATGACCGAGGATGTGGAGGACGCCGTGCACGACGAGCAGCGTCAGCTCGGTGTCGGCGTCACCACAGTGTTCCGCCGCCTGCGTCATGGCCACCTGGGGACAGATGACGATGTCGCCCAGCAGCATCGGCGGCGTGTCGATCTGGGCGTCGTCGTCCGCCTTCGAGTGGCCGTTCGGGGCGAGATCGTCGCCGCCGTCGAGTGGGAACGACAGCACGTCGGTCGGTCCGTCGTGACCCATGTGGGCCCGGTTGAGG
>JAOTVU010000050.1 GCA_029863385.1 Acidimicrobiia bacterium
GCGCTGGCCTGGATGGTGGAGCGGCTGGGCGAGACCGATCTCGGGATCAGCGCCATCATCGATCCGGTATTCGTGTGGCCCCGCATCTTCTTCCTCGTGGTTGCGCTGACGCTGGTGGCCGCCGCAGCGTTCCAGGTCGAGTCGGGATCGGCCCGTTTGTTGCCGACGATCGCCCGATCGACGGACCCCGACGCCGATGACCCGGAGTCACCGCCACGGGTGACGGCGGGGAGCCGGCCATGACGGCGCCGCGGATATCCCCGGATTTCCCGGAACGGCTGTTGAAGTTCGTCAACGCCGAGGTTTCATTGATCGACGACACGATCGAGACCGACACCGACCTGCTGTTGACCGGTGCCGTCGATTCCCTCGGCGTGATGAGCATCACGGGATGGATCGAGGACGAACTCGGCTTCGAGGTGGACGCCACCGAAATCACCCTCGACAACTTCCAGACGGTCGAGCGCACCTTGCGCTACTGCGAATCGAAGCTGACCTGACCCATCCCCGAGGCCTATCGCCGAATCCGGCGTTCAGGCCCGGACTGTGCGCCCAGGAATCGGGTTGGTGACGGCGATCAGCCGAGGCGCTCTCCGAGCGGCGTGAAATCCCGATGGTGGTAGTGGTCGGCCCGCCGCATGGTTGTCTGCCGGTTGTCGAGCGGGTTCACGATCAACGAGAAGATGCGACGGGGCCACGGCGACATGTTCGGTGGTGAACCGTGGACGATCGAATCGCCGAAGACCAGCATCGTGCCCGCCGGCCCCTTCGGGCAGACGAGGCCGCCCTGCTCGGCGAGCTGTCCGACGACGTCGGCGCCGACGGTCCACAGGTCATAGCTGGTGGTCGTGGTGTCGAGGGAGGCCCGAGCCGGGCCTGCCAGATGGGACCCCCGCACGAACATCAGCGGGCCGTTGAACTCGGTGACCTCGTCGAGGAAGATGTGCAGATTCAGGGCCAGCGGCTCGGGCACGCCATCCTCGTGATGATGGGTGGCGAAGTCGTGATGCCACTGCCACTGCTCGCCGACAAACGCCTCCTTGACGTTGACCTTGACCTGTTGGGCGTAGACCGGGACGTCGCCGAGAATCTGTCGGGCCGGTTCCAGGAACCGCGGGTCGTTGACGAGCCGGTGGAACACCGGATGGCGCTGATGCAGACCCATGGCCGTGCGCACGGCTCCACTCGACTTCTCCCTGATGTTGGCGGCGACGTCATCGCCCATCAGCTCGGCCAGGGCGGCGTTGAACCCGTCGACCTCGGCGCGGCTGAACCGTTCGGGCAGTACGACGAGGCCGTCCCGGCGGAACGCGTCGAGCTGCGCCTCGGTGAGCGCCGGTCCGGTGCTGTTCGGTTCGATGGCCGATTCCATGTGCTGTCTCCTTCAGCTCCTGACGAATGCGATCTCGTCGAACTGCCGGCGCAGCCGGCTGGTGCGGAGGGCGACCGCGGCCGCGGTGGTCGGGTCGCTCAGCCCGTCGGCGATCAGCGACGCCAGCTCCGGCATGTGGTCGGGGGTCATCCCGATCCGGGTGACTTCCGGTGTCCCGAGTCGGAGCCCGGCCATCTCCCCCCGACCCGGCAGGCCGATGGCGCAGGCCAGCAGGTTCGCTGCACGCAGTTGTCGGGCGGCCTCGTGGCCACCACCCCAGAAGGTGGCGTCGATCGCCAATTGATGCGACGTGGTCGGGCCGCTGCGAGTTCGATACACCGGCAGGCCGAGCCGCTCCAGTTCGGCCGCCAGCGGCACGGCGTTGTCGACCATGGCCGTCGCATAGGCCGGACCCACGGCCAACCAGTCGAGAAGCGTGATGGCCAGTGCCGCCGTCCTGGCCACGTCGAAGTTTGCCGTCAGCCCCGGGTAGGCGATGGCATCGAGTCGGGCGGCCAGCTCGGCGTCGTTCGTGCAGACGAGCCCGCCGGCCGGACCGCCCAGGCTCTTGTAGGTGCTCATCGTCATGAGATCGGCGCCCTGGTCGAGCGGGTTCGGCCAGACCCCACCGGCGATCATGCCGCAGGCATGGGCTGCGTCGAACAGCAGCCGGGCGCCGACCTTCTCGGCGATGGCGCGGATCTCGTCGATCGGATGGGCCACGAGGTTGAGGCTGGTCCCGGCGGTGATCAACCGGGGTCGGACATGCTCGGCCAGATCCGCCAGCGCATCGAGATCCACCGAGAAGGACGCCGGGTCGGCGGGGCACTCGTGGACGTCGAGGCCGTACCAACCGGCCGCTCCGTCGCGTCGGTGCGTCACGTGGCCGCCGATTTCAGGTGACGGCACGATGATCGAGTCGCCCGGCTCACAGGTGGCCATGAAGGCGGAGAGGTTGGCCAGCGCGCCGGATCCGATCCGAAGCTCCACGTAGGTCGAGTCGAAAACGGCCCGGGCCGTCTCGGCCGCGATGACCTCGATCTCCTCGATGGCCTCGAGCCCCATCTCGTACTTGTCGCCCGGATGCCCGAGAGACGCCCTCGTCGTGAGCCCGGCGGCCAGCAGGGCCTCGGCTCGAGGGTTCATGACGTTGGAGGCCGGATTGAGGTTGATGCACTCCTGATCGTGGATGCGGCTGTTTTGCTTGATCAGCTCGTGAACCCGCCGATCTACCGTATCAATGTCACCGAGATCGAGGTCTGCGACGATCTCCGCTTCCCGGGCCCGTGCGGCGGCGCTCAGCCAGGGCCGTTCGGAGTGTACGGGCGGGTCGGCGGTTGCGTTGCTGGTCACTACGCCATGGTGTCAGAGGAACGAGGATCGAGGAAAGCGACGGGCGAGGTGGTCGGGTCTTCGAGCCGATCGATCTCTGGTCCGGTCGATCTATAAAAAGGATAGATTGACGTCGTCCGATCGCGAATCGGGACTTTCGTCCGTATTCTGAAAACCAGAACTGTTGCACACTATGAGCTGGAAGGACCAAGTCGGGACTTCCAGCCGGGAGGTAGAAAATGTCCAAGAAACTCAAAGGCCTCGGCACCGTGCTCGCCGTGATCGGCGCAATCTGCTTGATCGCATCAGGTGTCGCGCTGTACCGAACCCAACAGGGTATGGACGCCCTCCAGAAGTTCAGTGAAGCCCAGAACGTCACCCTGAGCTACGACGACGACGGCAACCTGATCGATCGGGGAACGACGGAAGGAGCCGACGCCATCATGACGATGCTCACCGATGAGTGGGGGTATCCGGTGCTCAACAGTGAGTTCGACCCCGACGACCCGGTGGTGAACACGGCGTCGGAGTACATGTTCCAGATGGCCACGATCGTCTATCACGTCCGTAACGGCACCCAGACCGTGGTCCTCGACGAAGATGTCGAGTACAACGGCGAGACCTTCGCCGCCGGCACCTACGAGTTCGAAGTCGACGGCCGCTACTGGACCGACTTCGATCGGCAACACCCGATCGAGGGCCCGGCCCGTGAGCAGGCCTGGTCGGGCACCGTGCACGGCTTGGTCGGCGAACTCGGCGTCGGTGTGGTGACCCACACCTCGATCCAGGTCGGTTACGCCCTGTCCGGCGTGCTGGCAATCCTGGGTCTGCTGTCGATGCTGACGGGGCTGGGAATGTTCTGGATGGCTCGTGAACCCGAGATCGCCGTCATGAACGGGCACAAGGCCAAGGCGGATCGTGCCGAGGAGCGGGATCTCGTCAAGGCTTAGGCCTCCAGACCCCGCCCGGATCGATCGTCCGGGCGGTGCGCCAGGGCTCGGCGCACCGCCCGGCGATCGATTTTTCCGCTTGGGGTGAGAGGGAAGGTCTCGACCGGTTCGAAGCCGGCGGGGATGGCGTAGCTCGGCAGCGTGGCCGAGAGGGCGGCACGCCACTCCCCCGTCGAACCGGCGGTGTCGGCGTCGGCATCGTCGGTTACTCCAGCCGGAATGAACCGGGCGATGAGGGTACTGTCGCCGTCGGACCCGGGACGGACGCCGACGACGGCCTGCTCCACTCCGGGCAGGCTGCCAACCGCCGCCTCGACCACCTCGAGTTCCACCCGGTAGCCCCGCACCTTGACCTGGTTGTCCCGCCGGCCGAGGTAGTGGAGCAGGCCGGTTTCGTCGCGTCGGCACAGGTCACCGGTCCGGTACCAGCGCTGCCGCAATCCGCCGGGACCGTCGCGATACAGGAAGCCCTTCTCGTCGAGGTCCGGACGGTTCCAGTAGCCGGCCATCATCGTGGCCGTGCGGGCGATCAGCTCACCGGTCGCCGGGCCCTCCAGGGTATTGTCGTCCTCGTCGATCAACGCCACCTCGGCGCCGGGGCTGGCGTGGCCGATCGGCATGGTGCCCTCGAAGTCGGCGGCCAGATGATGGTGCGTGATCTGGTTGACCTCGGCCGGCCCGTAGACGTTGCTGAACACGACGCTGTCGGGCACCATCGCCCGAAGCTGCTGCAGCGGCTCCGGGGGAAACACCTCACCCGCCGGCATGATCCACCGCAGTGACGACCAGTCACGCTGATCGAGGGCCCCCCGGGTCATCATCTGGATGAGCAGCGACGGCACCGTGTACAGGGTCGTGACCCGGTGCGCCGACAGGTAGTCGGTGAGGCTGGCCGGAAGCCGCAGGTGGGGCTCGGGAACCAGCACAGCAGTGGCGCCCGCCGACACCCCAGCGAACACCTCGAAGGTCGACATGTCGAAGTGCAGCGGCGAAAAGTTGGCCGGGCGGTCATCGGGACCGAGACCGTAGACGTCGGCCGCCATCAGGGCGTAGGCGAGACCGCTGCCGTGGGTGTGCATCATGCCCTTGGGCCGCCCGGTCGAGCCCGAGGTGTACATCACATAGGCCAGATCGTCGGCCACCAACCGCGCCGGTGGGATCGGGTCGGTGGCATCGACCTCCGCCCACGTGACGAAGCGGATCGATCCAGCTCTCCCCGTGGCCGAGGCCGATCCCGGGGCCGAGGCCCCCAACTCGAACTGGTCGCCGTCGACGCCGATCACGGTCGTCGGGCCGAGCTTGGGCAGGAGTTTGGCCAGCCCCGACTTGCGCAGCTGGTGGGTGACGAGGATCTCGATCCCGCAGTCGGCAATGATGGATTCGATGAGGTCGATCGGGGCCAGTGGATCGATCGGCACGTAGGCGGCGCCCGCCCGGAGAATGCCGTGCACCGCCACCATCGACTCGATCGACTTGTGCACGTAGATGCCAACCCGGTCGCTCCGCCTCACGCCATGTGCCAGGAGCGTGCCCGCCAGTCGGGCGGTGCGGGTCTCGAACTCCTCCCAGGTCAGCTGATCGTCACCGCACACGACCGCGGGGGCCGACGGGCGATCCGACGCCGCCTCCGGTACGAGTGAGGAGAGTAGGTAACGATGCATTTGAGAGACCCCTGGCGCCGATCGTTGATCCGTACACTATCGGTACCGTTCACCGGACCGATTGCCCTGTATCGAATGCGCTGCCATGTCTGCTGAAGATTCGCCCGACGCCCCCGAACCGCTGCCCGAGTCGACGTCCGACGCCATCCTGGCCGCGCTCTGCGACCTTCATCACCCGGTCAAGGTCGAGATGGCCGAATGGGCGGCGGCCAAGCTCGTCGACCCGTCCCTTCCGGAACGCGACGTGGCCTGCCGGTTCTGGCCCGAGGGCTGGGAGCTGGCCGCCGGCCGCGGTGTGCAGGGCACGATGATCAGCCCGGCCCACGGCGGCTCGGGCAACGACGTGGTCACGGCGCTGCTGCAGTTCGAGGGTCTCGGTTACGGCTGCGCCGACGCCGGTCTGGTGTTCGCGCTGAGCACTCAGGTGTGGACGATGCAACCGTTGCTGGCGCAGTTCGGCAGCGCAACCCAGCAGGAGCGGTACCTTCCCGGGCTGGCCGACGGCTCCATCAAGGGCGCCTTCTGCATCACCGAGACCGACTCGGGTTCCGACACCTTCGCCATGGCCACCACGTTCGCCCGAACCGACGGCGGAACCGACGGCGGAAGTGACGGCGACGGCGGGGGCTTCGTGCTCAACGGCCACAAGGCCTACGTCACGATGGCCCCCGAGGCCGACGTCTTCCTGGTGTTCGCCACTTCGGATCCCAAGCTGGGCCAGTGGGGAGTCACGACCTTCATCGTCGACGCCACGCTGGAAGGCGTCACGGTCGGCCCGAACCGTCCGAAGATGGGCCTGCGAACCACCCCGTTTGCCGATGTGACGTTCGACAATGTCGAACTCGGCCCCGAGAGCGTGCTCGGCTCGGTCGGCTCCGGCGCCGCGGTCTTCTCCACCGCCATGGAGGCCGAGCGGGCGTTCGTGCTGTCCGCCCAGATCGGAGCGATGGAGCGCCAGCTCGACGAGGCGGTGGCCTACACCCGCACCCGTCGCCAGTTCAGCCAACCGATCGGTGACTTCCAGGCCGTGAGCCATCGCCTCGCCGACATGAAGTTGCGCCATGACAACGCCCGCCTGCAGCTCTACCGGGCGGCTGCACTGTTCATGTTGGGTCGTCCGTCGATGGAGGCTGCGGCCCTGGCCAAGATCCAGGCATCGGAGGCGGCAGTGGCGTCGTCGGTCGACGCCCTCCTTACCCATGGCGCCCGGGGCTACGTAAGCGAGTTCGGCGTGGAACGGGATTTGCGCAACGTGGCCGGCGGGATCGTCTACGGCGGCACGTCCGACATCCAACGCAACATCGTGGCCCGCATGCTCGGCCAGCGTCGGGGCGGTCGAGATCAGGACCGGCGCTGATCCCTCCGGCCTTCAACCCATCGATCCGTGCGCTCAGCGCCCGGAAACCCGGGCCGTGGCCGCACAGAATCGGGAGGGGCCCGGTCACCCTGCTAGAGGCCGACCCACCGCAGCAGCCAGAACACAACCATGCCCCCGACGAGTAGAACGGGCAGGTTCCGAACCTTCCACATCAGCACGCCCCCGACGACTGCGGCAATGAGGCGGGCGTCGGGCGCCGTCAACTCCGACGGCGAGACCGAGTCGAAGATCCGGGGGGCGACGATGGCGGCGAACGCGGCCGGGGCGACGTACCGCAGGGCCCGCTGGATCGGTGCCGGCAACGACCGGTCACCGAGGATGAGCAGGAACGACGCCCGCTGCGCATAGGTGACGGCGCCGCTCAGCACGAAGGCCAGCCACACCGTGGTGGCGGAACTCACGGCGTGTCCTCGACACGGTCGCCGGCGGCCTCGACCTCGACCTCGACCGCCGTGGTGGCGTCCGAGTCGGAGAGCAGCCCGTCGAGCACCCCGGCCACGGCCACACCGAGAACGGCGCCGAGCAGCAGACCGGACCCGGAGGGCCATCCTCGACCGATGACGGCCACCGTCCCGCCGATCATGGCCGCGACCACGCCCGGCAGATTGAACGTCGACAGCACGAGCAGCCCGAGGAACATCAGTGGGATGGCGAACTCGATCTCCCACGCCGCCGGTATGAACTGGCCGAGGAGGATGCCCGCTCCAACCCCCACGTACCACACGCTCGCCATCGGGGCCGCCGAGGCGAGGTAGAAACGTATTCGATACGACAACGACCGATCACTCGGGGCATCGGCCGCGTACTCGTTGTTGAGCGCGAACACCTGGTCGATCAGGAAGTAGGAGCCGATCCACTTGAACCAGGCCGGAGCCTCCTGGAACCGTCCGCCGATCGCCGCGCTGTACATGAGGTGGCGGGCGTTGATCATGAACACCGCGGCCACCACGGCCGCCACGCCGGCCCCCTGGTCGAGCAGTTCGACGGCGGCGAACTGGGCGGCGCCGGCGAAGATCAGGAACGACGACGCCCATCCGGCCCAGTTGCCGACCACATCGGATTCCCGGATGGCCACGCCCAGGAGCACGCCGATGGGCAGAGCCGGTATCGCCAGGGCGGTAGCTGCCGTCAACCCTCTCTTCACCGCGCCTGCGGATGACTGACCGCCGGTGGCCTCCATCCGGGCGATGGTAGCGCCACGAGGTCGGGGGCCATCGTCGATCTCGATGCCGCGATCCGGTGTTGGAGCCTTTCGACAGGCCCAGGGGCCGCCCGGACTGCTACTATCCGCGACACTGATTGCTCAACCGAGCAACCCGTTCCAATGGGGAGATTCAACGATGGAGCGTCCACTGTCCACATCCTTTGCGACCAGATTTCGAACGTTGGCCGCGCTGTTCCTCGGCCTTGTGCTGGTGGCCGCGGCCTGCGGGTCCGACGGTGACACCGAGACCGCCGACGGCGAGGTCGACGCCGACAAGCCGACGATCGGTTTCGTCGTCAACCCCTGGACCGCCTCGGCGCTCAACGTAGAGGTGGCCCGGGCCATCATCGAATCCGAACTCGGCTATCCGACCGAAGTCGTCAACATCGACGAGAACGAGGCCATGTTCACCGGCCTGGCCGACGGTACCGCCGACGCTGTGCTCGAGATCTGGCCCTCCGGCATCACCGAGAGCGAGCAGGCCTTCTTCGACGACGGCACCGTTGAGAACCTCGGCGAGCTCGGCGCCGTCGGGCGCATCGGCTGGTTCGTCCCGTCGTACGTGATCGACGAGAACCCGGCGCTGGCCACGTGGGAGGGCTACAACGATCCGGCGGTGGCCGCCGAGTTCGCCACCCCCGAGACCGGCGACAACGGCCGCTTCCTCGGTACCGACCCGTCATACTCGACCTTCGACGAGCAGATCATCGCCAACCTCGGCTTGCCGTTCGAGGTCTTCTACTCGGGCTCCGAGGCGGCCACGGTGGCCGAGCTAGACGCTCGTGTGGCGGCCGAGGAACCGGTGCTCATGTACTGGTGGACCCCGACGGCGGCGGTCTCGAAGTACGACCTGGTCAAGGTCGAGCTGCCGGCCTACAACGACACCTGCGGGGAGAGCATGGCCGCCGGCGACGGAGGAGTCGACTGCGACTATCCCGAGGACGTGATCATCAAGGCGGTCTCCGGCCAGCTGGCCGACAAGGCCCCCGACGTGTACTCGTTCCTGCAGAAGTTCACCATCACCAACGAGGATCAGCTGTCGATGCTGCCGGCGGTCGAGATCGACGGTGAGGACCCCGAGGACGTCGCGGCCAAGTGGGTCGCCGACAACGGCGACACCTGGTCGGCGTGGCTGGACTAGTCGCACCCGACGCCGATGCCGACGGGGCTTCCACGGCCCCGTCGGCATCGCCGACCTTGGCTACGACATCGAGCTCGGCTTCAGCTGCGGTGGACGGCGCCAAACTGTCGGCCGAGGGCGTCTGGAAGGTCTTCGGGAGCCGGTCGGCCAGCGCCAAGGCGCTGGCCCTCGCCGACTCGGGAGCGACCAGGGCCGAGATCCTCGATCAGACCGGAGCCACGATCGGGGTCCGCAACGCTTCGTTCGGGGTGGCCCCGGGCGAGACGTTCGTGATCATGGGCCTGTCCGGGTCGGGCAAGTCGACCCTGCTACGGTGCGTGGCCTGCCTGACCGATGTGACCCGGGGATCGGTCGTGCTCGACGGCGATGAGCTGACCGGCATGAGCGCCGATCGGCTTCGGGAGGTTCGACGGAAGAAGCTGTCGATGGTCTTCCAGCACTTCGGTCTCTTTCCCCACCGGCGGGTCATCGACAATGCCGCCTACGGGCTCGAAGTCCAGGGTTGGTCCCGGGACAAGCGTCACGCAAGGGCCAACGAGGTTCTGGAGGTGGTCGGGCTCACAGGCTGGGGCGACCACTACCCGCAGCAGCTTTCCGGCGGCATGCAGCAGAGGGTCGGATTGGCCCGGGCCTTGGCCGTCGATCCCGAGGTGCTGTTCTTCGACGAACCGTTCTCGGCCCTCGACCCGTTGATCCGGCGTGACATGCAGGAGGAGCTGCTGCGCCTCCAGGGCGAGATGAACCGCACCATCGTGTTCGTGACCCATGACTTCGATGAGGCCATCAAGCTCGGCGATCGCATCGCCATCATGAAGGACGGCGAGTTCGACCAGGTCGGCACCGCGGCCGAACTCCTGGCCGCGCCGGCCACCGACTACGTGCGGGAGTTCACCAAGAACGTGTCGAGGGCCAAGGTGGTGACCGTCGATCGGGTCATGGCCCCGACCGGTGGCGGATCAGCGGGGCCGGAATCGACCGACGCCGCCACCGGATCGACCGTGTCGTCCGACACGCTGCTGGAGGACGTTCTCGGTCTGCTGGTGTCCACCGATCTGGCCATCGGCGTCATCGACGGCTCGGGCTCACGCATCGGCACCGTCGATCGCGAGCAGGTGAAGGCGATCCTCGATGCTTGAGGTCGGTGCGGCGGAGTCGAACCCGGAATTCGACTGGCGGCGCGCCCTCAATTGGCCTCGGTCGATCCAGGCGGCATGGTGGTGGGGCATCATGGCGGCCGGGGTGCTGGTACTCCAACTGCTGTTCTCCTCCCAAGTACTGTTCCCGCCCCGCTGGCAGGAGGCATTCAGCGAGCCGTTCGACCGGTTCGCCACCTGGGCCCTGCAGAACCGGCGCTCCGACGACCCCCACGAACTGTTCACGCTCTTCTTCAACCCGATCTCCGACGCCATCCGCTGGGGGCTCGACTCGGTCGAGGCCGTGCTGCTGTGGTTCCCGTGGTTCGTGCTGCCGGTCATGGCCTTCCTGTTCATCGCCCGATCACGCCGCTGGCTCGACGCGTGCGTTGCCGCCGCGGCTCTGGTCTATCCCGGCCTGGTCGGCCTGTGGGAGGTCACCGTCGAAACGCTGGCGTTGATGTTGATGGCCGTGCTCATCTCGGTCGCCATCGGCATCCCGCTCGGCGTGGCTGCGGCATTTCGGCCCCGGTTCGAGTCGGCCATCAAGCCGGTGCTCGACGCCATGCAGACCATCCCCGCTCCCGTCTACTTCGTGCCTATGGTGATGTTCTTCGGTATCGGCGCGGTTCCGGCAACCCTCGCCACGGTGATCTACGCCCTCCCGCCGCTCGTCCGCCTGACCACCGTCGGCATCCGGCAGGTGCCCGTCGCCTCGGTCGACGCTTCCGAGATGTTCGGAGCGTCCAGCCGCCAGACCCTGCTCAAGGTGCAGCTGCCGATGGCGATGCCGACGATCCTCACCGGCGTGACCCAGACGATCATGATGGCGCTCGGCATCGTGGTGCTGGCCACCCTGCTCGCCGCCGGCGGTCTCGGTCAGGAGATCATGGACACGCTCCTGCAACGGCGTATGGGCCGGGGTATCGCCGCCGGCCTCGCCATCGTGGCCATCGCCCTGGTGCTCGATCGGCTCGGACGGGCCGCGGCGTCGACCGACAAGGCCACCGCCCCTTCCCGGCGCACCGTGCTGATCGCGATCGGCGGCGTCGTGGCGCTGACGGTGATCGGCAAGCTGGCCGGCATCTCCGGGTTCCCCGAGCTGTGGGACACCAAGATCTTCGATCCCATCGACAACGGGGTCACCTGGGTCCGTGACAACCTCAGCTGGCTGACTCGCGGAGTCACCAACATCGTGGTGTCGTGGTTCTACGTACCTATCCGGGATCTGCTGACCGATTCGACCGCCTGGCCGGTCGTGGTGTTCGCCGCCACCTGGGCCACGTGGCGCCTCGGCGGGTGGAAGCTTGCGCTGTTCACCGCATCGGCCGTCAGCTTCATCGGGCTGATCGGCATGTGGGAGGACACGCTCGACACCTTCACCCAGGTGGTGGCCGCCGTCGTCGTCTCCCTGGCGGTCGCCATTCCGCTCGGCATCTGGTCGGGGCGGAACAAACGGGTCGAGGCTGTGCTCTCCCCCATCCTCGATGCGCTCCAGACGATCCCATCGTTGGTATACATCATCCCGGCGGTCACGATCTTCACCCTCGGCGTCGTACCCGGCATCATCGCGTCGGTGCTCTACGCCATGGTCCCCGGCGTGCGCATCACCGCCCTCGGTATCCGCCAGGTGCCGACCGAGAGTATCGAGGCGTCGCAGACGTTCGGCGCCACCCCGATGCAGACCATGCTCGGGGTGCGGATTCCGCTGGCCGCCACCACGATCATGGCCGCCATCAACCAGGTCATCATGATGGTGCTGGCGATGGTCATCATCGCCGGTCTGGTCGGCGGCGGCGGACTCGGATTCCAGGTCGTCAGCGCAGTCAAGAACTCCGAGGTGGGTCATGGGTTCGCGGTCGGGCTGGCCATCGTGATCATGGCCATCATCCTCGACCGCTCGACCCAGAGTATCGCCGATCGTCTGCGCCCGCCGACGGGTCATCACTAGCATCCAGGGCCGGTCACCGCCGAAGCCCGATCCTCACCGCCGAAGCCCGATCCGGCGTTCTGGGGTTTCCAGGCTCCGGAAATGGGGCCGGGGAACCCCGGAATCGAAGGTTCGTGGCGCGAGCGCTATCGTCGTCGTCGATGATCGACGCCCCCCAGCCCGCACCGGACGGTGAGCCGCCACCACCCGTCGCCGGTGTGACGCCGGAGTCGGTCGACGCGTTCGTCGTGGAGCAGTGGCCGGCCCGGCCGCACACCTCGCGTTGTCTGGAGGTGTCGGGCCGCCACGCCCTCGTCGAAATCGCCGTCGGCTCGGAACAGATTCGACCCGGGGGCTACATCTCCGGACCGACCCAGTTCGCCGCCGCCGATCTGGCTCTGTGGTACGCCTGTTTCGGGGCCATCGGGTTGGAGGCGATGGCCGTGACCAGCGAGCTGTCGATCCGTTTCCTCCGTCCCGCGTTCGGCGAGCTGCTGATGGCCCGGGCCGACCTGCACAGTGTGGGCCGTCGCCAGCTCTCAGGATCGGTGGTGATCTGGACCGACGATCGGAACAAACCGGTGTCCATCTGCCAGGGCTCGTACATGGCGCCACCTCCTGACGCCCGCGCCTGATCCCACACCACCAGATTCTTCCCGTACTATTCGGGCACTATGGCCCGATATCGCGGGAAGAATCGGAGGGGTGGGGCGGCGCTGGTGGTCGGGCTCGTTGCGTTGATGGCCTCCGCCTGCGGCGGGCAGACGGTTGAAGCCGGTGCCGGGACCGAATCCGATGGTGGCGCGACCACCACACCGACGGCTGTGGTGCTCGATGCGGTGCTGGAGCCGATGAACGCCGTGGTTGACGATTTCGGCGACGGCTGGGAGCTGGTCGACCGCTGGTTCACCGAGGGGCCCGAGGTGGAGTGGGATACCGGTTGTGACTCGTTCGATGAACTCGACGTGTTCGCCCGCAGCGGCCCGCAGACCTCGCTGTGGCGAAGTCCGACCGCCGACCTGGTCCATCGGGTCCAGAGCCTCGACTTCCAGACCCCCGCCTACGCGACGGCGACGGCCAACGTCGCGCAAGACTGCCCGACGATCACCCCGGATGGACGGACCGTCACATTAACGGCAATCGACGCCGATGCTCTCTCCGGCTACGAGGACGAAGGCGTCACGATCTTGGCCGTCGGTTTCGACTCGTTCCCGGTCGCCTCCCGCAACGCCGACCTGGCCAGCCCGGTGTTCGAGCCCGACCGGCCGACGTGGCAGATCACGCTCACCCGCCACAACACCGTCGCCCAGGTCACCTACTCGCCGGACCCCGGCACCGACGTGGACTTCGCGAACCCGCCCGAGGAGCTCGTCCAAGTCGTCGGGCTGGCGTGGGAGAAGTTGTCCGCAGCGCCGATCGAGGCCTCCGGACCATTCGAGCAGCCGAGCCCCCCGCCGACGGCGGGCGACCAGGTGGTCGACGGTGTCGTCCTGCGGCTCGGCTTCGACTGTTTCGAGAACAGTGCGATCAGCGTCGACAGTGTGGTTTTCAGGCTGATCGATCCGCTGCCCGAGGAATGGATCGGCCTGGTCGAGGTCAGGGGCCGGGCCACGATCGAGGGCGAACTCGCCACGTTCGTCGCCGACGACGGCACGACCCTGCGATTATCCAGCGGGGACACGGAGTCGAAATGTACGTATTGGGAGTTCGACGAGAACCCGCCCGATACCGACACCGGCCGGCTCGACTGCGACCATCCGACGGCCGACCTCATCGAATCCCGTCACGCCGACACCGGCCAGGGACCCGAAGCCCTGGCCGCCGCCGAGGTCCCCGGTACCGTAACGCTCGAACAGGAGAACCCCTTGACCTGGTGGGCGGTCGACGCCGACGGCAACGTGCTGGCCGGCATCTTCCTCGGTGACGCCGAGGGCGCCGACTACCAGATCTTCCGCTGCCGGGACTGAGGACGGGGCGCCATTCAGGCGAGGCCGAAGTGCCGGGCGAGGTCGGCCGCCACGTCGTCGATGCTCCGTGAGCCGTCGATGTCCATCGGCATCAGGCCCAACGCCCGGACCTCGGCCCGCACCTGTTCGGTGAACAGCCGATCACGCTCCGACAGGTTGGCCAGGGCCCGACCTGGATCGCTGGTCCGATCGACGAAGTGCGGTCCGGCGGCCACGCGCCGCCGGACCACCTGCTCCCGGAACTCCGGTGTCGGCAGCAGCCACACCGCTCGACGGCGGTCGTGGAGGACCGGGGCCAGGAGACCGGGCAGCAGGTGGAACCCCTCGACCACCAACAGGCCATCGGCGGCCCGTGACCGGACATCGTCGATCAGCAGGTCGAAGCCCTCGCCGCGGAACCAGTGGAAGGTCTCCAGCATCTCCCGCGGCGACCGGTTCACCCACCGCTCGTCCATGTCCATGGCCAGGAAGCGATGCAGGAGCGGCGCCTCGCTCGACGAGAGTCGCCGCTGGACTTGGGCTGACAGCTCCTCGTCGGTTCGGTAGACGGTGAGACCGTGGTCGGCGGCCAGCCGTGCGGCCATCGTCGACTTCCCGCCGGCACTGCCGCCCCCGATCCACAGAACCTTCGCCAGGGGATCCTCGGCCGAACTCACAACGCCACCATAATCGTCGACTCGAACCCTCGAACGGCCGGCCGGAAACCGAGGCCTTCATCGCCGAAGGCCCGCTACGGTGGGCCCATCACGTCACGTCGGAAGGGGGCACCGTGTCGACCGACGATTCGCTCTTTCTCTATCACCTCGTGCTGAACGAGACGTACCACGATCCGGCGGCGTGGACCGACGACGACCGCGCCACCATCGGTCGCCACGCGGAGTTCCTCGACGGACTCGGCCGAGACGGCCGACTGGCGCTCGCCGGTCGCACCCTCTACGACCCCGGCCACCCCGACCTGTTCGGTATCGCCGTGATCCGGGCCCCGTCGTTGGAGGCGGCCCAGGAGATGATGGCCGATGACCCGTCCGTCGTCGGCGGCGTCCAGCGGGCGTCGATTCATCCGTACTCCATGGCCATCCGCCATCTGTCGCGGTTCGAGCGGGAACTCGACGGCGACAGCTGATCGGCCGGCTCGGAGCCCTGCCGCCGGACCGACGCCTGCCTACGGCTCGACGCAGCCGATTCCGGCGCCACCGACCCCGCTCAAGCCAGGGTCGTGGTGATGTGCGACTTCGCCTCCAGGCTGCGGTGGACCGGGCAGCGGTCGGCGATGCGGAGCAGCGAGGCCCGATCGTCGTCCGACAGGTCACCCTCCAGGTGGACGACCCGGTCGAACTGATCGATGTGGTTGCCGGACGCAGGGGTCGCCTCGGCGCACCCACAGTCGTCGGCGTGGACCCGGCCGTGGGACACCTCCACCGCCACCCGGTCGAGGGCCATGCCCTTCCGGTCGGCGTACATGCGTAGGGTCATCGAGGTGCAGGCGCCCAGACCGGCGGCCACCAGGTCGTAGGGGTTCGGGCCGGCATCGAAGCCGCCGACCGACACCGGTTCGTCGGCGAGGAACCGGTGGTTGCCGACCACGATGTGGTTGAGGAAGGTGCCCTGACCGGTCTCGGCCACCACCACCGGGGCGGTCGGGTCCGGAGCGTGGTTGGCCGGGTTCTCGTCGACCAGGTACCGGTCGGCCCAGTGGGCGATCGTCTCCGCGGCGAAGGTGGCATCACGATGGGAGCCCAGCAGGTGGCTTGCGCCGTCGATGGCCACCAGGGACTTGGGGTGGGAGGCCGCGGTATAGATGGCCTCGGCGTTCTCGAAGCCGACGATGGTGTCTTCGGGGGCGTGGAGAATCAGGAGGGCCTGACCGTCGGCCAGGCCGATCTGGTCGAACCGGTTGGCCTCCAGATCAGCGAGGAAATCCCTGGCGATCGTGAAGGGACGCCCCCCGATCGAGACCTCGGCCTTACCGTCGGTCTCGATGTCGGCCACGGCGTCGGTGAAGAGATGGCGGACGTGGGCAGGGTCGGCCGGCGCCCCGATGGTGGCCACCGCCCTCACCGACGGCAGGTGGGGGGCAGCGGCCAGGACTGCGGCCGCGCCGAGCGAGTGTCCGATCAGGAGCTGTGGAGCCGAGGCGTTGGCCGCCAGCCAGTCGGCGGCCAGGCTCAGGTCGTCGAGGTTCGACGAGAAGTCGGTGTTGGCGAACTCGCCGTCGCTGTGGCCGAGGCCGGTGAAGTCGAACCGGAACACCGCGATGCCGTGGTTGTTGAGTTCGGCGGCGATCCGGCCGGCCGCAAACAGGTCCTTGCTGCAGGTGAAGCAGTGGGCGAACAGAGCGTAGGCCTTGGGCGGACCGGCCGGCATGTCGAGCCGGGCGGCCAGATCGGCGCCGACGCTCCCGCGGAACGTGACGTGCTGGGCATGAGCATCCATGGTCCTGGTCTCCTTGTCGATTTGGAATTCTCAACCGGCTTTCCAACGTGGTCCATTCCCCGAGCGACCGGCACCCGAATCGGCGGAACGGTAATCCGTCAGATCCGCTCGAAGTAGCGGCGTCGCTCCCAGTCGGTCACCGACTCGTTCCAGGCCGCCACCTCGACCTCGAAGAAGTGACCGTAGTGATCGATCACATCGTCGCCGAAGGCGGCCCGGGCCACGTGGCTCGAACGGAATCCGACGAGCGCCTGTTCCAGGGTGTAGGGGACCCGGGGCAGGTCGGCCGCCTGGTAGACATCACCCACGAAGGCCTCGGGCGGCTCGGTCCGATGCTCGATGCCGTGCAGACCGGAGGCCAGGGCCGCGGCGTAGGCCAGATAGGGATTGCAGTCGGCACCAGGGATCCGGCATTCGATGCGCAGACTGGACCCGTGGCCGACCACCCGGAAGCCGGCCGTCCGGTTGTCCTTCGACCAGGCAATTCGGGTCGGGGCCCAGGAGCCGTCGGCGTAACGTTTGTAGGCGTTGACCGTGGGGGCGTAGAACGGCATGAAGTCGACGACGTTGGCCATCCACCCACCCAGGAACCATCGGAACAGATCCGACCGCTCGACCCCTCCGCCTGCGAAGAAGGCGTTGACCCGATCGTCGTCGGATCCCGACCACAGGCTCAGGTGGATGTGGCAACTGTTGCCGGCTTCGGTGGTGTGGGGCTTGGCCATGAAGGTGACGGCCACGCCAATGGCTTCGGCCAACTCCTTCATGGCGTGTTTCATGACCGTGTGGCGATCGGCCATGGTGAGTACGTCGGCGTAGCGAATGTTGAGTTCGTGCTGGCCCCGACCCCACTCCCCCTTGGAGTTCTCCACTGGAATCCCGGTGCGGCGCAGGGCCCGCCGGGCGGCACCGACGTAGGGTTCGACCCGGCCGCCCTGCAGCAGGTGGTAGTCCTCGATGTAGTAGCCGGCGGGGTCGAGATCGTGGTAGCCCTTGTCGTGGGCCTGTCGGTAGGAGTCGTCATAGAGGAAGAACTCGAGTTCCGAGGCGGCCATGGCGGTCAGACCGCTCGCGTCCAGCCGTTCGACCTGGGATCGCAGCATCGACCGTGGCGCCGGTGCCACCGGGCTCGGGCCTGCCCCATCCCCATCGGCTGCGACGCCGCCACCGTGGTCGACCAGGTCGCAGAGGACCAGCGCCGTGCGGTCCGTCCAGCCGGCCAGCGACAGGGTCGACAGGTCGGGCACAAGGTGGAAGTCCCCGTAGCCAAGCTCCCAGTTGGCGAACCGGTAACCGGGGACGGGCTCCATCTCCATGTCGACCGTCAGCAGGTAGTCGCAGGCGTGGGTGCCGTGGTCGAGGGCGTCGGTCACGAAGAAGTCGGCGTCGAACCGTTTGCCCATGAGTCGGCCGTAGTGGTCGGTGAAGGCCACCAGCACCGTGTCGACCTCGTCGGCCTCCACCAGGCGGCGCAGAGTCTCCGGGCTCATGGCCTCGGGGTTCGGATTGGTCATGGATCGGAGGCTACCCGCAGGCCCGGGCCGCACGTTGCAGCATTCCTGCTGGCGGCCCGATCCTATTCGACCGTACGGGATCGTGGTGTCATCAGGCGGCAGACGAGCCGTCCTCGGCACCGACCATCCACAGGAACGCCTGGATGCCGGCCGGGCCGAGAAACTTGAACTCCCGACGCAGGGCCGTGTCGCGCTCCGCCGGCGAGGGGTGGCCCGACAGCCAAGCCTCGAAGCCCCCGCCGGCCTCCAGTTCGAGCAGCTTCTCCGCATTGTGCACCGTGGCTTCGATCTTGCGCCGGTTCCGGATGATCCTCGAATCCCGGCAGAGCCGGTCGATGTCGTCGGGTGACAGCGCGGCCACCGCGTCGCAGTCGAATGAGGCGAACGCCTCCGTGATCCCATTCCATTTGGCTTTGACCACCGCTGCTCCCATGCCCGACTGGAACACCATCTTGGTCATGGCTGCCAGATAGTCGTCGAGTCCCATCACCTCCATACGTTCGTGTGGGCCGTCGGTTGGCGGTGCCCCCGTTGGTGGTGTGGATGTCGCTGCCATTGCCCGTTCTCCTTGCGTCTCGGTTCGAGGCGGGTCGTTCCCGCACCGTCAAGACGAACAAGCGCGCCCGAAATCGACAATCACACGAGGTTTTCACGCGCGAATCTCGCACGCCATCGTCCACTCAGGCGGCCGCAGCCGAGGCCGGTGGCGAGGTGTCGGGCGGGTCATCCAGCCGGGCGACCAGTGAAGGACGGAAGACGATGATCAGTCCGGCCAGGGTCAGCAGGGCACCGGCCGTGGTGACCACCGGTCGGGGCCCGACCACGTCGGCCAGCGCGGTCTGGAGCAGGGCTCCCAGGGGGTAGGCGCCGGTGAAGCTCATGATGCGGGTGGCCATCACCCGGCCCCGGATCCGATCGGCGACGATGGTCTGGACCGCCGTGTTCGAGGTGGCGACGATGGTCAGGAAGCCCATGCCGGAGAACAGGAGCCCGATCGAACCCTGCAACACGGTGGTCGACGAGCCGAACACCATGATCGTCAACCCGTACAGTGGCAAGGCGACCCGCACCGTCTTCGCCCTTGACAGGTCGCCGAAGACACCGGCGACGATCGGCGCGGCGAGAATGGCGCCCACACCCATCAGACCCGACAGAAGACCGAGGGCCCACGGGTCGACCCGATACACGTGCTTCGCATAGACCACCACGAAGCTGATCACGGGGAAGCCGAGGAAGGCCACGCAGGCGGCGAGCGCGATGCCGACCCCGATCCCGGGTTGACGCCGGATGTAGCGGATCGAGCTCACGAACCCCTTGATGATCGGCTGGGGATTTCGGTGCTGGCGGGTGGAGCGGGGATCGACGAGCGCCAGGGCGAGAAGCACGGCGCCGAAGCTGGCGGCGTTGAGACCGAAGGCCCAGGCCGGCCCGAGGGCCGCGATCAGAGCACCGCCGGCCGCCGGACCGATGGCCCGGGCGATGTTGAACTGCAGGCTGTTGAGGCTGATGGCCGACGGCAGATCCTCGGTCTCGACCAGTGTCGGAACGAACGACTGCCAGGTCGGCATCGTGAACCCGCTGATCACACCACCCACTGCCGCCAGGGCGACCAGTGCCCCGGGCGACCGCACCCCCCACACCCAGGCCGCGCACAGTGCCGCCGCCGCCAGGGCCGCGGCGAACTGGCCGACGACCAGCACCTTGCGCCGGTCGAAGCGGTCGGCCAGGTTGCCGGCGACCGGGCCGAGCACCATCACCGGGAAGATGCTGGCGAAGGCGGCCAAGCCGACCCAGGAGGCGGCATCGGTGATCTCCAGCAGCACGTAGGGCACCGTGAGGTTCTGCAGCCACGTGCCCGAGTTGGACACCAGTGCCCCGATCCAGAACCGGCGGTAGTTGTCGTGGCGGAGCGCGCGCAGACCGTGGGCCAGCCCCCGTGGCCCCTCGGGTGCCGGGCTGCGACCACGCCCGCCGAGCACCGCCGACTGCCGACCGGATGTCGTCAACGAGCCAGGCCGATCTGGTCGATGCGGGCGAACTCGCGCCGAACCGACAGCGGCAGATGTTCCAGCAGGAAGTCGAGCACCGTAGCCGGAAACCGGTCCTTGATCTCGACCGTGTACCACACCGCATCGAACAGGGAGAGGAACGTCTGGACTGCGCTGAAGTGAGCAACGGATTCAACCTTCAGCGTGGCCACATAGGCCGTCGACACCTCGTCGGGTTGGTGCAGGAAGTGGACCTGGTCGGCCCGGCGATCGCGTGACTCGGTGGCCAGCCACCAGGTTCGTCCGATGTCGTAGGGTTGACTCAGTTGGTCGCCGATGAGGCCGAGGGTATAGCCGTTTCGGATTCCGACCTCCAGGTTGACCCTGGTCGTCTCGAGCTGCTGGGCCAGGTAGAGGCCGTGTTCGTGACGGTTCTCCAGCGAGAGACCACCGGACCCGTAGATCGGATTGGGTGAATACCACGGGTCCTCCTCAGTGAGGTAACGCACCATCTCGTGTTGCAGCACGCAGTCGCGGTATCGGAAGTTCATCGTGTTGGTCTCGAGGCTGAAGTGGCGCACGGATCGCTTGTGGCGCAGCCGACGGAGCATGGCGGCGACCGTCTCGATCCCCCGCTCGTTGATCGAGGCGGCGGCCCGCTCGATCAAGTCGTCGGACCAGCCATGGACGAGACCGCTCCGATCCGGATCGCCGTCGGCGAGGCGCCGAAGTTGCCCCTCCCAGGCCTCGAACTGGGCGGCGCTGATGCCGTCGGGCAGGGTCGACATGATGAGGTTGGCCTTCAGCGCGTACCGCTCCCCCTCGAACAGCTCGCTAGCCGTCAACTGGCGATCGAACCACAGAAGGTCATCGGTCGGCACCCGGTACCCAAAGGGCAGCTCCCGACGGTCCAGGTAGGCGTCCTCGTCCTCGGACTGCTCGGCGAACACCGTCCGAGCCTCGGCTCGCAATTCGGCCACGATCGGCGTCGCCGCCGGACCCTCGCGGCCCCGACCGGTGATGCAGCGGACCGCCATGGCCGGGCTGGGAGGGCCCGACGGGCGACCGGATCCCGATCCGTAACCGATGCTTGGGAACACCACGGCGCCGACCCCGTCGACCAACGCCATGTCCGTCGAGTCGGCGGGCACCGACGGAACGGGCACGTAGACGCCCTCGGTCTGCAAGTGGGCCAGCAGGTGGGTGGCGAAGTCGGCCTGCACCCGCGCCCCGGCCGACGGGGACAGGTACCCACCACGATTGAGGACATGGATGATCCGCCAGCCGGCGGCCAGGCAGTCGATGATCTTCTGGTCGAGCTCGGCCCGTACCCAGCCGGTCGACTGGTCGAAGATCGTCGTCGAAAGGTAGATGGTTCGGGGCGACGGATGCCGCAGCGCCCGATGGAGAAGGTCGACGACGAATGCCCGGCAGACACTGTTGAACGTGGCCTGGTCGTTGCCGAAGTGACCTTTGCTGAAGGTGGTGACGCCGATCGCGGTGTCGTCACCCCAGCTCTCCGGAAGGCGGTCATAGGCCCGGTTGATGATGGTGTGGGCCTGCACCGGCCTCTGACCGGCCTGCGGGTTGTCGAGAATATTGAGCCGGGCAACGGTCAGGAGGACGACCTCGTCGCGGGCCGCCTGATCGTCGGGCCGTTGCAGGAGAAAGGCCTCCGACCAGTCGACCATCGCCCGATAGCCGTCGATCAGCTTGACCACCGACTGTGACCGAGAACCCGCAGTCAGCTCATCAACCGTTCGTTCGATGATTGCGAGAAGCGGCGGGTCCTCGAAGGGTGGGTCAAGCCAGGAACCGTCGCCGAGCCAGACCTCGAGATCCTCCAGGTGCTGGGCGATCCTTTGCTCGGACGGCGCATCCCGGTCGAGGTCGGCGCCCGGCTCGGTGGTGCGACCGACGTCGGAGCCGGGGGGCACCGTGGCCGTGCGGACCGCCGCAATCGCCTCGGCGCCCGATCGCCGGTAGAGCAGTTTTGCCGCCGCCAACGAAGTTTTCGGCGGTTGGCCACGTTTTTTTTCGAGGTTTTCCGCCAGTGTTCTCAGCTGGCCATGAAAGACGCTGACCAGATGAGTTCCCAGAATCGGGGCCAACACCTCGGTCGGCCGGATATTCGGGGGGGCGTCGTCCGGCATGGGTCAATGATGGCAGACCCCTGGCGACTCGGGCGACCCTGACCCGGCCACGGTCCGGCGAATAACTCCCGGATCGAGCACCGGCCAAGTATTCGGCGGCCGGGTGACGGGGCCCGATTTCTGGGGCCGCGTCGACGCCTCGGACAATTCCAAAACCCCCCTTTTCAAGCGGAAATATGTACTTCACAGCGCCGAAATCCGTCCTACTATTGGCTTCAAAAGCACCGTGTCGATCCAGACACAGGCATTCCAGACGGCCATTCAGACTTCGGACAGGAGGTGACCTGCAATGTTGTTCCCACTACTCATCAGCCTGCTGGTGGTAGCCACGCTGGCTCTGTTCGCAATCGGTGGTGTGCTGATCCACCAGCAACGGCTCGAAGAGGCCGAGCGCCGTGCCGTCGCCGACGATCCGATGATCGTGACCATCGGTGACCTGATCACCGAGGTCGACAAGATCGACGGCCAGGCTCTCGCCAACCTGCAACTCGAGCTGCAAGCTCGTCAGCAGATGGCGGACATCATCGGCTGACCCGAACACCGGTATCCCACCCGCCGTCGCCCGCCCGGTCGGCGGGTGGGATACCGAAGGCCACCCGTCACATCGCCGTGCTTCCAGGGCGGAGGTGAGCCCGGATTCGGGCACCATGGAACAGTGGCAACCTACGACCTCATCGTCATCGGAGCGGGACCGGCCGGAGCGGCCGCGGCCATCGTGGCGGCACGTAAGGGCCTGTCCGTTGCCGTGTTCGAGAAGCGGGGTTACGGGCGCGACAAAGTATGCGGGGACGGGCTCACCCCCAGGGCGGTCGGCGCCCTTCAACAGCTCGGAATCGGCCTCGACGGCGCCCACCGCATCGACGGACTGCGCATGATCGCCGGTCCGAGGGTACGAGAATTGGCTTGGCCCGAAACAAGCCGATTCCCGGCCCATGGCGCCGTCTGGCCCCGCCGGCGGCTCGACGCCGCCCTGGTCGACGCCGCCACCGAAGCCGGGGCCGAGCTGTACTGGGAATCCGAAGCGATCCCGACCATGGACGGTGAACGGGTGGTCGGGGTGAAGGCCAACGGTCAGACCTATTCGTCGGAGATGGTGGTCGTGGCCACCGGAGCGCCCGGCCAGGTGGCCCGAATGCTCGGGGCGGAGCGCATCGACGGGGAACCCTTCGGGCTGGCCATCCGCACCTACGTGGAGTCGCCCCGCCACGCCGACCGTCACCTCGAGGCCTGCCTCACCCTGGTCGACGAGCACGGAACCGCAGTGCCCGGCTACGGCTGGATGTTCCCGGCCGGCGACGGCACGGTCAACATCGGGGTCGGCGCCCTCTCGACCATGAAGAACTTCAAACAGCTGAACCTCAACCATCTCCTCGACTCCTATCGAGGCTTGGTCGAGAAGACCTGGGACATCGGACCCAACCTGGAACGGCCCCGGGCGTGGCGGCTGCCGATGACCGCCCAGCGCCGACACGGGCCGGGCTGGATGGCGGTCGGCGACGCCGCGGGCCTGATCAACCCGATGAACGGCGAGGGGATCGACTACGGCCTCGAGTCCGGCATGCTGGCCGCCGAGCTGTTCGCCGCCGACCCGGCTACCGCGCCGATCAAGTACCACCTTGCAGTTGGTGAGCGGTTCGACAGCTTCCTCCGGACCGGGCGGCGCTTCTCCTTCCTCATCGGCCACCCCTGGATTCTGCGCAACGGACTCAAACTGGCCGTCGGCACCGAGGCCATCGCTCAGATCACACTCGGTGTGATGGGGAACCTGATCGACTCCGACACCCCGGGCGCAGCCGGCCGGGTACTGACCGTGGCCGACAAGGCGCTGGCCGTCGCCGACCCGGTCCTGCGCCGGACCCGAGCCGCCAGCTGACGAACACCGCCTCCGGGTTCGGGCACGGCCCGATCACCGACGCCGATCCGGCCGTGCACTAGTCTGGGCCGACGAGGGCAGCTGGGCCCCGGGGGACAGTGACATGGTGCACCAACGTTGAGTCACAACATCTATGAGCTCTTCGCGACCAAGTTCGGGGAGAACCGGGACGATCCGTTCCTGACACTTCCCGACGGCGACTCCCACACCTACGGGCAGCTCGATCGTCGGAGTGCGGCCATGGCGGCCGTCCTGGCCGATGGCGGCGCCCAGCCCGGCGACCGGGTCGTCGTCCAGGTCGACAAGTCGGTCGACGCCGTCGCCCTGTACTTCGCCTGCCTGCGGGCCGGGTTCGTCTACGTGCCACTCAACACCGCCTACACCCCCGACGAGATCGGGTTCTTCCTCGGCGACGCCGAGCCCGCCGTCTTCGTCTACCCGCCCGACCTGGCCGGCAAGCTGAAACCGGTCGCCGACATCGCCAACGTCAAGCGAACCTTCACCCTCAGCCACGACGGCGGCGGCACGCTGGCCGACACCGCATCCCAGGTCACAGCCTTGGGTGGGGTGGTCGAGCGGGAGGCCGACGACGTCGCCTGCATGCTCTACACCTCCGGCACCACCGGTCGGCCGAAGGGAGCGATGCTGACCCACGGCGGGATGGCGACCAACTCGCTGGCCCTCCACCACATCTGGCGTTTCCGACCTGGCGACGTGCTGCTGCACACCCTTCCGATCTTTCACGTCCACGGGCTGTTCGTTGCTCTGCACTGCGCCATTCTCAACGCCTCGGAGGTGATCTTCTGCCACCGGTTCGACGTGGAGACGGTGCGGCGCCACCTTCGGGAGTCGACCGTCTACATGGGGGTCCCAACCCACTACGTCCGCCTGCTCAACGACCCCGAGTTCGGCCCGCACGACTGCCAGACGATCCGCATGTTCACAAGCGGTTCGGCGCCGATGACCGAGGTCGTGTTCAACCAGTTCACCGAGCGAACGGGCCATGTGATCTGCGAACGCTACGGGATGACCGAGTGTGGCATCATCACCTCCAATCCACCGGAGGGTCAACGGATCGCAGGCACCGTCGGCTACGCACTGCCGGAGATGGAACTCCGGATTGCCGACGAGGCCGATCGTGTCGTCGACGACGGTGACGTCGGGCAGGTCCAGGTTCGGGGCCCGCACCTGTTCAGCGGCTACTGGCTGCTCCCGGACAAAACCGCCGAATCGTTCACCGCCGATGGATTCTTTCGCACCGGTGACATCGGTTGGCTGGCCGGCGACGGCCGTCTGACGCTTGCCGGGCGGGGCAGCGACATGATCATCTCGGGCGGCTACAACGTGTATCCGAAAGAAATCGAGCTCAAACTCGACGAGATGCCGGGCGTGGCCGAGTCGGCCGTCGTCGGCCTGCCGCACGACGACCTCGGTGAGGCGGTGACGGCGTTCATCGTCGCCGAATCCCACATCAACGACGAGGTGCTGCGTGCCGCCCTCGACGGCAAGCTGGCCAAGTTCAAGCAGCCGAAGCGCTACATCTACCTCGACGCCCTGCCCCGCAACACCATGGGCAAGATACAGAAGGGCGAGCTGCGGCGGGCCTACGACGAGCTGTACCGCTCTCCCTGATCAACGCCAGCGGGACGTGTGGTGAACAGCGAGCCGTCGGCTCGCTTTTTGCTACCAATCCCGAGCCGGATAGGTTGAGAACCCTATGCGGATCCTGATTGTTGTCGCCCATCCCGATGACCTCGACTTCGGTTGCGCCGGGTCGACGGCGACCTGGACCGACGAGGGTCATGATGTCATCTACTGCCTGGTCACCGATGGGCAGGCCGGCGGCTTCGACGAATCGGTACCCCGCGATGAGATGGCCCGCATCCGCCAGAAGGAACAAACCGCGGCAGCGGCGGTCGTCGGGGTGACCGAGCTGCACTTCCTCGGCTTTCCCGACGGGCGGGTCGAGGCAACCCTGGATTTACGGAAGGCGATCAGCCGCACGATCCGTCAGACGACACCGGATCGGGTCGTCACCCAGTCCCCCCAGCGGGACCTGAACCGGATCTACCCCAGCCATCCCGATCACCTGGCCGTCGGCGAAGCCACCCTCTGTGCCGTGTATCCCGACGCCCGTAACCCCTTCGCCTTTCCCGAGCTGCTGGCGGAGGAGGATCTGCGGCCACATGCGGTGCCCGAGATCTGGATCATGGGCGGCCCGCAGGCCGATGCCCACGTCGATATCACCGACACCTTCGACCGGAAGATCGAGGCGCTGCTGTGCCACGAGAGTCAGATGCAGGATCCCGACGGCATGGCCGACCGCTTGCGGGAATGGGCTCGGAATTCGGCCGAGGCGGCGAACCTGCCGGAAGGGCGGCTCGCCGAGCGCTTCCGGATCGTCAACACCGCATGAGGTGACCGGGCGGAACCGGCGGGCTAGCCGCCGCTGATCAGGTTGAACTCGATCCGGCGGTTCAGCTCCCGGTTCTCCGGTGTGTCGTTCGGAACCAGCGGGAACTGCTCGCCTTCGCCTCGGGCCTCGATCCTGGCCTCATCGATACCGAGCTCGATCAGGCGGGCCTTCACCGCCTCCGCCCGGTCCTCGGAGAGCATCTGGTTCTCGTCGTCGGAGCCCTGATCGTCGGTGTGGCCGACGACCTCGACCGAGATGTTCGGCAGCTCCAGCAGGCGCTGGGCGATCTCGGCCAGTACGGCGTCGCTCGAAGGGTCGATGTCGGAGCTCTGCGGGGCGAACAGGATCGGATTGGCCGTGACCGCCTCCTGGATCTCGGCTTCGAGCACCGACAACGCGTCGGCGCTCAGATCGATCGTGACAGCGGAGATGTCGACCGGAAGGAGCGTGCCGAACCGGCTCTCGATCTCCGTGACCAGCTGCTCGTGGTTGGTGTCACCCGGTGCCACGGAGCCCATGACCCGGAGCTGTGCGTCGGTCCAGGTGCGCTCGTCGATGACGACACCGCTCACATCGGCCGACCCGAATGCGGCCTGTCCGGCTGCGGCCAGGTCGTCGATCGACGCCTGGTCGGGAAGCGCGCCGCTGAACCGGATGGAGCCCCCCGCGACGATCCCGTCGATGCTGACGGCGATCAACGCGTCCTCCTCGCTCCGCTCGACGGTGACGCCGCCGTCCTCGAGACCGAAGTCGCTGACGACGGCGTCCCGCAACTGAACGGGGCGCTCGTCGTCGACACCGGCGAGACCGGTTATGGCCACGGACCCCCCGTCAAGTACCGTTTCCGGATCGACGGTGAGTTCATCGATGATGTTGGCCGAGTTGTAGATCGACTCGACGGTGGCCAGCAGCTGGGCTCGAGCCGCCTCATCGGGGACTGCGCCCCGCAGGATGACGATGTCGCCCTCCACCTCGATGTTGAGCCGAACCGGGGCGGCCGCAACCGAGACGCCCGTTTCGTCGCTGACGACCTCGGGAAGCGTCTCGTTGTTCTCCAGTGCCTCGCAGCCGAACGCAAACCCGACCAAGCCGAGGAACACTGCGCACAACACGCCGAGATAGCTCCAGCTCGTTCGTTCGTCGGCATCGTCGCGACTGACGTGTTTCAGGTCGTCATCGACCTCACCGGGATCGTACCAGGTGGGGTCGAAGTCGTAGCCGGGATACCGGTCCTGGAACCGCATCTGCTCCTGGGAGGGGCCTGCGGGTTCGACTCTCGAATCGGTCATGATGAGGAGGGTTCGGAGTTGACGGATGTCGCTTCGGGCAGCACCCCATCGTAGTCGGGGGGCAACTCGGCGAACTCGATGAAGATGCACTCCCCCGGACAGTCGTGGGCGGCGTGGATCACGTCCTCTTCGAGGTGGCGGGGCACGGCAGCCAGCTCGGACGAGCCACCGGGGTCGTTGAACACCCTGTGACCCTCCTTGCAGTAGGCGATGCCGTCTTCGAGGATGGTGAACACGGCGGGAGCGTGATCGGTGCAAAGACCGTCGCCGGTGCACAGATCCTGATCGATCCACACCCGCAACTCCGCCGTCAGCGCTGGGCCGTATCGGTCCGAAGCAGTCACCCTCCCAACGGTACTGGCACCTGCGGCTGGAGCCTCCTATACCCTTGGGAACGTGAGCAGCAGCTTCGGACAGCTCTTCCGCTTGACCACGTTCGGTGAATCCCACGGCGCCGCCGTCGGTGTCGTCGTCGACGGGTGTCCGCCCGGCCTTTCACTCGACATCGCCGACATCCAACGAGACCTGGACCGGCGGCGGCCCGGTCAGAGCAAACTGGTGACCCAACGCCAGGAGGCCGACCAGGTCCGGGTTCTGTCCGGGGTCTTCGAGGGCCGCACCACCGGCACGCCGCTGGCCATGGTGGTCGAGAACGCCGACCAACGCCCGGGGGCCTACGATCACCTGCGCGACGTCTACCGGCCGAGCCACGCCGACTACACCTACGAGGCCAAGTACGGTCTCCGGGATCACCGCGGTGGCGGCCGCTCCTCGGCGCGGGAGACCGTGGGCCGGGTGGCGGCGGCCGCCGTGGCCCGGCGGCTCCTCACCGAGGCGGCGGGCATCGAGGTTCTGGCCTGGGTCAGCCGCGTCCACACCATCGAGGCAACCGTCGATTCGGCCGTGGTGACCCTTCACGACGTCGAGGCCGACCCCACCCGCTGCCCCGATCCCAAGGCGGCGGCCGCAATGACCGAGGCCATCGAGCGGGCCCGCCGAGACGGCGACTCGCTCGGCGGGGTGGTCACCGCCGTGGCGAGGGGGGTTCCCCCCGGGCTCGGCGAGCCGGTGTTCGACCGTCTCGAGGCCGATCTGGCCAAGGGCATGTTGTCGCTTCCGGCAACCAAGGGATTCGAGATCGGCAGCGGTTTCGATGGGACGATGATGACCGGGCGAGAACACAACGATCCGTTCGTCGCCGGTCCGGACGGGCCGACGACGTCGACCAACCGCTCGGGCGGGGTCCAGGGCGGCATCAGCAACGGTGCCGACATCGTGATGCGGGTGGCGTTCAAGCCGACCGCCACGATCTCATCGGAGCAGAAGACGGTCACGACCGCGGGAGAGCCGACGGTGCTGGCGGCCAGGGGGCGGCACGATCCGTGCGTCCTCCCGCGGGCCGTGCCGTTGGTCGAGGCCATGACGCTGCTGGTGCTGGCCGATCACTGGCTTCGCCAGCAGGCACTCCGCTCCCTGTAGTCGTCGCCGTCGGCCGCAGCCGATCCCGTACCGGTGTTGGGTCAGGCCATGGCGTCGAGAGCCCGCTCCTCCCCAATGTCGATCAGCGGCATGTCGTTGCCCATGATCTCGTCGGCCGACAGCCGACCGGGGCCGAGGAACACCAGTCCGATCAACCCGGCCAGGTAGGCCAGCTCCTGTTCGGCGCCGCCGAGGATCGCGTCGTTCTTGACCCAGATGATGGCCCCGACGATGATCCCGGCCAGCAGCAGAGCGGCGATACGGGTGGCGAAACCGGCTATCAGGGCCAGACCCAGCACGATCTCGGCGATGGCCGTCAGGGGTGCCGTCAACGCCGCGGCGGGAACGCCCTCCGAGTCGAAGAATCCCTCGACGTTGCTCAGCCCGGTATCGAACTTGTCCCATCCGTGTAGCACGAACAGGACCCCCAGAATCAGGCGAATGATGAGGGGTCCGTAGGATCCCAGGCGCCCGAGGGCGTGGTTGAGCGTTTTCATGGTGTGTTCCTCCTGGTCGGCGTTGCTCGGTGGTAGCCAGCCCGTAGGCCTACAGCGGAAGGGATGAATACCGTTCGACAAGCAACCATTCTCAGCCACTTCTGATTCCCCAGCCCTCATCGAATCCCCGCTGGAACAACCAGGAACCGGCCCAGCCACCGATGGCCGCATGGTCACGATCGGTCACCGAGAGGACCTAGAGGACGTCCTCGCTGCGGTTTCGCCAAGCCTCGGCGAACGACACCCGGGTGCCACTGCGGAGGATCGAGTAGCGGTAGATCTGGCCGGCCAGCTGAAGCATCACCACGCTGGAGACGACCAGGATGATCAGGGCCACGGTGATCTGCCAGATGGGCATGTCGGTGGTGGCGGTGCGGAACGGCAGCAGCACCGGCGAGGTGAACGGCACGAACGATCCGATCTTCACGGCCAGGTTGTCGGGAGTGGTCAGGCTGAAGGCGGCAATGAAGTAGCCGCTGAGCAGGGGGAGCATGGCCGGGAGCTGTGCGCTCTGGGCGTCCTCCTGGCGAGACACCATCGAGCCGATGGTGGCGAATGCGACCGCGTAGAAAGCGAAGCCGGCCAGGAACGTGACGACGAACAGTGGGATGGTGCCCCAGACCGCCGACGGGACCTCGACGTCGCGCGCGAGGATCAAGCCGATGATCATGGCGAGAACGACGATGAGCATCTGGCCG
>JAOTVU010000196.1 GCA_029863385.1 Acidimicrobiia bacterium
CCGAAGTAGGGCCGGGTGGTGGAGTCGTCCATCACCGGTCGATCGTCGGGGTCCGGACGGGGGTTGTGGTCGAACAAGGCCTGGACCGCCTCGGGGACGAGGCCGAAGATGTGGTCGTCCATGCCCAAGTCAGCAGTGGAGTCCGCGCTCGAGTCGGGTTGGAAGAGCAGACCGGCGGCCAGGTCCATGCCGATGCAGGCGTGCATCCCGGAACCGAAGGAGAGGCCGTAGGCGGGGATGCCGTCGGGCGTCTCGCGATGGGGGTTGAAGTCGGCGGCGTCGGCCCCGAACACCGATTCGTCGCGGTTGACCGACAGCAGATCGATGACCACCTTCGAACCTTTCGGGATCGAGGTTCCCGTTTTGAGCTCGATGTCGTCGAGCGCCCAGCGCATGGCCACCGGGGACGAGGGCTGGAGCCGGATCGTTTCGTGGGTGCAGCGTTGCACGAACAGGCGGTCGGTGCGAACCAGCTCGGCGTCGTCGGGATGGGCCTCCAACCACTTGAAGATGTTGTGTGACACCCGGGTGAAGGCGGTGGCCGAGGTGTGGGCCCCGGCCAGCAGATAGAAGGCCACCTCCCGCACGATCACGTCGTGGGGAATGTCGAGCGAGTCGACGTTGGCCAGCAGGATCGACAGCACGTCGCGGGGCAGCTCCTCCCCCGCTTCGACCATCGCCCGACGCCGCTCCAGTGACGGGGTGACGAACTCGGTGTCGAACTTGTGGAGCTCACCGGCGATCTCGGCCCGCTTGGCGTCCTTGTCACCGGTGTAGTGGGCCAGGGTCGCCCCCTCGATGAACAGCATCAGATAGCGGTAGAGGTGCCGGGTCTCCTCCGGGGTCCCGAGCGGTCGGTCGACTCCGGCGGTCAGCGCCGCCAAGTTCATCATCATGCGATGGCCGAGATCGACCAGCTCGGTGCGCCCGGCCTCGATGTCGGGGGCGAGCGTCTCGTCGATGATGGGCGGGAACAGCTCCCGCTCGTACAGCTCGAACGTCTCCCGGCGGAACAGGCGGTTCTCCAGACGGCGCCGATCGCGATGCTCGGTGCCGTGCAGGTTCACCAGGACGTCGCCCATGATGACCTCGCCGGCGTCGTAGAGCGCCTGGCGCAGGTTCTTCTGGCGATAGGCCTCTTTGGCCTCGTCGTAGCCGGTGATCGTGATCACCTGCGGTTCGGTTGTGGTCATCGTTCCCCCTTCGAGTTCGTTCGGCTTGCGCGCCCTGTCTCCCGCCTCCGCTCCACGTCGGCTAGGCGTTGGTCACGCCGAGCCCCAGTCCTCCGTCGACGGTCAGCACGTTGCCCGTCGTCCACTCGGCGCGGGCCAGGTACTCCACGGCTTCGGCGATCTCCTCCACGGTTCCCAGGCGACCCAAAGCGTGGGCCGGGGCCAGACTTTCGAGTCTCGCTCTGGCCGTTTCGTCGTCGAACAACCCGGCCCGCTGATTGATCTCGGTGAACACACCGCCGGGTCGGACGCACGACACCCGGATCCCCTTCGGACCGAGCTCGGCGGCCAGCACGCCGGTAAGCGTCTCCACCGCGCCTTTGGTGGCGGCATAGGGCGACGCTCCGGGGAAGGCCCGCTGCGAGTGCACGGACCCCATGAATATCACCGCCCCGGCCGAAGCCTCGAGAAAACGCAATGCGGCTTGGGCCAGCATCATGCCGCCGATCACGTTCGAGTGGAAGACGTCGAGCAGCGCCTGCTCGGTGAGCTCGCTCAGCGCGCCCCGGTACATGTTGCCGGCGTTGTTGACCACGACGTCGAGGCGATCGCCACCGTGCTGGACGGCTGCGGCCACCATGGCCCGACGATCGGGGTCGACGGTCACGTCGCCGGCCACGGCATGGCAGGCCGACCCGATCGACATCGCCACCTCGCTCACCTTTTGAGTGCGACGGCCGGAAATCGTGACCCTGGCCCCGCCGGCGCAGAGGTGACGGGCGATGCCCTCACCGATGCCCGAGCCGCCGCCGGTGACCAGCACCGACATGCCGTCGAGCGGCCTCACGAGTGACCCACCGAATCGACCGAGGCCGGCCGGGGCAGGTGGGCGATGACCGAGCCGGTCACTCCGCCGTCGACGACGACGTTCTGGCCGTGCACATACGCCGCCGCATCGGAGGCGAGGAAGAGCACGACCTCGGCGATGTCATCCGCTGTGCCAAGCCGACCGAGCGGCACCTTCGACTCCCGGGCCGATCGGGTGGCCGGGTCGGCGTAGATTGGTTCCGACATGCCGGCGTCGATCAAACCGGGGGCGACGGCGTTGACCCGGATCCCATGGCCACCCCACTCGAGGGCCATCTGGGCGGTGAGCATGGCGATCCCGGCCTTCGAGGCACCGTAGGCTCCGGCGTTGGGTCCGGCCGCCACCCCGTTCATGGAGGTGATGTTGACGATCGATCCCGGTCGGTTCTCCTCGACCAGACGGCGGGCCACGGTGGTGGCCACGACGAACGTGCCGACGAGGTTGACGTCGACGACGGCCCGGAAGTCGTCGACCGTCTGATCGACCAGCGGACCGAACCGGACGATGCCCGCGTTGTTGACGGTGACGTCGGGGGTGCCGAAGTCGTCGAGCACGCCGGTCACCGCTGCCCCGTCGGTGACCGATGCCTTGTAGGCGGTGACGCCGTCGGTATCCGGGTGGCCGGACGGGAATTCCAGGTCGAGGGCGGCGACCCGGTAGCCGTGTTCGGCGGCCTGGCGGGCGATCGCTGCTCCGAGGCCGCGTCCTGCCCCGGTCACCAGCATCGACCGGGCTGAGAATGACCGCGACGCGTCGCCGTCAGCCATCGGGGGCAAGCGCTGGGTCTGCGGCCATCACTCAGCTAGTCTAACACTGGAGGTTGCTAGTCGTGATAGTGCTAACGACGTATGAGGAGGCACGGGAGGGTTTCCGCCACCGCGACCTCCGGCAGGCGCTCTACGACGAGGGCGTCCACCTCATGGACGGGGTCATCGTCAACCTCCACGGCGAGCCCCATGTCGCCCGCCGTCGCCTCGAGAACCGTCTCTTCCGCCGCGACACGTTCGCCTGGTACGAGGTCGACCGCATCCCGGCCATCATCGATCGGGTCCTCGCGCCGGCCCTGGCCGCCGGACGAGGGGATCTGCTTCCCCTGGCCCGACGCACGATGATGGCGCTGTCGGTCGAGGTGGCCGGTGTCGACCTCCCCGATACGTCCGAGCCCGGATCCGGTCCGGAATCCGACGATGCCGGGTTCGACCGGCTCTACGGGATCATGAACCGCCTGGCCCGGGCCTCGACGGTGGCCCACGCCACTGGCGACAGGCAGGCCATCATCGCCGATGGCGACCAGGCCCTGGCCGAGTTCGAGGCCGAGTTCTACGCGGGCTCGCTGGCCCGCCGGCAACGTCTGGTCCGCGAGGTCGCGGCGGGGCGGCGCGATGCCGACGACCTCCCTCGTGACGTGCTCACAACCCTTCTGGTCAACACCGACAAGCTCGACCTACCTCCCGACACGATCCTGCGGGAAGTGGCCTACTACCCGTGGGTCGGGTCCCACTCGACGTCGGCCCAACTGGTGCACGCGATGCACCACCTGCTCACCTGGATCGACGAGCACCCCGCCGATCGGGACGTGCTCGTCACCGACGGAGCCCGCCGGCAGGCGTTCGTGCACGAATCGATGCGGTTGCATCCCGCCAGTCCGGTGGCCGAGCGGGTGGCCACGACCGACATCGAGTTCAAATCGGGCCGCCGCATCGCCCAGGGGACGGCGGTGACGGTCTCGGTCGAGCAGGCCAACCGGGACCCCGACGCCTTCGGACCGGACCCCGATCGCTTCGATCCCGACCGTGTTCGAGCTGAAGGCGTCCCGCCCTGGGGGCTGAGCTTCGGCACCGGCACGCACGCCTGCCTCGGTCAGGAGCTGGCCGGTGGACTCGAACCGGAGGATGCACTCGAGTATCAGATGCGGAATCACCATCTGCTCGGGGCCGTCACGCTGATGGCGGGCTCGATGCTGGCCAACGGCGCCCGCCCCGATCCGGGCGATCCACCCACGCTCGATGCCAACACGACCCGGCACATGTGGGGTCGCTATCCGGTCCTCTTCGACACCAGGTCGGGAGGGTAGCCTTCTGATGGTGACGTCGGAGCAAGCACTCGACCTGCTCAAACGGTCTGGCATGTCGGGCTACGAGGCCAAGGCGTACGTGGCTCTGCTCGGGGCCGGTGAGCCGTTGAACGGCTACGAGGTGGCCAAGCTGTCCGGCGTTCCCCGCAGCACCGTCTACGAAACCCTCGGCAAACTGGTGGCCCGTGGCTTCGCCTTCCAGGTGTCGGAGGACGACACGGTTTCCTACGTGCCGCTCCCTTCCGACGCACTCGTCGGCCGGATCCGCCGCGACACCTCGGAGACGATCGAAGGTCTGGAAACCGTGCTGCCCAGTATCGGCCGGGCGCTCGACGCCCGAGTCGTCCAGCACCTGCACACCGACGACGACGTGGTGCAACGCACGATCGACGTGATCGAATGCGCCCGACGAAGCGTGTGGCTGTCGATCTGGCCCGGCGAGACCGCCGCCTACAAGCGGGCGGTGACGGCGGCGGCCGATCGGGGCGTCACTGTGTTCGTGATCTGCTACGGCGACGCCTCCGAGCTGCCCGGCCGGATCCACGAACACCGGTTCAGCTCACCGGAGGTGGTCAAGGACCGGGTCGGCTGTGAGCTGTCGCTGGTGGTGGCCGATCACAACCAGGTGGTGATCGCGGGACGGACCCCGGACGTGGTGTGGGGTATCTGGAGTGACGACCCCGTGGTGGCACTGGTGGCGGCCGAGCACGTTCGTCATGACATCGCCCTGCAGCTCGTCGCCAATCGGCTCGAGGAGGCCGGGCTCGGCGACTTCTGGCTCGACAATTCCGACCTGGAGGCGCTGCGGGATTCGGCCACCACGATCAACATGCCGTTCCGCGACGTTGGTTAGAGCGGTGCCGGCCGAGGTGTTCTTCGACGGCCTCTACGATCTCCGTGACGGGGACGACGTCCGCCGGCATTATCAACGCTTCGCCGCCGACTACGATGCCGAGCTGCTCAACCGGGGCTACGCCCAGCCCGACCGGGTGGCTGACACATTGGTGGCCGCCGGTGTGCCGCTCGACGCCCGAATCCTCGACGCCGGGTGCGGCTCGGGGTTGTCGGGGCGGGCCCTCGCCGACCGTGGCTACCGCAACCTCCACGGTTGCGACTACTCGACCGAAATGCTGGCGCTGGCCGGTCGGACCGGGGTCTACCGGACCCTGCACGAGGTCGATCTCAACGTCGTGCCGATAGCGGTGCCGGGGGCGCCGTTCGACGCCGTCACCGCCGTCGGGGTGGTGGGTCACGGTCACGTCGCCGGCGCCGCCATCGCCGGTCTGGTGGACTTGTTGATCCCGGGCGGCTTCCTGGCGCTGGCCATCAACGAGTTGGCCTGGCCCGAGGGCGACGCCAAACCGGCGCTCGACGAACTCGTAGCGGGGAGGCGCCTCGACCCCTACGACGCGGAACTCGGCGAGCACATCCCCGGGGTCGATAAGCAGGGCTGGGTCGTCACCGCACGACGGTCAGGGTGACAGTGATGGATAGCGCGCCGTCTCGCCTGATCACCGAGCGGCTCCTGGCGGCGCTGGCCTCCCGTGACCTGCGCCGGATCGAGGCGGCGCTGTCGCCCGAGTGCTCGTGGCGGAACGTCCCCCACCCGGCGGCCGAAGGCAGGGATGCCGTCCTGGCCTTGCTGTCACCGATCGTGACCTGGTCGGATCGGGTGCAGTGGGACGTCTTGTCGGCCGCCTACGACGAGACGACGGCCTGGCTCGAGCGGGCCGATCGGTTCTGGATCGACGGCAGCGAGCACACCGTGCTGTGCACCGGCGTGTTCGAAGTCGACGTCGACACCGGCACGGTCCGCTCGGTGCGGGACTACGTCGATCTCGGTGAGTGGCGAGGCCGTGTCGGCCCGGCGCTCGACGCAATGACCCGGCGGTCGCCCGATGCCGTCGTCGATCGACATCTGGCGGCGGTGGTGGCTCGGGATCCGGTGGCGATGGCCGCCGACTACGCACCGGATGCGGTGTTGCGCCGTGGTGCCGACGAGCACCGGGGATGGCGGGCGATCGCCGACTACTTCGACACGGTGCCCGCCCGGCTCGACGGCCTCCGTTTCTCCTTAGAGCGGTCGTCGGGGGACCCGGCCGCCGTGTACTGGGAACTCACCGACGACACCGGCACCGTGGTCGCTCGCGGAACCGACCGCTACCGGATCGCCGAGGGCCGGATCACGGAACAGACCGTCGACCTCGATACTTCCGACTTCTAGCACCCAAACCCAACTCTTCCTGAACGAAACGCGCAGTGTGCGCGGATTTTTCGGGAAGAATTTGGATGTTGGGCTGATTTGTCCGTCAACCGTTGGCGGCCGCCCATTTCACCGCCTCGACGATCTTCTGGTAGCCGGTGCAGCGGCAGATGTTGCCCTCGAGCCCGAGGCGGATCTCGTCGTCGGACGGGTTCGGGTTGTCGGCGAGCAGGGCGGCCGAGGCCATGATCATGCCCGGTGTACAGAAGCCGCACTGCAACCCGTGGCACTGCCGGAACCCCTCCTGGACCGGATGGAATCCGTTGCCGCCGGCTGATCGGTCACCGCCGGCTGATCCATCACCGTCGGCGAGGCCCTCGATCGTCGTCACCTCGTGGCCGTCGGCCTGCACGGCCAGGACGGTGCAGGACTTCACCGCCTGCCCGTCGAGATGGACGGTGCAGGCCCCGCAGTTGGAGGTGTCGCAGCCGACATGGGTGCCGGTGAGCCCACACTGCTCCCGGAGGTAGTACACGAGCAGGGTTCGGGCCTCGACGGCGTGGCTCTCCGGTGTCCCGTTGACGGTGACATTCACGGTGTGCACAGGGTGGTGCAGCTCGTTCGTCGTCGTGCTCATCAGGCCGCACCTCCGCTAATCAGGTTCCAGACTTTCTCGGGCGTGGCCGGCATGTCGATGTGTTTGACGCCGTAGCCGCTGAGGGCGTCGACCACGGCATTGATCACCGCCGGCGGGCTGCCGATGGCGCCGGACTCACCGATGCCCTTCGCTCCCAAGGTGTTGTGCGGTGTTGGGGTGGTGGTACGGCCGGTGTGCGACAGGTCGGGCACGTCGGCTGCGGAGGGGGCCAGGTAGTCGACCAGGGTGGAGGTCAGCGGCTGGCCGGTGTCGGAGTAGACCATCTCCTCGAGCAGGGCCTGGGCGATTCCCTGGGCCACGCCGCCCTCGACCTGGCCCTCGGCCAGCAACGGGTTGATGACGGTGCCGCAGTCGTCGACGGTCCAGAAGTTCTCGACCTCGACCGCGCCGGTGTCGCGATCGATGCCGACCACGCACACATACGCGCCGTTGGGGAACGTGAACCCGGTCGGCTCGGCGAACACCACCTCGTCGAGGCAGCCGGCGCCGATGTCGTCGGGAAGCTCGGTCGGCGACAGCGAGGCCCAGCCGACCTCGGCCCACGTCACCGACTTCGACGGTGTCCCGGCCACCGAGAACACTCCGTCGGCCAGCTCGATGTCGTCAGCGTTGGCCTCCAA
>JAOTVU010000051.1 GCA_029863385.1 Acidimicrobiia bacterium
TTGGCCCGCCTGAAGGCGGCACTCGGCTCGGTCGACGCCGTCGTCGTCGCCCTCTGACCCCGAGCCCCACCTCCTTCACTCCGACCCCCATTCCGACCCGCCCACCCCTCACTCCGACCCCCACTCACTCCGACCCGCCCCGCCCGTTCGATGGGTGGACTGAAGCGGTTAGACGGCGACAAGCGTCGTTTACTGTCGCTGGGCAGCCGGTTCGATCTGCTGGATCATGGCCTGGCGTCCACGGTTATCGAGGACTACCGGAAGGCGGGCATCCTCGAACCACTGTGGTCGGGGGTCTACGTCGTCCCCTGGCTTGTCGACGGGAGAACGCCGCAGTTCGCCGCCCTCTCGTCACTGGCGACGGGTGCGATTTCCTTTCGGTCTGCCGGTCGGGGATACAGCCTGCCCGTGCCTGCCGACGACCAGGGTCTTGGCATCGAGGTGACGGTGCCGATCGGCACTGGCGGCCGCTCGTTTCCGGGTGTGACGGTACACAGGACCCGGCTTCCGCTCGAGATCGATGTGGTGGAGGTCGACGGTCTCCGGACGACGTCGCCGGCCCGAACCGTCTTCGATCTGGCGTCCTGTGTTGGTCCGACGGTCGACTTCGCCGATCCGGTGGCCTGCGTCGTTCTCGAGGTCGACGGACGGTCGTGGCATTCGACCTCGCAGGCCATCGGCGATGATCGTCGGCGGGACCGAGCGGCCGCCGGTCACGGATGGGTGGTTGTCCGCGTTGTTGCCGACGAGGTCGCGCTTCGCCCGTCCTCGGTTATCGACGAGATTCGAGCGGTGCTGGTGTCGAGATCGTCGAACCGTGCGGCGTAGGCCCAGCTTTCCGGGCGTGGAGCGCACAGATGGATGGGTGGCTCGGTTGTGTGCGCTCTGGGCCCGTTTTCCCGGGCCTGGAGCGCACAGTTGGAAGGGGTGGGTAGTCTCAGGGCATGGCTGACAGCGACAAAAGTGGTGAGGGCGACCAGTACGAGATCCAGGGTTTCGCCGGGCTCGATCTCGACAGTGTCAAGGGCGCGGTCGGCGCTGTGGTCGGGTCGGGTGACGACGTCGCCGGAGCAGTGCGGTTCGTGGCCGAATACGGCGACGACGTCGTCGACTTCATCCAGCGGCTTCCCGAGCTGCTGTCGTCAACGGCCTCCGCGCTCACCGAAGCGGCCGACGATGTGGCCGGTGCCGCCGCGTTCCTGACCGGCTCGCCGGGCAAGGGCGACGGGGTCAAGGCGGTGGCCGACGTGGCGGGTGATGCGCTCGACACGTGTCGCTCCGAACTGGCGTCGGCTCAGAAGCTCCTGGGCTCGGTGTCCATGCAGTTCGCCAAACTTCCCATCCCCGACGGCGGGATCGGCGAGCGTATCGGCGACGCCGCCGAGCGGTTCGACCGGGTGGGCGATCGTCTGGCCGAGGTGGCCACCCAGTTGCGAAAGATGGGCGTCTCGGTCGACAAAGCCGGTCACGGTCTGGCCCGCACCGCCGGCAAGCTGGAAAAGGGTGGCCAGGCCCTGGGCAAGTTCTCGTCGTAGCGCAGGTACATCGGTGTCGGTGGTCCATCCGAGTCCGGAGATCCCGCAGGGGTTGGTGGACAAGATCGTCGCCCGGCGAGGCCGGTTGCATGTCCACGACCGCCTCGACCCATCTCGGACGGCCCTGGTCGTCATCGACATGGACGTCGGCTCGTGCGCTCGTGAACCTGAATCGGCGGAAGCCGCGATCGAGCGGATCAACGCCGTGTCGGGTCCGCTGCGATCGGCGGGTGGAACCGTGGCCTTCGTGACGTCGGAGATCGCTGATCCGGTCGACCTTGCCCTTCGCTTGGGGGACCACCGAGCGGCGATGTATCACCGGGAAACCCAGCCGGGAGGCGCCGGTACGATTCTGGCCCCGGCGCTCATCACGGTCAACGAGGATCTTCGAGCCCGCAAGGCCGGCGCCAGCGCATTCTTTCCGGGTCGGTGCAACCTTCACGAGCAGCTTCAAGTCCGCAGGATCACATCGCTGCTGATCGCCGGGCTGGTCACCAACGTGTGTTGTGAATCATCGGCACGTGATGCCTGCGAACTCGGATACGAGGTCACCATGGTCTCCGACGCCATGGTTGGGCAGTCGTTCGGTCTCCACGAGGCGTCGCTCTCGACCTTCTTTCGGGTGTTCGGTGACGTCCGGCCGGCATCCGATGTCGTCAGGCTGATCAACGGCTTCGAGCAGCCATCGTGATCCTGCACTAGGAGTACGAACGGATGTTCGACTACACTGGGTTGGGATGGAGTCGATCGTCGACCGTGACCCGAGAGACAGCGACCCGCGGGTCCGTGACTCGAACGTGGGCGGCCGGGCAACCGTGTCCGAGTTGCGGGCCCGTTTGGGTCCGGTCTCGCTGATCAGACAGCAGACCGAGAACACCACCGCCCTCCGAGCGCTGCCCGAGGCGCTGGCCCCGTTGGCCTCCATCCTGCCGATGGGGGGCGTGCAGCGGGGATGGTCGGTCGGCGTCGACGGTCACGGGGCGTGGACACTGGCCATGGGACTGGCGGGGTGGTTGATGGAGGCCGACGGATGGATGGCGGCGGTCGGGCTCGAGGATCTGGGTCTGGTGGGGGCGGGCGAACAGGGTGTCGCCCTCGACCGGGTGCTCATGGTTGAGACCCCGCCGCCGGACCAGTGGCCCACGGTGGTTGCTGCGCTGGTCGAGGCGATGCACGTGGTCTGTGTCCGCCCCCATCATCGGATCGGCCGCCCGGAGGCGCGACGCCTTCAGGCTCGGGCTCGAGAACAGCAGGCGGTGCTGGTCCACCTCGACGGCGGGCGGACCTGGCCGTATCCCGTCGATCTGGCACTCATCGGCCGCAGCCAGCAATGGGATGGCCTGGGGGAGGGGCACGGTCATCTCCAGGGTCGGAGGCTTCTGGTCGAGGTTGGTGGCCGGCGGGCGCCGGGGGTCGGCCAGTGGGCCGAAGTACGGCTGGATGGACAACTCAACGAAACCCGACTCAACGGAGCAGGCAGCCGGTGAGCGGGCTCGAGTCCACCCGGATGGTGGTGGTGTGGTGTCCGGACTGGCCCATCGTCTCCTGGGGGGTGCCGCCGGACGAGCCGGCGGCGGTGCTGGTGGCCAACCGGGTGGTGTCCACGTCTCCGGCGGCTCGGGAGGAGGGGGTGCGGGCGGGCCAGCGTCGGCGGGAGGCCCAGAGCCGTTGCCCCGACCTGGCGCTCCTCGACCGTGACGTCGACCGGGAGAACCGGCTGTTCGAACCGGTGGTGGCCGCGCTCGATGCCATCACCCCCCGGGTCGAGGTGGCGGGAGCGGGCCTGGTCGGGTTTCCCACCCGGGGCCCGGCTCGATTCTTCGGGGGCGAGGAGGCCATGGCCCGAGCGGTGGTCGATGCGGTGATCCCTCAACTGTCACGTCGAGGACAGGTGCGGGTGGCCATCGCCGATGGGGTGTTCGCCGCCCGTCTGGCCGCCCGCTGTCGCCCCGGAGGCCGCTATACCGACGGCGTCGATTCCGCCGCTGTGAACGACGCGGCGGTGATGCAGATCGTGCCTCCCGGGGCCAGCGGGGACTTTCTGGCCCCGATGCCCATCACCACCCTGGAGATGCCGGATCTGACCGACGTGCTGATCCGCCTCGGTCTCGACACCCTGGGTTTGTTCGCACAGCTGGCGGCCGCCGATGTCGTCGACCGGTTCGGTCGTGACGGCTTGCTGGCCCACCGGCTGGCCCGAGGGCTCGACGACCATCCACCCGACCTGCGGCATCCCGCCCCCGACCTGGCCGTGAGCTGGACCTTCGAACCCCCGGCCGAGGTCATCGAGCGCTGCGCCTTCGTCATCAAGACGTTGGCCGATGAACTGCATGCCAACCTGAACAGTCGTGGGTTGTCGTGCACCAGGGTGGCGATCGAGGCCGAGACCGAGACCGGTGAGCGGCAGTTGCGCCTGTGGCGTCACCAGGGAACGCTGTCGGCGGCCGCGGTGGCCGATCGGGCTCGCTGGCAACTCGACGGGTGGTTGCATCAGACCGCAGCCAGCCGTCCGTCGTCGGGCATTCTGCGGTTGACCATCGTGCCGGATGAGGTGGTCCCCGCCACCGGCCGTCAGCTCGGGTTCTGGGGAGCGGACCGGGGTCGGGCCGAAGACGTGACCAGGGTGGTGGCCCGGCTGCAGACGATCCTGGGTGCCGACGGGTTGACGGTCCCCGAATTCAAGGGAGGGTTGTCGGCCGGGGAGCAGTTGCGGATTGTTCCGGCAGCGGCGGTGGACCTGACCGAGGCCCGTCCGGCGGCCGGACCGGGCTGGACGGCCGAACCCTGGCCCGGCCGTCTTCCGCCACCATCGCCGCTCCGGGTCCACCCGGATCCGTTGCCGGTCGAGCTGGTGGATGAGCGCGGGGAGCCTCTGGCGGTGAGCGGGCGCGGGGAGTTGAGCGGCCGTCCTCATCGGATCCGGACCGAGGAGGGTTGGCGGACGGTGAGCCGGTGGGCCGGGCCGTGGCCGGCCGAACAGCGATGGTGGGATCCGCTGACCCAGCGACGCCGGGCTCGCATGCAGATGGTGCTCGACGACTCGTCGGCTCATCTCCTGGTCATCGAGCGCCGTCAGTGGTGGATCGAAGCTTCCTACTTTTAGCGGTTTCCCTTTGCCACCGATCGGAAAACAACTTAGACTTTCTAACTATGTTCTTCCGGTCCGATCGGCGCCCCGATGCAGTCCCCTCATCCTCACCCACCAGCTGGGCGGCGTTCAGCTCGCTCCGCATACCGTCCTATCGAACCCTCTGGTGGGGTGGGCTGTTCACGTTCATGTCGGTCCAGATGCAGTTCCTGTTGCGAGGGCTGCTGGCCTGGGATCTCACCGAGCGAGAGGGCGCCCTCGGTCTCGTCTATCTGTGTTTCGGCCTCAGCCTGCTGTTCGCCACCCCACTCGGTGGCGTCGCCTCGGATCGCTACTCCAAACGGATGATCCTGGTCCTGGCCCAGTTCGTCATCACCGTTTTCGCCGTGTTGATGGGCATGGCCGTACTGCTCGATGTCGCTCAGCTCTGGATGCTGATGGTGGCGGCCGTCGCCCAGGGCACGGCGTTCGGATTCTTCGGTCCGGCCCGGGTGGCGTTCTCAGCCGATCTCGTCGGTCGAGAGCAGCTCGGCAACGCCATCGCCCTGTCGTTGCTGTCGATGAACGGAACCCGTATCTTCGCTCCGTCTCTGGCCGGGGTGCTGGCCGGTTGGGCGCTGTTCGGGATCGGCGGAGCATACCTGATGGCCGGAGCGACCGCCGTGGTGGCGATGATGGTCCTGCTCAGGCTGCCGAACGTCTCGGGCAGTCGGGACGACGTTGATGCCCCGAGCTTCAATCCGTGGGCCGAGATTATCGACGGTGTTCGCTACGTCGTGGCCAAGCCCCCTCTGCGCCGCCTGGTTTTGAGCTCCTTCTTCATCGTCATGTTCGGCTTCAACTACGTCGCCTTCTATCCGGCGATGATCGAGGGGGTGTTCGGGCTCGACGACGCCTATGTCGGCTACATCAGCTCGGCCAGCGCCCTCGGCGCGGTCGCCGTTTCCATTCCGTTGGCCAGCCGGGCCAACTCGAGTAAGGCCAAGATCGCCATGATTCTCGGTGGGCTCGGCTTCGGCCTCGGCGTCATCGCCTTCGGTCTGGCCCCTGGCTTCTGGTCGGCGTTCGCCGTCATCGGGTTCGTCGGCGGGGCCAACACCATCTACCAGACGCTGTCCAACACCATGGCACTCAGTCTGTCCGACGACGCCCATCAGGGCCGGGTGCAGTCACTCATGCAGCTCTCGTTCGCCGGCTTCGGTATTGCGGCGGCTCCGCTCGGTCTCCTGGCCGAGGTCATAGGTCTCCGCCAGGCCATCATGGGCATGGGATTGGTCACGATGACCGCTGCTGTCGTCTATCTGGTCGCCGAGGGTGGTGTGGTTTCGGTGCGGGACGAGGCCGAGGCCCTGGAAGCGATCGAGGAACTGGCCGCCGCCTGATGCGGCCAACCGGTAGGTCGTGACCGGGCCAAACACTAGCTTGAAGCTGTGACGTCACTCGACCATCTGCTTCCCGAGGCCGGCGAGGCCCTGCGGTGCGCCGACCATGCCCGCCGGATCGCCATCGATCCGGGCGGTACCGCAATCCGTGCTGATCGTGTTGTCGTCGTCGAGACCGGATTGCCGTGGCCGAAGCCGGTGTTCGATCACCCGACCCTGCGGGAGCTCGATCCGTTGTTCAAGTCGGCGCCCCGACCGACCCGGCTGCTGGCCTGCCAACCTGACGACGATCCCTCCACCGGCATCTGGGTGTTCGACCGGCTGGACACGTCGACGGGTTCCCGAACCAGGGAGCGGCGATTCGCTGTTTCGTCACCCAACGAGCTACTCGAGTTGAGCGACTGCCTGGCAGCCGAGACGGCCGGCGGTCGGCCGACCTCGGGCCCGGTTCAGCCGACTTTCGACGGCCTCATGGTGGAGCAGGCCGTGCTCATCTGCACCCAGGGAAGCCACGACGTGTGCTGTGGATCCGACGGGGCCCGTCTAGCCCTGGCCAGTGAGAACCTGTCGCTTCACGCCGGCGCTTCGCCGCCCCGGGTCTTCCGGGTCAGCCACACCGGCGGCCACCGGTTCGCACCGACGGCCATGACACTACCCGACGGCAGGATGTGGGCCTATCTCGGGGCCGAGATGCTCGTCGACATTCTCACCGGCGCCGGTGATCCGGCCGACCTCGCCCAGTACTGCCGGGGATGGTGGGGTGCCGACCGTGGGCCGGCGCAGGTCGCAGAGCGGGCGGTGTTCGCTCAGGTCGGGTTCGCCCTCGACCGGCTGCGGCGGACGGTGGCCGAGGTTTCCCCGGGTTCCTATGCGGTCGAGGCCGACGACGGTGCGGGGGAGCAGACGTCGTGGACGGTGGCCGTGGAGTTGCTGAGGGAGGTGCCGACGATCGCGTGCCGCCAGCCCGGCGGTCAGCCGATCAAGGTGACGCAGGAATACGGGGCGATCGTCAAAAAGCAGTGACACTCAGAAGCAGTGACAGTCAAAAAGCAATGACGCTGCGGGCGACGCCGCCCGATTTCATGTCCTCGAAACCCCGGTTGATCTGGTCGAGGGTGATGGTCTGCGACACCATCTCGTCGAGCAGCAGCCGGCCGTCGAGATACATCTGGATGAACCGCGGCATGTCGGTGCGGAACTGATTCGAGCCCATGTTGGAGCCGGTGAGGGTTTTCTCGTCGAGGAGGGCGACGCCGTCGATCTCGACCTTGGTTCCCTCGGGAATAAGCCCGATGACCACGGCCTTCCCGCCCTTACCCAGCATCTGGAAGCATTGCTCGGCCGTGGTCTTGGTGCCGACGGCCTCGAAGGCGTAGTCGGCTCCGAGCTCGTCGGTCAGGTCCATCACGGCGGCAACCGGGTCGTCGGTCGAGGCGTCGATGGTGTGGGTCGCACCCATGGTCTGGGCCAGCTCGAGTTTGGACGAGAACCGGTCGACGGCGATGACCCGGTTGGCCCCGGCGATGCGGGCACCCTGGACGGCGGAGAGCCCGATGCCGCCGCAGCCGACGACAACCACCGTCGACCCCGGCTCGACCCGGGCGGTGCGGAACACAGCGCCGAGCCCGGTGGTCACACCGCAGCCGATGAGGGCGGCCTTGTCGAAGGGAATGTCGCGACCGATCTTCACCACCGTGTGTTCGTGCACCAGCATGCGCTCGGCGAACGACGACAGATGCAGGAACTGGTGAAGGACCTCGCCGTCCGGTCGGGAGATTCGGGGCTTCTGGTCGCTCCCCCTGACCAATTCGGTCGCCTTGTTGAGGCAGCGGACCGGGTTGCCGCTGGTGCACTGGCGGCAGTGACCGCAGAAAGCGGAGAGGCAGGTGATGACGTGATCTCCGGGCGCCACGTAGGACACCTGGGAGCCGACCGCCACGACGACCCCGGCCGATTCGTGGCCGAGAACCGTCGGGCACGGATGGAAGTACAGACCTTCCATGAAGTGAAGGTCACTGTGACACAGGCCGGCCGCTCTGGTCTCGATGAGGACCTCGCGGGGTCCCGGGTCGTCGAGCTCGACGTCCTCGATGTCGAGCTGACCGGGAATGGAGTTGAGCACGGCTGCTTTCATCGCCGCCGAGCTTACCCGTTACACGGCGGCCGAGCTCACTCGGTGCCGTCGGCGGCGCTTTCGGCCAGTTTGTCGATCGATGCGACGAACCGTTCGAGATAGTCGGCGAGTTGTACCTGTTCGGCCTCGGTGAACTCCGACAGCATCAACGTCAGACCGCTCTGGACGCGGGCGCTTATCTCGGCGTAGCGCTCCTGACCGGCCGGCGTGACCTCGACCTGGATCGACCGCTGGTCCTCGTCGTCGCGGGTGCGGGTGACCAGACCCTTCTCGACCAGGCAGTTGACGGCCCGGGTGGTGGACGCCGGTGTGATGCGCATGGCGTCGGCCAGTTCGCCCATCCGCAACGGTCCGTTGAGGCAGACCAACGACAGGGCGTCGGCCAGGGCCAGGTCGAGCGGCCCGCTTTCCGGTGAGGTGTAGAAGTACTCTCGGACCTTGACCGCACCGGCTCCCCGCCGCATGGCCCTCCAGGCTCGACCCACCCGCCGACGGATCTCCTCGTCGACGTATCCGGGCGTTGAAGCAGGGGAGGAGGTGACAGTCATATAGGTACGAGTGTGGCCGCTGAGCAGGACAATTGCCAGTTTCGACCGCTCAACCGTCGTCTTCGACCACCGCATGGTGGAGCTGAAGCGCCCGCTTCGAAACCTCGGTCAGTGGTATCGACAGCGCCCGGGCCGCGGCGGCGAGATCGTCGAACTCCGGCTTGGCCCCGGCCGGCCCGATCTTGATCCTGATGGTGTGTCCGGAGATCTCCACGGTTTCGAATCGCCGGGGTTGGGCCAGTTTCCTCAGTGTCGAGACGCGCAGTCCGAGCGTGGCCGTCTCGGCCAGGATCGTGTCACCGAGCGTCTCGACGAGGTCGGCTCGGGTCAACACGTTGAGTTCGACGCCCGGTCGACCCTTCTTCATGACGATCGGCTGAGCCCAGGCGTCGTCGGCTCCCAGTTCGAGACACCGATCGATCGTGTGGGCGATGATCTCGCCGGTCGTGTCGTCGAGGTTGGTCTGGATGAGCAGCGACTCGGAGACGGTCAGCCCTCCGGTCCCGGGACCGGTTGCTGGTTCCCGAATGACATGGGCCGACAGCACGTTAGGGTGGGTGACCGGATCACATCCCCCGGCGCCCCGGGCGGTGGCGACGAGCGTGCCGGTGGGAAGTGGCCCGAAGTCATCGGTGATGGTGGCGAGGAGCGCAGCACCGGTCGGGGTCACGGTCTCGCCGGCCACGTCGAGGCCTCTCAGCGGGAGGCCTCGCAGCAGCTCGGCGGTGGCCGGAGCGGGCAGTGGCAGTCGACCGTGAGCTGCATCGACCGTTCCGTGGCCGAGCCCGATCGGGCCGCACACGACTCGGTCGACCCCGAGATCGCCGAGCGCCAGCCACACCCCGACGATGTCGACGATGGCGTCGACCGCACCGACCTCGTGAAAGTGGACGGCGTCGGCGTCGACCTGATGGATCGACGCCTCCACCTCGGCCAGGACCCGGAAGGTGCTTCGAGCGCCCTGGATCACGGGCTCGGGCAGCGGAGCGGAGGCCAGCAGCCGGTCGATGCTCGACCAGCTTCGATGAGGGTGTTCCCCGGAGCGGTCACCGGTCACCTCGACAGAGGTGGCGTTGAGGGAGCAGCGGGACACGGTCGACGCCGACAGCGACCAGCCGTCGATCCCCAGTGGTTTCAGCCCGTCGACGACGGCGGACAACCTGGCCCCGAGCCCGATCAGCACGCCGAGCAGCATGTCGCCGGACGCGCCGAACGAGGGATCGAGCCAAACCACCCGGCGCTCGGAGGTCACCGGTCCACACTCCGATCCCACATGGGACCCGGCACGGCGGCGGTCATGTGGCCGGACCGTCCCACTCGAGGCCGAGCGGGCGGAGCATCCGGTGGGCGGCGCAGGCCGCTCCGTAGCCGTTGTCGATCCCGACGACCGCGATACCGGGCGCGCAGCTGGTCATCATCGACAGCAGCGCCGTCTGACCTTCGAACGCCGTTCCGTAGCCGACCGAGGTTGGCACGGCCACGATCGGCTGCGCCACCAACCCGGCGAGCACGGTGGGCAGGGCCCCCTCCATCCCGGCCACGGCGACGATGACCTCGACGTCGTCGAGCAGGGGCAACGCGTCGAGGAGGCGGTGTAACCCGGCAACCCCGACATCGGTCAGCGTCTCGACCCGATGGCCCAGTGATTCGAGGGTCAGGCGGCACTCGGAGGCCACAGCGAGGTCGGACGTTCCCGCCGCCACGACGGCGGCCGTTCGACCGGTTGACGAGCGGTGGCGCCACGACAGGGTGGCGTGACCGGCCGTGGCCGGGCCCACGAAGGCGTCCGGCTTCAGGTCGAGGAGCGCCTCGTATTGGGCGGGCGTGGCGCGGGTGGCGACGATGGCGTCGCCCGGACCGTTTCCGTTGGCCGTACCCGACCGATGACCGTCGGCCAGCAGGTCTCTCACAATGGCCACGCACTGCTCGACCGTCTTCGACTGGCAGTAGATGGCTTCGGGGAGATCGATACGCCGGGTTCGATCCCGGTCGAGGCGGGCCTCAGCGTCCATGGTTCACCCGCTCGATCGAGTGGTTCAGGTTGCCGCTGCGCAGACCCGCCAGGTCGAGGGTGACATAGCGGTAGCCGATCGGGCCGAGACGTTCGACGATCGTCGTTGCCGCCGCCGCCGCCTCGGCGAGCTGATCGCCGGGGAGCTCGATGCGGGCCGTGTCGTCGTAGTGGCGGACCCGGACATCGGTGAAGCCAAGGTCCCGGAGCGCCGCCTCGGCCCGGTCGATGCGCGACAACAGCGGTACGGTGACCTCGGTGCCGTAGGGGATGCGACTCGACAGACACGGCATGGCCGGACGGTCCCACACCGGGAGGTCCCAGCGACGAGCCAGCCGGCGGATCGACTCCTTGTCGAACCCGGCTTCCACCAGCGGGAAGCGGGCACCCCGTTCGGCCGCCGCCTGTTGGCCGGGCCGGTGATCGCCGAGGTCGTCGAGGTTGACACCGAGGGTGACGACCCGACCGTCGGCCACCGGCTCGAGCTGATCCATGAGCGCGGATTTGCACCAGAAGCAACGGTCCTGACCGTTGGCGAGATAGCGGGGATCGGTCAGTTCGTCGGTGTGGACGGCCTTCCAGTCGAAACCGAAACGATCGGCCAGTGACCGGCAGTGGTCCAGCTCGCCGGTGGCGAGGGAGGCCGACGATGCCGTGACGGCCAATGACGTGCCGGCGGCGTCGGTTGGCCCGGTGGCTGAGCGGTGGCCGTCGGCCCGATGGGCGGCTACGGCGAGCAGTGCCGAGTCGACGCCTCCGGACAGGGCAACGACCACGGGGCCCATCTCGATGAGAATCTCGAGCAGCGAACGTTCGAGGTTGGATTCGCCGCAGTGTGTTCTGGTCACGGCTCCAGGGTACGAGGTCGTCGGACCGGCCACGATACTGTTTGGCCATGTCAGCGGTGGTTCCGACCGATTCCTGGTTCGGAGAGATCGACCTCGATCCGCACGGCGCCTGGCTGCGGATGGGGACCCGGAATCTCGGTTCCCGCCCGTGGCTGGTGATCGATGATCAGCGGGACGCCGAACTCGCGCTGAAACGTCGTCTGCTGACGGAGCGGCCGGACGAGGTCTTCGCCGCGGCCTCCGATGCGGACGGCCCTGGCCGGGAGACGTTGGACCTCGTGCAGCGCGAGCTGGAGGCGCTGGGGATTTCGACCTCCGTCGATGATCTCGTCGAGCATCCCCTCGATCGCGCGGGACGGCTCGTGCAGGAGGACCTGTGTCTGCTGCGTCCGGTCGACGGCCGGTGGGTGCTGGCGGGTGCGTCATTGTGCTTTCCCTCGCGGTGGCGGCTGGCCGCGAAGTTCGAACGGGAGCTGGTGTTGGTTCACGGTCCCGTCGCCGGCTATGCCGACCAGTTGACCGATCGCGTCGACCGGCTCCTCAACCGGCTCGGCGATACCGTCGTGTGGCGGCGCAACTGGTTCCTGCGTCCCAATTCGGCGCTGTTCCAGCCCGATCGGCCGCCGAACGGGGACCCGGTCGTACCGGCTGAACGGTGCCTCGATGAGCTGTTTGTCCGCAGCGAGCGGCAGACGCTGAGGCGGTTGCCTGCAAGCGGATGGGTTTTGTTCACCATTCGGATTCAGCAGGCACCGGTCCGTCGATTCGTTGCCGATATCGGGCGTCGAGCCGCGTTGAACCGCTTCCTGGCCGAGGCGCCGACCGATCTGTCGGGCCACAAGGGCCCGTCCGAGCAGCAGTGTTTCGAGCTCGCGAACGCCCTGGCGGGACTTCAAGCCTGATCCGACACGGGTGCCGATTCTTGGCAACAATTGGGCCCCGTACGAGGTTCAGGTAAGAGGAAGTTGACGGGCGCAATCCGACGCAAGACGAGCAAATCGGGCCTCGAGACCCGCAATCGAATCATTCAGGCTGCTCTCGAGACGGTGCGCCGTGAGGGCCTGGTGGGAGCAAGCGCCCGAACCATCGCCCGCACCGGTGACTTCAATCAGGCGCTGCTGTTCTACCACTTCGGCTCGATCGAGGAGCTGCTGCTCGAGTCACTCACGTGGGCCAACAATATCCGGATGGAACAGTTCGCCTCCCGCTTCGAGGCGGCCAGCAGCCTGGCGGATCTGGTGGATCTGGCCTACGACCTCTACGTGTCGGAGGTCCACGACTATCAGTCGGCCCTGGTGGCGATCGTGGCCGGCTGGCCGGCGGGCAGCGAGGTCGGGCAACGGGTGATGGAGGTTTTGCGCCCGTGGGACGAGATGGTGCAACGATCGCTTCGCCGCTGCCTCGACGGCTCGGCCTTCGTGCAGATCATGCCGGCCCACGACCTCACCTTCGGGTTGGTCTCGCTGTTGCTCGGCGTCGAGCTCAACAGCCGCTTCGACCGCAACGAGGACCGAACGAAGTCGTTGTTCAGCGCGCTTCGTTCAGCCGCTGACACGCTCTCATAGCTCAGGTCATCACCTTGTGATAGCGGCGCGCACCTAATCTTGCCATCGTCCGGTCGCCGTTGCGGGCAGCCGTCACGAGTCACGTTTCCATTTGTTATGAGGGTCGCAAAGGACTTGTCCGTTTGACAGTTTGGTCGGCCCGCCTCGGGAATGGGGTGTGATGTGGTCGGCCTGCAGCCAGGCGAACGGTGCGTCACACCCCGGAATCTGGCATCGACCTCTTGCTCGGATGAGGACGACCCGTCGCATCCAGGGCGGGAACGACCGTGTCTTGACCGCCACATCGACCGGTCTCGATTCGGAGTCGAAGACCACACGGCGGAACCGGCCGACTGCCAGGGCTGTCGCTGCGAGCCTCGGGTGGATCGGGGTGCCGTCGTCGAGTTCACAGCGGCGGTCGATGTCGCCGTGGTCGGGTTCGACGCCGACATCGAGCCCTTCGGCGAGTTGCCGGGTGATCGTTTCGGCCAGTTCCTGACCCATGACCAGGTTGATCATCGGGGTGATCGACGAGTCGCCACCGTGTTGGCTGCCTCTCACCATGAGGTTGATCAACGCCGCACCCTGTCGTTGGGTTGGTGTGCGCTTCACACCGGCCTCGGCATCGGCCCGGAACAGTATGTGGGATTCCACATCCAGGAGCCGGCGGAAGGCTTGGCCGGTGAGCGCATCGAACGAGAACCGGCCGCTCACCGACCCGTCGGCATCCTTGCGGTAGCTGTACATGGACTTCGCCACTTCCTCGGCCGGTTCGCACCCGTCGGGGTCTGCGGCGTTCAACCAGTAGCCCAAGACCTTCACGAAGTCGGAGAAGTCACAGTCTCGGGCTGCGTCGACCAGCAGATCCTGGGATTCGACCAATTGGTGATGGACCTTGAGGTTGTCGAGCTTGTGCAGTTCCCGCATGTGCCGGTCAGTCAACTCCCCGGCGGCGAACGCCTCCGCAAACACGGGGAAGTCGATCAACCATCGCCCGAGCCTGGACAGGCGCCGCAACTCCCGGGGGTTCGCTTTCGTGGAGTCGGCCAGCAGATCGATGGCATGACGAAAACCCATTTCCTTGAACGCGCCCGGCCCCTCCACCGCATCAGACGCAGCAGCCAAGGTCGAACAACGCAGCGCCTCGAACCTGGACGACAACCGCTCCAACACACAAGCCCGCTCCGTCAATTCGACCGCCGACAGGCACGACAACGGCACGTCAAAAGACCGCAGGAGCGCTTCCTCCAAGGCAGCGAGATCAGGAATTTCGACGGAGTTCGAGAGAAAGTAATGTGATGGGACAGCACCGATCGGCGCATTTCCACAACTGATAGAACAGACGTTCGATTTCTGGTTACACTCTGAGGGATGGGGTTCCAGAATCCGCCGGTTCCCTGGCGGCGTATCGAAGAAACGCTGTCGGGTAAGGGTGAAGGGCTGGGCGGACCGGCCAACGGCACCCGCGAGCCCGACGGGAGGGGGAGCGCCAAAGCTGGCGGCGCAAAAGCCCGGGGTGGCGGTCGGGAACTCAAGCAGCCGCCGGAGGCCGAGGCCTGGGGGCCCGGAGCCAACGGAGGCGACAGCCCGGCCTGGTCCTACGTCCGCCCGTCCTACCGGGCGCCGGTCTTCGAGCGTCGTCCGTCGGCCACCCCCTATGCCGAGCTGCACTGTCACTCAACCTTCAGCTTTCTCGACGGAGCCTCCCAGCCCGAGGAACTGGCCGAGGAGGCGGCCCGCCTCGACCTGAAGGCCCTGGCCGTCACCGACCACGACGGGTTCTACGGCATCGTCCGGTTCACCGAGGCGGCCCGGGCCGTGGGGTTGCCCACCGTGTTCGGGGCCGAGCTGACCATCGACAAGCTCGACGTCTCACCCGGCCAGCCCGATCCCGACGGTTCCCATCTCCTGGTCCTGGCCCGCGACCCAGTGGGTTACGCCGCCCTGGCCCGGGTCATCAGTGAGGCCCAGCTGGCGGGATCCAAGGGGGCGCCCCGCATGGCCATGTCCGACCTCGATCGGTGGGTCACCGACGCCGAACTCGGTCACTGGTTGATCCTCACGGGTTGCCGCAAGGGTCTGGTTCCACGGGCGCTGGAGCGGGAGGGTCCGGCGGCGGCCGAGCGGGCCCTGGCCACCCTCGTCGACCGGTTCGGCGCCACCAACGTCGCCGTCGAGTTGTGGGATCACGGCGCACCACTCGACAGCGCTCGCAACGACGCTCTGGCCCGCCTCGCCGTCGGGGCCGGTCTCGACGTGGTGGCCACCAACAACGTGCACTATGCGTCACCGTCCCGCCGTCGCCTGGCCACTGCCATGGCTGCCGTGCGGGCCCGCCGATCACTCGACGAGATCGAGGGCTGGCTGCCGCCGGCGGCCAGCGCCCACCTCCGATCCGGCGACGAGCAGGCCCGCCGCTTCGCCCGCTACCCCGGCGTGGTGGAACGGGCGGCCGAACTGGGGTTGGCCTGCGCCTTCGACCTGTCGCTGATGGCCCCCAACCTGCCGCCGTTTCCCTGCCCCGACGGTCTGAGCGAGATGGGCTATCTGCGCCGGCTGGTGGAGGAGGGTGGGGTGCGTCGCTACGGTCCCCGGTCGTCGAACGACGAGTTCACGGTCAAGGCCTGGGCCCAACTCGACTCCGAACTGGATCTGATCGAACACCTGGGTTTTCCCGGCTACTTCCTGGTGGTGTGGGACATCGTGGAGTTCTGCCGCCGCAACGACATCCTGTGCCAGGGGAGGGGCTCGGCGGCCAACTCGGCGGTGTGCTACGTGCTGGGGGTGACGAAGGCCGACGCGGTCAAACTCGGTCTGCTGTTCGAGCGGTTCCTGTCGCCGGAGCGAGACGGCCCGCCCGACATCGACCTCGACATCGAATCCGACCGTCGGGAGGAGGCCATCCAATACGTCTACAAGCGCCACGGCCGCCGCCACGCCGCCCAGGTGGCCAACGTCATCAGCTACCGTCGCCGCTCCGCCATCCGTGACGCGGCCAAGGCGCTCGGCTACAGCCCCGGGCAACAGGATCGATTCTCGAAGACGATCGACGGCTGGGGGTGGGGAGGGAGAAGCTCCATCGCCCCGGCTCCCAAGGGGGAAAAGGCCGTCAACGACGACGAGTTGCCAACGGACGTGGTCGAGCTGGCGGTCGAGTTCGAGACGCTGCCCCGCCACCTCGGCATCCATTCCGGCGGCATGGTGATGTGTGATCGGCCGGTGATCGAGGTCTGCCCGGTGGAGTGGGGGCGGATGGAGAACCGCACCGTGTTGCAGTGGGACAAGGACGACTGCGCGGCGGCCGGGCTCGTCAAGTTCGACCTGCTCGGGCTCGGCATGCTGTCGGCGCTGCACTACACCACCGACCTGGTGGCGGAGCACCACGGTGTCGAGATCGATCTGGCCGACCTCGACCAGTCCGACGCCGTCTACCGCATGTTGTGCCGGGCCGATTCGGTCGGGGTGTTCCAGGTGGAGTCCCGAGCCCAGATGGGCACGCTGCCCCGTCTCAAACCCCGCACCTTCTACGACCTGGTGGTGGAGATCGCCCTGATCCGACCCGGGCCTATCCAGGGCGGCTCGGTCCACCCCTACATCCGCCGCCGTAACGGCCTCGAACCGGTGACCTACCTCCACCCGCTGCTGGAGAACGCGCTCGAGAAGACCCTGGGAGTGCCGCTGTTCCAGGAGCAGCTCATGCAGATCACGATCGACGTGGCCGGGTTCTCGGCCGGCGACGCCGATGAGCTCCGTCAGGCCCTGGGAGCCAAACGGTCGCGCCGGCGCATGGAGCAGCTGCGGGAGCGGTTCGAGATCGGGGCGGCCGAGCGGGGGGTCCCGACCGAGACCATCGGCAAGATCTGGAACAAGCTGGCCGCCTTCGCCAACTACGGGTTCCCGGAGAGCCACTCGATCAGCTTCGCCTACCTCGTCTACGCCTCGTCGTGGCTCAAGTTGCACTATCCGGCCGCCTTCTGCGCCGGGCTGTTGCGGGCCCAGCCCATGGGGTTCTACTCGCCCCAGTCGTTGACCCAGGACGCCCGCCGCCACGGGGTGCCGACGTACGGGCCGTGCGTCAACACGTCGCTGGCCGAGGCGTCGCTGCAGGAGCTGCTGCCGGGCGACGAGCCGCCCCGGGTGATCGTGGCCGGGGGCACGCTCACCGCGGCCGAAACCGAGGCGGCGGCGGCCGAGATCCTGGCCGAGCGCCGTGATCACGGGTGGGCGGTGCGGTTGGGTCTCGACTCGGTGCGTCACGTCGGCGACGAGTTGGCCGAACGCATCGCCGCGGCCCGGGCCGCCGACGGGCCGTTCACCTCGATCGAGGACGTGGCCCGCCGGGCCGACGTCGGGCAGAAGGCCCTGGAGGCTCTGGCCACCGCCGGCGCTCTCCCTTCTGACAACTCTTCCGGAAAAATCCGCGCATCAGCAGCGTCTGGTGCAGGAAGAACCGAGAGGGGGGCCGGGAGACGGCAAGCGCTGTGGGAGGCGGGGGCCATTGCCCAGACCGGCCCGGGGCAACTGGAGGGCATCGTCACCGGCACCACCGCCCCCCAACTCCCGGGCATGGGCGAGCACGAAGAGGCGCTGGCCGACCTGTGGGCCACCGGCGTCACCTCGCAGCATCCCACCGGCTTCCTGCGGCAGGATCTTGCCGACCGGGGGGCGACGTTGGCCTGCGATCTCACCAAACTCGATCACGGGGCCAAGGTAGTCGTGGGAGGTGTGGTCACCCATCGCCAGCGGCCGGCAACCGCCTCGGGCACCACCTTCCTGGGTCTGGAAGACGAGACCGGGCTGATCAACGTGGTGGTGTCGGTCGGTTGCTGGACCCGGTACCGGCGAGCGGCCCGTGGTTCACCCGCCCTCCTGGTGAAGGGACGGCTGGAGCGCCACGACGCCGCAGTGAACATCGTGGCCGAGAAGCTCGAGCCGCTGGACGTCGGCCGGGTCCCCCGCAGCCGCGACTTTCGCTGAGTCCAATCGAGTCGGAGTTCGAGCACGAATCGGCCGTCCGCTAGGGTTGCCGACCATGGCCGACGCAGTGCTTCTCCTTCACGGGTTCGCCACCTCAGCCCGCCGGACCTGGGCCGAACCGGGTTGGATCGATCTGCTGACCGAGGGTGGACGGGCGGTCATCGCCCCCGACCTCCTCGGTCATGGCGACGCCGACAAACCCCACGACTCCGAGGCCTACGCTCGGGTCGAGGAGCTGGTGGCGGGCCGCCTGCCGAGCCGCCCCGTCGACGCCATCGGCTACTCGGCCGGGGCCCGCATCCTGCTCGCCCTGGCCGTCGAGAACCAGGACCGTTTCGAACGCCTCGTGCTGGGCGGCCTCGGCGGCATTCTTCTCGAGCAACGCGACGGCAATCCCTTGCTCGACGCCCTGCAGGGTGAGGCCGATCCCGGCGACGTGGTGGCCCAGCGCTTCCACACCATGGCCACCTCGGACGGCAACGACCCCGATGCCCTCGCCGCCTTCGCCCGGAGGGTCCAACCCCGCCTCGACGCCGACCACCTGGCGACGATCACCGTCCCGACGCTGATCATCATCGGCGATCAGGACTTCGCCGGCCCCGGCGAGCCGCTGGCCCAGGCCCTCGGCAACGCCCGGGTCGAGACACTTCGTGGAGTCGATCATTTCGGTCTGCCCAAGTCGTTCGACTTCATGGACAAGGCCTTCAACTTCCTTGGCGTGGATCCACTGGGATGACCGACGTCCGACGCAATCGGAAGGAGAGGCGTTGACCCGTCGACAGGCCGGCAACTCCGACCTGGTCGAGGTCGCGCTTCGCAACGACCGGTTGACGGTCCGCCTGCTGAATCTCGGCGCGACGCTGTGGGACATCCGCCCGACCGGCAGCGACACCGGGTTGGCGCTCGCCCTCCGGTCGGCCGACGAGTACTTCGGCAACGACGCCTACCTCGGGGTGACGGCCGGTCCGGTGGCCAATCGCATCACGGGCGCCGCTTTCGAACTCGATGGGCGGCGTCATCACCTGGAGCCCAACGAGGGTCCGAACCAGCTCCACGGCGGCCCGACCGGCTTCAGCCACCGGCTGTGGGAACTGGAAACCGTGATTGATCCCGATGGCGTGAGCCGCGGGGCTCGATTCAGCCTGGATCGGCCTGACGGCGACGGAGGCTACCCCGGCAACCTCTCGGTGACCGTCGAGTACCGGCTGGACGACAACCGGTTGCGGTACCGGTGGACCGCCACCACCGACGCGCCGACGCCTGTGTCGCTGACCAATCACGCCTACTGGAACCTGGCGGGATGCGGCACGATCACCGATCACGTCCTGTCGGTACCGGCGGAGCACATCGTCGAGGTGGACGGGGCCTCACTGCCGACCGGTGCGCTCCCGCCGGTCGACGCCACGGCGTTCGATCTGCGGACACCGACGCTGCTGGGAAGGGTGATCGATCGGCTCGACGGCGTGGGCGTCGACCACTGCTACGTTCTCGATGAGGCGGCGGCGAGCGGTGACAAACCGATCGTGCTGTCACACCCGCCGACGGGTCGGAGGGTGCAGATCACCACCACGTTGCCGGGGGTCCAGGTCTACACCGGTCGCTACCTCGACGGCAGCGAACGATTCGGTGGTCACCAACGGCACGGCGGCGTCTGCCTGGAGACCCAGCACCTGCCTGACGCCGTCAACCAACCGACGTTCCCGAGCTGCATCGTGGAGCCGGGGCCACCGGTCGTACACACCACCGACTACGTGTTCACGCTCTGAGCCGGTTGGGCTACCGGCGCGACCGGCGGCTCAGGAGCACACGTGTTCCCTGGTTGACGTCGGGGGAAAGCTCCCAGGCCGGGTTGCCGTCGAAGCCGACGGCTCGTAGGTCGGGAATCACCGCGATCTCGTCGACCTCCATCTGGAGCTGCAGGACGCGGCCGGGACGCTCGGCCAGCCACTGGCGGTAGGGGTCGAGGGCGGGTTTGATCAGGCGTAGGTTCCAGGGGCCCTGCCGCAGCACCGTGAAATCACCCTCTTGGTCGGTGCCTTCGTCGGCCACCGTCATGCCCAGCGGACCGCTGAAGAGTTTGGTGGCGGCGTCGAGGTCGGCCACGAGATGTTTGACGCATGTGAGGGCCGGCAGATCGGCCTGCAGGCTCGGCGGCAGCGGAAGCGGATCGTCCCAGTCGGCGTCGCCGCCGGGTTGGGCCAGCTGGATCACGATCCCGTGGCTCTGCTTCGGATGGAGAAACGCCTCCTTCCACGTCGGGCTGTCGAGCTGCTCGTTGACGATGTCGTAGCCGCCGGCGTTGGCCTCGGCCATGGCGGCCCGAATATCGGGAACCTTGAAGGTCAAGTGGTGGGGGCCGGGACCGCTGCGGTGCAGGAAGCGACGCAAGAAGTCGGAGCCCTCGCCCGGTATGGGCTGGAGGAACTCGAGTTTGGTGCCGCCCGCCATACGCACCTGGGAGAAGTAGAACGGTGTCGGCTCACCGTCGGGCGGACCGCCGAGCCAGCGGGCACCGAGGTGGTAACAGAAGCGCACGACGTTGTCCCAGGCCCGGTATGAAGCGAGCGCCACATGGTCGAGCGTCGGGCCGTTCAGCTTCGACCCGGTCTGAGCGGTCTCGGCCCTGTCGTCGGTATCCGTCTTGGTGTCGGCATCGGTCATACCCGGCTCAGTGAAGCACGAAGGGCTCGCCGGTGACAATCCGTCCCAGGGTCGAGCCGTCCAAGCCGAGCACCATCGTCCGTCAACCGTTCACCACCTGCACCAGGTCATGCCGGTGCTGGTGGGGGAGCGCTGGATCGGCAACGGGCGTACGATCGGAAGATGGTGGGAGACGATGAAGGCAGTGAACCACTCGAGTTGACAACCGCCCGTCGCTTTCTTGCCGAGATCGAGGAATCCCTTGATGGTCTCGGCCGGTCGGACCCGGCGCGCTTGTCGGTTACCGGCGATGGCAGTCTGCCCAGCCTGTTCGCCACGACGGACCTCGCGGCGGCGTCCGTGGCCGCAGCGGGGCGAGCAGTGGCACACCTCGTTCGGACGCAGGGCTTCGGTGGACGGCGGATCGGTGTGGATCGCCGGCTGGCCTCGTTGTGGTTCCGGTCGACCATCGACCCGCTCGGTTGGGAGCCTCCGTCGCCCTGGGACAGCGTGGCCGGCGTCTACCGGGCCGAGGACCGCTGGATTCGGCTGCACACCAACGTGCCCGACCATCGGGTGGCGGCGTTGGCCGTGCTCGGCGTCGACGACGATCCTTCGGATCCAGCCGACCGGCACGCTGTGGCGGAGGCGGTGGCCACCTGGTCGGCGGATGTATTGGAGCCGGCAATCGTGGCGGCCGGTGGCTGCGCCGCCGCCCTGCGGTCGGAGGAGGAGTGGCAGCGGCATCCGCAGGGTGAGGCGGTTGCCGCGGAGCCGGTCGTCCACGTCGAACGGTTCGACGCCGGCGTTGGGGCCGAGCCGCCGGCGTTGACGCCCGGTCGGCCGCTGGACGGGGTCAGAGTGCTCGATCTGACCCGGGTGCTGGCCGGGCCGGTCGCCACCCGGTTCCTGGCCGGCCTCGGGGCCGACGTTCTCCGTCTGGACCCGCCCGACTGGTCGGAACCGGGACTCGAACCCGACGTCACGCGGGGCAAACGGTGCGGTCGAATCGACTTGCGCACCGACGACGGTCGAGCCGATCTGTTGCGCCTCCTGGCCGACGCCCACATTCTCGTGCACGGCTATCGGGCCGATGCACTCGAGAGGTTGGGGTTGGGCGACGACGCCCGCCGTCAGGTGGCGCCCGGACTGATCGATGTGCGGCTCAACGCGTACGGTTGGACCGGTCCGTGGCGGAATCGTCGCGGATTCGACAGCCTCGTGCAGATGTCGTGCGGCATCGCCCACACCGGCGGGCGTCTCCTCGGCTCCGATCCGGATTCCGGCCGACCCGCCGATCAACCCGAACCGAAACCTCTCCCGGTTCAGGCCCTGGATCACGCCACGGGGTATCTGCTGGCCACCGTCGCCTGGGCCGCCCGTCTGGCCGACGGGGGAGCGACGACGGCTCGGGTGTCGCTGGCCCGAACCGCCCATCTGCTGCTCGGCGGGCCCCGGACCGACCCGGACACCGATTTCACCGATGCCGTCGACGGGGATTGGGAGCCCGATGGGGAAACCACGCCGTGGGGGCCGGCCCGGCGGCTCCGGCCGCCGGTGGCCGTCGACGGCGTCGATTGGCGGTGGGAGCGTCCGGCATCACCGCTGGGCAGCGAGCCGAGGTTGGAGTGGCTGGGTGATCCCTAGTCGGCTCTCATGCCAGGTCCGGGTTCCACAACCGGACCCACCCCGATTCGACCTCCAGATCGGCCTCCTCGTAGCCGGGCTCACCTGGTAGCAGGACCCGGTACTCGCCGGCCGGGTCGGCGACCCGAACCCGCTGATAGGCCAGCCGACGTCGGGCCACGGCCATCGCCTCGTTCGCCGACCGGTAACGGGCCAGACAGGCGACCATGCGCACGGTGGGCGACATCATCGCCATGTCTCCGTCGGCCCAACGGGTCAACGCGTCGCTCGGCCGGATCCAATCCCAGTTGACGATCTCACCCTCGTCGTGGCTCGGCTCCTGTCCGGCCGGAGCCTGGGCGATGAAGAATCGGGCGTCGAATCGGCGGGCCGGGCCGGGCGGGGTGATGAAACGGGCGACCTCCTCGACGAGGGTGGCGTCGAGAACGATGCCCTCGGCCAGCAGCAGGTCGCCGAACACCGACTCGTCGGCCGCCAGCTCGGCTCGCATCCGGGCGATCATGTGGGCCTCGTCGGCGCCGTCGATGACGGCGTCGGCGGCCAGGAGGATCCCGGCCTCCTCGAGGGTTTCCCGGCAGGCGGCCAGCCACCAGGCCAAACCGCCGCGGTTCACACCGAGGATGCTCGATGCCTCCGTGTCGGTCAGCCCGGTGATCAACCGGTCGACATCGTCGATGTGGTCCTCCGGATCGACCCGACCACCGGGAAAGACCCAGCTGTCGGGAGCGAACACCACCTTGGCCGTCCGGTGCACCAGCAGAACATGAAGGTCGGGGCGATCGTCGACGAGCATCACCGTGGCCGCGGGCTGGACCGGAACCTCGCCGGGGTCGTAGCTCGGGGGCACGGTCAACCCTGGGAGTCGACTGTGGCCAGAAGCGAAGCCGTCTCGGTGGCCTGAGCCCGCAACGAGTCCCAGGCCTCGTTGCCGGGATCTCCCGCCTGCAGCCCCGACGAGCCGGGCATCAGGTAGAGCCGGAACTGGATGTCACGACGACCGGTCTGGAAACTCTCGAGGCACGGCGTGCCGAAGCCGGGATTGCCGTAATCGTTGAGCGTTTCGTAGGCCCCATCGGGCAGGAGTCCGGCGTCGAGCCCCGTCCGGTTGGGAGGGATGCCGGCCATCAGCCACAGCAGGAGCGGCTCGTTGGGATCGGTCTGGTCGCTGAGGGTGACGGCCAGCTCGCCGACCCCGGCGGGGACACCGGTCCAGGCGAGATTGGGGAACACGTTGTCGTCGGCGCAGGTGGCGGACACGGGAATGGCGTCACCGGGCTCGAAGTCGGGGCTCGACAACACGACGCCGGACTCACTCGGCTCCGACGGTGGCGCGGAGGTCGGTGGGGGAGGACGGGTGGTGGTGGTTTGCCAGTCGGCGGGCTGGGCCAGTTCTCGACCGTCGTCGGCACAGGCGGTCACGATCAGGCAGACGGCCGTCGTTGCCAGAACGATCGGCCGTAGGACCTTGCGGCGGGCCCGGCTTGGCACCCCGAGGTGCACGGTGTCTCCCACGTCAAGGAGCGTAGCGTGCCGGCCCGCCCGGCCGGTGGCGGGCCCGGGCGGGTTGACCCCGGTCGAACCCGGTGGCATCCCGGCGATGGGTCGGCCGGTCGTTACCATTGACTCGTCATGTCGTCGACCGCCACCCCCCGAGCATGGGAACGAGCCGCCCTGTGGTGGCGGTCCCGGCGCGACTCGTTGTCCGCCGTTGCGGGCGGTGAGGCATCGGAGGGTCTCGCCCGGAGTCGCCGACTGCTGGCGGCGCCCCGGCTGGCCTGGCGGCCACTGGGCGGTCTCCTCGGCCCGGCCGTCGGAGACGCCAGTCAAAGTCTCGGTGCGCTGGCCCTGTCGGCCTCGACCAGTCTGATCACCGGACTGACCCTGGCCGCGTTCACCGACACCCTCGAACGATTCCCCGGCCTGCTGCTGTTCATCCCGGCGGCCATCGGCCTACGGGGTAACGTGTTCGGCCCGCTCGGCAGCCGATTGTCGACGGCGATCCGGACCGGCACGTTCTTCTGGAGTCGACGACCGGAGTCACTGCTCGGCCAGAACGTGATCGGCGCGCTGCTGTCATCGCTCGTGGCCGCAGTGGGCGTGGCCACAGTCGCCGAGGTGGTGGCGTTGGCCCTGGCCGAGCGGGGTGTCGATGTGATCGGATGGGCCGACTTCGTCGTCGTCTCGGTCGTCGGCGGCACGCTGGCCTCGATCGTCGTCCTGGCCATCACACTCGGGTTGGCGGTGGCCTCGGCCCGCTTCGGTTGGGACCTCGACAACGTGACCGCCCCACTGGTGTCGGCCTCGGGAGACTTCGTCACCCTGCCCGCCCTGGTTCTGGCCACCGGACTCATCCGTCGGCAGTGGCTCACCCGTTCGCTGGCCCTCGTCCTCGTTCTGTTGGTCGTGGCCGGTGTCGTGGTGGTTTTCCGAAGTCAACTGATGGACGCCCGGCGGGTTGCCATCGAATCGGTGCCCGTGTTGCTCGTGGCCGGGACCTTGAGCTTGTTCGCAGGCATCGTGTTGGAGCGTTCGATCGACCGTTTCCTGACCTTCTCCGTGCTGGTTGTCCTGCTGCCCGGCTACCTGGCCACCGGTGGCGCACTCGGTGGCATCCTGGCCAATCGTCTGTCGACGAAGGTCCACCTCGGTCTGGTCAAGCCGGCGCGCATACCCCAGGGTGAGGCACGTCACGACATTCGCATCGTCTACGGGCTGGCGCTGCCCATCTTCACCCTGCTGGCGCTTCTGGCGGGAACCATCGGTGTGGTCTTCGGCAAGACGTCGCCGGGGCTGGTGAGCCTCGTGGCGGCCGCCGTCACCGGCGGCCTCCTGGCCACTACGTTCGTGTGTCTGGTCGCCTATTACGGCACGCTGCTCGTTGTGCGGTTCGGGCTCGATCCCGACAATCACGGCATCCCGCTGGTGAGCGCCAGCCTCGACGTGGTCGGCTCGATCACGCTGATCGTTGCGCTGCTGGTGTGGGGCATCGCATGACAGCCACCGGCACCCGCCGGGCCGTGTCATGGCCCCTCACTACACTGTCTCGAAACACCGTTTCGAAACACGTCCCGAATCGCTGTCCTGAAACGCTGTCCTGAAACGCTGTCGAGGAGATCGTAGACCGATGGAAGCTGGAAGCTGATGGAGTCCCGCAACCTGCGTGAGATGTTGGCCGAAGCGAAGGACACCAGTGAGCTGATGGTCGACCTGGCCTACGCCGCGCTGTTCTTCAACGACACCGACATGGCCGACGAGGTCGAGGAGCTGGAGCAGAAGATCACCGAACTCGTCCACGCCATGCGGACCCTGTGCATCATCGCCGTCCGCAATCCCCGCGAGGGCGAGGCGATGTCGGCGGTGCTGCAGGTGATCAGCGCGGTCGAAGGTATCGGCAACGACGCGGTCGACATCGCCCACATCATCACCCGCCAGCTCGGTATTCCCCGTCAGCTCGTTCTCGATCTGATGGAGGCCGAGGAGATCGCCCACCGGGTGGAGGTCCACGCCGGATCGCATTTCGCCAACCGCACGCTCAGCTCCTTCGAGCTGCCGGTTGTGACCGGCATGAGGGTCATGGCCATTCGGCGTGGCCGTCAGTGGGTCGTTGACCCCGGCGGCGACGACATCCTGAACCCGGGCGACGTCCTGTTCCTGCGGGGCTCACCCGACGGCATCACCCGGCTGCGTGAGCTGGCGGGCGCCCCGTCCTGGTCGCCGCCACACGTGGAGGAGACAACGGCGTTGACCGACCTCGATCGGGCCGTCGACACGATCGTCGAGATGAAGAACCTCTCGGAGGTGGCGGTTGGCCTGGCCTACTCGGCGCTGGTGTTCCGTGACCGCTCGCTGGCGGCCGAGGTCCGTCACCTGGAGGACCGGCTCGACGAAATGAAGATCCGCCTCGAGCTCTGGGTCCTCCGGGCCGCCCGCGACGACGTCGATCCCAAACCGCTGCGAGGGCTGCTGCATCTGGCGGCGGCGGCCGAGGACCTCGGGGACCAGGCCCAGCAGATGGTGTGGCTCGTCGAGAAACAGAGCGATCTGCATCCCGTGCTCCACGTTGCGCTAGGTGACACCGACGACGTGGTCGTCCGCATGCCGATGGCGGCCGACGCACCGGCCGCGGACAAGTCGCTCGACGAGCTCGATCTGCCCATCGAGCCGGGCTTCAACGTGCTGGCCATCGAGCGTGATGGCCGCTATCTCTACCGTCCCCGCCGACACGTGGTGCTCCGGGTCGACGACACGATCCTGGCCTCGGGCCCCGAGGAGGGCACGGAGGCGCTGGCCGAGATGTTCGGTTGGCGGCTGGTCGAGAGTGAAGAGGGCGACGACCGGCTCGAACCGATCCACCCCTGAACGGCGGCACCCCACCGTTCTGAGCTTCTCAGGTGGCACTCGAGTGCCACCCGAGGCGCAGATTTCGGGATGGGATTCAGCCGTCGGAGCGGCGGGGGCGGCCGAAGATCTGGTTCAACTCGTCGACGACGCTGTTGATGGCCGGTTCACCGCCAAGTGTGACCTGACCACCGGCATCACCACCCGGTGGCGGGGGAGGGGAGGGGTGACGGCTTTCCGGGGTGGGTGGTCGCGTCGGCTGAGGAGCGGGCGTCGGACGGCTGTGAGTCGGATCGTGATGCGACATGTCCGGCGGCGGAACCGATACCGTCGGCGAAACGACTGTGGCCTCCGCCGGTGTCGCCGGCTTCAGCCGGTTCGGGTCCCGGGGCTCGTAGGGAGCCGCCGGGGGGAAATCGCCGTCGCGCAGCATCTCCGCGATGCCGCCGAGAGTGCCGAGCGTTGCGCTCATGTCGGCCGGGACGAAGATCTTCGTGGCCCGGCCATCGGCGATACCCTGCAGCGCCTCGAGATACTTGATGGCGATGACTCGATCGTCGGTCCCGGCATCGGTGATGGCGCCGAAGACATTGCGAATCGCCTCGGCCTCGCCGGAGGCGACCACCTCCTGGCGGTACTGTTCGGCGTCGGCTTTGGTGCGAACGGCCTGGGCCTCACCTTCGGCGGTGAGGATGTCGCGCTGGCGAACACCTTCGGCGGTGAGAATGGCGGCCTGCTTCTCACCCTCGGCCCGGGTGATGGCGGCTTCCCGGGTACCTTCGGCCTGGGTGACGACGGCCCGTCGTGTCCGCTCGGCCTTCATCTGCTCGTGCATGGCGTTCATGACATCGGGCGGCGGGTCGATGCGCTGGATCTCCACCCGCACCACCCGTACGCCCCACTTGTCGGTGGCGTCGTCGAGGATCTGGCGGAGTGCGGCGTTGACCCGCTCCCGGGAGGTGAACGCCTCGTCGAGCGACATCTCGCCGATCACGTTACGCAGGTTGGTCTGGGCCAGTTTGGTGACGGCCAGGATGAAGTTCGACACGTTGTACAGCAGGCGCTGGGGATCGGTCGGTTCGAAGTAGATGACGGCGTCGACCGAGACGGCCACGTTGTCCTCGGTGATGACCTCCTGGGGCGGTACGTCGATGACCTGCTCGCGCATGTCGACGGTCCGGATGCGCTCGAGGATCGGTTTGATGATGCGTAGGCCCGGGTCGACGGTCTCCTTGTAACGGCCGAGCTGCTCGACAACTCCCTTCTGGTAGGGGTGGACGATCCGGACACCCAGGGCGACGTAGACCAGGATGAAGGCCACCACCAGGATGATGGCCAGTGAAGCGAGTTCGAACATGGTTGATGAAACCCTCCTTGGGTCAGCGAAGATCTTCGATCGGCGTTGGTTCGACGAGAAGACGAGTGCCGAGCACCTCGACGACACGAACCTTGGTGCCCGCCGACAGAGCGATACCGGGCGGGGTGTCGGCCCGCCATTCCTCGCCACCGACCTTCACCATGCCTGCCTCCCCCGGGGTGGCCGAGATGGGGGACAGCACAACGCCGATGGCGCCGACGAGCCGGTTGGCACCGATGCCGGCGACGTCGGGGGCGTTGTCCTGGAGCCGTTGTGCGAACGGCCGCATACCGGCGAAAGCCGCAACGGAACCGACGATGAACGCCAGCCAACTCCACAGCGGGCCGGGAACGACGGCGGCCACGACTGCAGCGAGGACCGCACCGGCGGCGAACGGGAGCAGGAAGAACGACCCGGCCATCAGCATCTCGCCGATACCGAAGACGACGGCTGCGGCCAGCCAGATCAGAGCCCACACTGCGGACTGGCTCATACTCGTACCCCTCACGAACACGGTTGTTACACGAACGTCGAATCGAATGGTGCCCGCACTGCGGGTCCTGGTTCCGGGGAATCGTTGGAGCCCGCTTGCGCCACCGATTCCGATCATAGCCACCGACCGGAGCAGAAGTATCGTCATGAGACGGCCACAGTGCCCGCTGAGACGGACGACAACCTCCTGCAGTCTTGAGATGGGGGAGCGAGTTGGTAGGTTGAATCGATGGCACACAACTCAACTGGGAGAATTCTCAGCGTTCACGCCCACCCCGACGACGAGGCGTCGAAGGGAGCGCCCACCATCGCCAAGTACGCGGCGGCCGGGCACGACACCTTCCTCGTCTGCTGCACCGGTGGTGAGGAGGGCGAGGTTCTCAACAAGGCCATGGATCGTCCGGACGTGCACGCCAACATCGCCGCGGTGCGCGTGGCGGAACTCGAACGTTCGGTGAAGGCCATTGGCTTCTCGGATCTCGATTGGCTGGGATATCGCGATTCGGGCATGGAGGGCAGCGAGGCCAACGAGCACCCGGACTGCTTCTGGCAGGCCGACATCGATGAGGCGACCTGTCGGCTGGTCGCGCTCGTCCGCCGCCATCGCCCGCAGGTGATCATCACCTACTCCGACGACCAGCAGGGGTATCGCCACCCCGATCATCTGCGGGTTCACGACATCTCGGTGCTGGCGTTCGAGCGGGCCGGCGACCCTGACTGGTACCCGAACGTCGGTGAGCCCTGGCAGCCGCTCAAGCTCTACTACTCGATGTGGAGCAGGGCCCGCATGCTGGCTCATCACGAGCGGTACGGAAATCTCGGTCTCGAATCACCGTTCAAGGAGGAGTGGTTCACCGAGCGCCCCGACCAGGATCACCGCATCACCACGCGGATCGATGTCACCGGGTTCTACTGGGCCCGCCGGGAGGCGCTCCTGGCCCACGAGACCCAGGTCGACCCGGAGGAATCCTTCTGGTTCGGTCTGCCCGACGACGAGGCGGAGGCCGCCTACCCCTACGAGGATTACGTCCTCGCCCGTTCACTTGTCGACTCCGATCTTCCGGAACACGATCTGTTGGCCGGTGTCGAGGTGGTCGGAGCGCCCGATGACGCCACGGAGCACGTGTGATGGAGGCGTTGACCGAGGAATGGGTGGAGGCGCTGGTCGAAGCGTCGACCGCTGCGGACGACGATCAGATCGGCGACCGATCGGGCGTCATCGAATTGACGATCGGCAAGAAGCGCCGCGCCGTTGTGGCCATGGTCGAGGGCCGGGTGGTCGGCCCGTCCGACGCCGAGGGCGACGACATCGACGTGTCGATCCCCTTCTCCGACGATCAGCTTCGGGCCTACCTCTCCGGTGACGAGTCGATCGCCCGGGCCTACATCCGCGGAGACGTCAAGCCGGTTGGTTCGACCGGGCCCTGGCTGTCGTTCGTCGAGCTCGTCGAATCCGGTGCACTGAAGCCGCTGGCCTGACAGGCGCGGCCGATGAGGCCGGGAGGTCAGAGTTTGCGCTGGGCATCCCGCAACGAGCGATAGCCGATCGGTAGGGCTCCCGACCGCCCGAGTGCCGCTCGGAACGTCCAGTCGCTGCTGACGAGATGGGCGTCGCTGACGTAGGCGG
>JAOTVU010000052.1 GCA_029863385.1 Acidimicrobiia bacterium
CGACGTCGGTTCTCGGAGGGCCGTCCGACGCCTCGATCAGAGGGGTGACCGCAGCGGCCATGCCCTCGGTCAGCGCAACCTCGACGAAGATCAGGGGATCGTCGGGCATGGCCGGGTGGATGTAGGCGTAACATCGACGTCCCGGCCCCAATCGGACCTTGAGGTCGTTCCAGGAGCGGATGGCGTGGACCGCCTCGTACTGGATCAGCTTCTCGAGGAAGGCGGCGGATGTGCTCCAGGTGATCTGGGTCAGCGTGAGCAGCCCGACGTCGAACCACCGGTCGAGAATGGAGCGCAGTTCGGAGTCGAGTGCGCGGAGACCCTCGTCGTTCCCGACGTCGGCCCGGACAAGATCCCGGATGTCCTCGCGGAGCTGGACGAGAAACGACAGGCCGCCTTCGAGGCCGACGAAACGGCGCAAGAGCCGCTCACGACGGGGAACCAGCACGCTGCGAAGATCGGCCTCGGCGGCTCGGCGGTCGTTGGAGGTGGCGGCGTGGATGACCGTGTCGATGGCGGCGTCGACCGCTTGGCGATCGTTGCCGTACTCGGCGGCCAGCAGGTCGAAGAATCGTTGCTGTCCGACGGCGGAGAAGTCGGCGTAGGTGACTCCCAGCATCCGGGCCCTTCGACGGGCGGCCACCTCGCCACCGCGGGCGTCGATGATCTCGTCGACGAGCTTGCGGATGCGGCGCAGGTCGCCCTCGGGAAGGTCCGGATTGACGCTCGGCGGTCGGTCACTCGTCCCCGAACGCCAACGGCGCACCCCCTGCCACAGCTGACCGACCCGTTCGCTCACCGCCATGGCGTCCCCAGGGTGTTGTGGGCGGCGGCGTGAGGTGATGGCATCGTGACGAATGCTAGTTGCGGACGCGACGGATACACGGCATGCGGCGGCTCGGCTGTCTGGCCGCCACGCGTGCTCGACGCCCGGCGACCGAGGTCAGTCGCCGTCGACAGGCGTGCCGGTGTACGGCGTGGGATCACCGGGACGGGGCACGATCGGGCGGCTCCATGACAGAAGACCCGAGACGCCCTCGGCCACTCGACGCCAGGCGGTCGGATCCCAACCGTCGACCACTTCCATCGCTCCGTCGTTGCGGATGAAGAGCAGCGCCGGCAGGCGCTCGACGCCCAGCGCCTTCACCAGCTCGCGGTTCGGGTCCGGAAACGTCAGGTACGAGTCGGACCAGGGCCCGAGGAACTGGCGACAGCCGTCTGAATCGGTGGTGGCCACCCAGCCGACACGCACATCGGCGGAGGAGTAGTGGTCGAGCACTCGGCCTGCGGTCTCGAGAATCCAGGCGCTCTCGTGCGTGTAGGGATCGATCGCCACCAGCAGAAACGGGTAGGAGGTCAGCCAGTCTCGAAGGGGGTATCCCTCGCCATTGAGTGAATCGAAAACCAGATCGGCTGGAGCAACGGCCACGGCGGGGGAGACTAGCGTAGGTTTGACCCGACTACGAAGTCTTGCCCGCACAAACCGGCAAAAATTCTCCCAATCGTCCCAATAGCCGCAGGGCTCTCCGGTGCGTTGTGCCCCGGGTTTCGTTGCGCCCACTGGTTTCACAGTAGGTTGAGGCATGCACCCAATCGAGCAGCTGCGCTATGTCGCCCGTGCCAGCGGGGCCGACGCTCGCCTCCTCGTCGCCGAAGCAGCTTCCGCCCTGCGTATCTTCGGCCGTGACCCCGCCGGGTTGCTCACCGGCTGCCGGCGGCTGTTGACCCGTCAGCCGGCCGTCGGGCCGCTGTGGTGGTTGTGTACCCGGTTGGTGTTGAGCGCCGATCAGCGGTCCGAGGCCCGACTCGTCGTCGAGGAACTCCACGCCGACACGACCGATCGCCGTCTGGCCGAGGCGCTGCCCGACGGGTCCACCATCGCCATGATCGGCTGGCCCGATCTGGTCGTCAAAACACTCGGCCGGCGCCGAGCCGACTGCTCGGCTCTGGTCATCGACGTTGACGGCCTCGGCCCGTCCGTGACCCGGCGGCTGGAACGTGACGAGATCGAGGCCGAATACTTCGACGGATCGCGGATGGCGGGTGTGGTCGCCGAGTGTGATGTGGTGGTTCTCGAGGCGGCGGCCGCGTCGCCGTCGGCCGCCCTGGTCGATACCGGTGGGTTGGCTCTCGCCGCAACGGCCAGAGCCCTCGGACGGCCGGTGTGGCTGGTCGTTCCAGTCGGCTGCCTGCTACCCGAACCGTATTGGCGCACGCTGGTCGAGCGGGTCATCGACATCGACAAGCCGGCCTTCGTCGCGACTGCCGAGGTGATCGGGCTCGGATTGGTCGACCGGGTCGTGCGTCCCGACTCGGTGATCGAGGGCGCCGCGATGTCGTCACTGGATCCTGACTGCGCGGCTGCCACCGAACTTCTGGTCGAGGTCCGCTGAGCCGACTCCTTCGGGTGGACGCCCAAACCGTCCCCCGGCTGTAACCGGACCGACATGGTCCGCGTCGCTGTCACCGCCGCCTACTACCCTGATGGACATGGGTACATCTTCGGTGGCGCAGGATTTCCCTGTGCCGGCGCGCCGCATGTCCAGTTCGGTCGGCGATCCCATGGTCGGCGCGTGCCCCGGGTGGTACTACGACCCGGAGGACCAGGCGATCTACCGCTGGTTCGACGGCGAGAACTGGACGGACCACCTGTCCGACATCTTCACTTCCCACTCGCCGGTCGACGGCTCCACCGACCGACCGATCTGAGCTTGCCCGACGAGCCCGGCCCGTCGAGGTTCGGGGCTTCGTCCCCTGCGTCGACCTACGCGTCGAGCTGGTTGACCAGGGTCCTCGAGATGACCTTGAGGCAGAGGGTCTCGTCGGCCCCTTCGAAGATGCTGAGCACTCGGGCGTCGACATAGTAGCGGCTCACGTCGTACTCCTCCGCATAGCCCATGCCGCCGTGGATCTGCAGAGCCTCCCGGGTGACCCACTCGGCGGCCCGGCACACGTAGGCCTTGATCATCGACGCCTCCATCTTGCCCTCGCCCTTGGCCATCATCCGGCCGACGGAGTAGGCGAACTGACGGGAGGCCTGGATGAGGGCGGCCATGCGGGTGAGCTTGGCCCTGGTCAGCTGGTAGTCGGCGATCGGACTGCCGAACACGACCCGGTTCTCGGCGTAGTTCTTGGCCGCTTCGTAGGCGGCCTGCATGACACCGATGGCCCGGGCCGCCGTCTGGAGGCGACCGTTCTCGAAACCGGCCATTTGATAGTAGAAACCACGGCCCTCTCCGTCGGCCCCGCCGATGAGGTTCTCCGCCGGCACGAACCAGTTGTCGAACGAAACCTCGTAGGAGTGCATGCCCCGATAGCCGATGGTGTCGATGGGTCGGGCCTCCATCTTGCCGCCACCACCGGGCGTGTCCGGAGCCTGGGTCAGCTCGAAGCCGTGGCCATCGCCCCGTTCCTTCGGCACGATGAAGATCGAAAGGCCGCGATGGCCGAGTGAGCGGTCGGGGTTGGTACGGGCGAGAACCATGAGCACATCGGCCCGCGCTGCGAAGGTGCACCACGTCTTGACGCCGTTGATCAGCCAGCCGGCATCAGAACCGCTGCCGGTGGGTGTGGCGGTGACCTTGATACCGGCCACGTCCGAGCCGTAGTCGGGTTCGGTGACGGCCACGGCGTTCATGATCTCGCCGGAGGCGAGCCGGGGAAGCCAGGTCTGCTTCTGCTCCTCGGTTCCGCCGGCCTCCAGGGCCCGGGCCAGGATCTCAGGCCGGGTGATCAGAGAACCGGCCGCTCCCAGCGAGCCCCGACTGAGTTCCTCGGTGGCGATGACCATGCCGTAGTAGTCGGACTCACCGCCCGAGGCGAAACCGCCGTAGTGCTCGGGGATCGAGAGGCCGAACAACCCCATCTCGGCCAGTCCCTCGATGAGCGATTCGGGGATGTCGGCGTTGGTGCGGTGGATGTGTTCCGCCTGTGGCGCCACCTGCTCGTCGGAGAACCGGCGGAAGGTGTCCTGGACCAGTTCGAAGTCGTCGTCGAGATGCCGGGGACCGTCGGTGAACGCCAACTCGGCCAGGACTCCCGGATCACGCCAGGTCGAGACGAACCCGGTGGTGTGTGCGAGTACCTCGACGCTCGACCCCCACACCTTTTCCCGGCCCCACAGCCTCCCGGCCAGGTCGGCAACCACGTCGGCAACGAACACGCAGGTGAGTTTGGCCTCGATCTCACCCTTGGCCCCGTAGTCGATCATGGCCCGGGCCGTTTCGACGGCAGCCGCGGCGTGGGCCACGTCGTAGGCCAGAACCTGGTCGGCGTCGATCGATCCGGTCTCCGCCAGCTTCCTCACGGCGTTGCGGACGACAGAATCCGCGGCGTCGATGGCGGCGTTGGCGTTCTGGAGGTCAGCTTCCGACATGAATTCAAGATTAGGAGCGGCGTTGACGGGGGGAGACATCGGAATGGCGCCCGTTGGCCGGAGCGATGACGGCCATCGTCTTCTAGCATCGGTGGCTCATGCTGGACGCCGTCGACCTCGAAGGATGGTTCGCCGATCACGGTCGGGATCTTCCGTGGCGGCGGACCCGCGACCCGTGGTCGATTCTGGTGTCGGAAATCATGCTGCAGCAGACCCAGGTGAGCCGGGTCATTGATCGCTGGCATCGTTTTCTCGACCGGTTCCCGACCCCGGCGGTCACGGCGGGCGCTCCGGTTGCGGCCGTCATCGACGAGTGGTCCGGGCTCGGCTACAACCGGCGGGCGGTCAACCTGCATCGCTGCGCGGTCGCGGTGACCGAACGATTCGGTGGCACGATGCCGGCGACGCTCGACGAGCTGCTCTCTCTTCCCGGCGTCGGCGCCTATACCGCCAGGGCCGTGGCGGTTTTCGCCTTCGAGCAGGACGAAGCGGTTGTCGACACCAACGTGGCCCGCATCCTTGCCCGCACGGCGGGGCGGACCATGACCCGCGCCGAGGTCCAGCGACTGGCCGACGAGTGTGTGGTCGGCCGGGACCCGTGGGCCTGGAATCAGGCCATGCTCGATGTCGGGGCGGCCTACTGCCGACCGGATCCCGACTGCGGCCCCTGTCCGTTCTCCCCGGTGTGTCGATGGCACCTCGCCGGCGGGCACGACCCTGACCCGGCCGACGGGTCGGCCGGCGTGTCCGGTCGTCAGTCCCGCTTCGAGGGGTCGGACCGCCAGGGTCGCGGCCGCCTGGTTCGAGCTCTGCGCCACGGGCCGGTGGCCGACGAGGATCTGGCCGCGGTGATGGGTTGGGCCGACGATACGTCCCGGGCCGAACGGGTGGCAGCCACACTGGTGGCCGATGGTCTCACCGTCCACGTCAATGGTCGCTATCTGCTTCCTTCCTGACCGCCGTCCCCGAATCCGGCTGCGCTCCGGGAGGGGTCTTTCGGCCCTTCTCCGCACCGGAGGCTCCGGGCAGACTGGGAAACGAGGATCGTTGTCCACACCTCGATGAGCGAAGGAGCGGACCATGAGCGATCGAGCCGATCACCTCGGTTCCCCGCCCCGTGCCTCTGCGGCCGGCGACGCTGTCGATGGCCTCTTGGAGTGCGCCACTGGCGCTCTGTTCCTCGTGTTGGCCGCGGCTTGGGCCGCCAATCCGGGAATCGTTCCGATCGGCGCAGCGCTCGCCGTCGTTTTCGGGCCGTCCCTCCTCCGACGGCTCCGGGAGGTGGTCACATATCCGAGGATCGGCACTCTTCCCGGGCGCACCGGGGAGTCGGGCGGTGACGTCCCCGGCTTCGTTGGCGTCGTTTTTTTCGTCGCCGGCGCAACGGTGGTTTTCGTCGTGGTCATCGCACTGACCGGTGACCTCGGCGCGGCCGAGGATTGGCGCCGGTGGTCGGGCCTGTTGGCCGGCCTCGTGTCGGCAGGCGGCTTCCTCGCCGCCGGTGAGCCTTCGGGACTTCGTCGCTACCCGGCCCTGGCGGTCACGTCGGCGGTTGTGGGGTTCGGGTCGGGTGTCGGGTCCGATGGAGCCGACTATGCGGCGGTCGGCTGGTACCTCCTCGTCATGGGCGCGCTGGCGGCGATGCTCGGACTGGCCGAGCTGGTGGTGTTCGTCCGACGGCACCCGAAACAGGCGCCCTGAAGGCTCCGGCTCCCCGAATCTACGACCCGGAGATGGCGCGGACGAGGGCGTCGACGGCCTCGTCGGCCAGTGCCACCATCTCGTCGTCGGTTCGATCCTGGATGGGGTGCTTGACGAACACCCGCTCCGGCTGGAAGCCGAGTGCCTCGCCCTGCACCTTGGCGGCGTCGACGAAAACGTCGCTGGCCACGAACACGGTCGGGATGCCGCGTCGCTCGAGGTCCACGGAGTCGTGCACACTGCACGACGTGCAGCTGCCTCAATCGGCGAGCGCCTCGATCACGGCGTCGCAGTTGACGGCGATCTCGTGGCGAAGGTCGACGGGAGCCGGTTTGGCGAACGTGGGTTTGCGGTAACGGACCACCTTGGCCCCCAGCCGGTCGAGGTGGGACTCGACCTGATCGAGGAAGACGTTGCCCCGGGGCTTGGAAATGTCGAGCAGCCCGACCGTCAGGCCGGACAACCCGGACGGTCTTGGCGCCGGCTGCACGTCCGTGGCGGCCTTGCCTGCCGTCGGGTCGAGGACCACCAGTGGGATTCCATCGGTGGTCGAGTTGGTGTTCGTTGCTGTCATGGTCGTATCTCCACGGTTACGGGTACGGAGCCGATGTTCCCGCCGACCCAGCCGTCGAGGACGGCCGAGAAGAGCCCGGCATCGCCTCCGGCGTGAACGATCTGCAGGCCTCCGGGGCGGAACTTGGGAACCTGTTCGTCGGCGAAGGCCTCGGGTAGGCCCTCCTCGATGCCGTCGACCCCCCGGACCATCTCCGCACCGGACATCGTGAGCAGCTCATCGAGTTCGGCCCGCAGCCGGTCCTTGTCCCATCCGGCCTGGGCGAAGATCCGCCCGTGTTCGGGGGAGACGACGAGCATGGCGTCGAAGCCCATGGCGAGCTTCGGGTGGCCGGTCGACCGGAGGCAGGCGGCCAACGAGCGCACCAGCGACTCCGGTGTTCGCGAGATCTGATCGATGATCGCAGTGGGGCCCGATCCGGCGAATACGGTCACGGTGTCGGCGTACGGCCCGAAGCCCCTCTCGGCCGCGAGTGACGAGAACGGCGAATCGTGTTCCCGTTCGGCGAAGCAGAACGACAGCTTGCCCGGCGAGCCCAGCATGGCCATGTCGACCTCGCCCGGACGGCCACCGCCGAGGTTGCGGACGACGAGCTGCAGGGCCCGACCGATCGTCATGTTGGCCCGGTTGCCCTGACCGAAGGCGTTGCCGCCGGAGTTCATGCCGAGGCGTTTCGCGATGGGACCGTTCACCACCAGGATCGGTCCGGAGAAGAAGGTGGTGGCCAGCAGGCCGTGCATGTTGAACTCCTGCGTGCAGGCCGCCTCCACGGCGGCGAGCACGACCGGGAGATATTCCGGCCGACAGCCGGCCATCACCGCGTTGATCGCGATCTGTTCGACGGTGGCCTCGTGCAGGTCGGGCGGGATCTCGGCCACGACGTCGTCAGCGGCCCGGGAGGTGCCCTCCAGCATGGCCATGACCCGGGCCTCGGTCGGGGGCACCACCGGCAACCCGTCGGTCCAACCTCGATCGAAGGCCGCCTCGAACGGATCCTCGAGCCGGGCCAGCTCGACACGGCGGGATTGCAGGACCGACCCTCCGAATCGCACGGCCAGCTCGGACGTCAGCGACGGGTCGACCGACAGCGATCCGCAGCCGGGTCGGAACTCGGGCAGGTCCGGACCGAGATCGTCGACACCGGTGAGCTTCTCCCAGTGCGGTCGCGACCAGCCGACGGTCCGGTCCTCCTCCTTTCCGTCGCGGGCCAGGATCAGGGTCGGTACGGTCTCGATGTCGTGATGCCAGGAGAAGGCGAGCCTTGTGTCGTCGGTGGCGGCGACCGACTCGGGGAAGGCCGGGTCGTCCTGGGTGTACACGGTGAGCGGACCGGCCTCCGCCAGCTGTTCCAGAACGGGAACGACCAGCTCACAGGTCGGACAGTCACGTTTTACGACGGCGATCAGGCCGTCGGGCAGAGGTGGACGGTGGGCCGACGGCCCTGGTGAACCATCGACGGTGGCCCCAGCGGAGTTCCCCATGAGCAAACACTACGCTGCGATGGGGTGGTCGGTCGAACCGGTGTGGTTCGACCCTCACCGCTAGGCTTGGCGTCGGCTCCAGGGCCGTCCGGCTCGGCGGAGCGCGCACCGACCCTTTTCGAGCCCGGAGAAGATGCAGCGATGACCGACATCCCGAGTGCCCCCGAGATCGACCCGGGCGACTTCCGCCATGTGCTGGGCCATTTCCCGACCGGTGTGACGGTGGTGACCACCGACGGCGAACCGGGGGCCGGGCGGCCGGCCGGGGTAACCATCGGTTCCTTCACCTCGATCTCCCTCGATCCGCCGCTCGTCGGCTTCTACATCGGATCCGGGGCCGGGACCCGGGATGCGGTGGAGGCGGCCGGGCACTTCTGCGTCAACATCCTCGCCGATGACCAGCAGGACCTGAGCAACCGCATGGCCTCGAAGGCCGACGACAAATTCGAGGGGATCGGCTACGAGCTTTCCGAGACGGGCTCCCCGATCCTGCCCGATGTGCTCGGCATCATCGACTGCCGAATTCACGAGGTCATCGAGGCCGGGGATCATGATCTGATCATCGGTCGGGTCCTCAACCTGTCGGTTCGCCGGGAAGCCCGCCCACTGCTGTTCTTCAAGGGGCAATACGGATCATTCTCCGGCTGAGAGCGGGGTAGATCGGCCCCGGCGCTCACCACCGCGTCGGTGGTTAGATGGAACGACAGGCCGATCTGGCGTCGAACGTGGAGGTCGACGGTGATTGGTGCGGTGTTGGGAACAGGCGAGAAGGCGGCGTGCTTTGGCGATCCAGGCGGTACGAACACAGGTTGAGGACCCGCGGTTCAGTCCGCTGTGGTTTGTGGCCTCTGCGGCGTCGATCGGGTTCCTCGCCGCCGTGGCACCCGGCGGCCTGTATCTCCTCGGCTTCCTGGGCCTCATCATCCTCACCCATGAGGCCGGCCACCTGGTGGTCGCCCGCTGGGCCGGAATGCGCCCGTCGGAGTTCTTCTGGGGGTTCGGGCCCGAGGTTTGTTCGGTCACCATCGGCGACTGCCGCTACGGGCTCAAAGTCCTGTTCCTCGGCGGGTACGTGAAGATCGAGGGGATGACGCCGGCGTCGGAGATCCCCGACGGATTCGACGAGTCGGGCACCTATCGGGCTGCGTCCCACTGGGGTCGTCTGGCCACCATCCTTGCCGGGCCGGCCGTCAACATGGCCACCGCCGTTCTGGCTTTCGCAGCCGTCGAGTGGCGTAACGGGGCGACCTTCGTCGAGTCGTGGCGCACGGCGCTGGGCCTGGTGCAGTTGGTTATCACGGCCACGGCGGCGTCACTGGCCAGGTTGGTGGCTCAGCTCGGATCCTATGTCAGTGCGGTGATCGACGTCTCGGGTGCGACCGAGGCGCCGGTGCGGTTCCTTTCTCCGGTCGGTCAGGCGGCGATCAGCGGCCAGGTCATCGAGCGTGGTGTCGGGCCCAGCCTGCAGTGGTTCGGCATCCTGGCCTGCGCCGTCGGCGCCATCAACCTTCTGCCTCTGCCTCCCCTCGACGGCTCGCATGCCCTGGTTGCGGTGTTCGAGGGCTTCGTGCAGCGGGTGCGCCGGGATCGTACGATCACCTTCGACGTCACCAAACTTGTCCCGGTGGCCTACCTGACGATCGGTGCCCTGGTGGCGCTCTCGGTCACGGCGCTGATCCTCGATCTCCGGGATCTCGCGGTGTCTTAGCCTGGGGATCGCCGCGTTGTGCGTGGCCTGGCCGACGTCGGCATCGGCTATGTTTTGATCCGATGGCTGTGTACGCACTCGGCGGAGCCGAGCCGAAGATCCACCCGACTGCGTTCGTGCACCCTCAGGCGACGGTGATCGGCAACGTCGAGATCGGAGCCGAGGCGTCGATCTGGCCTTCGGCGGTGTTGCGGGGCGACGAGGGGTTCATCCGGATCGGCGATCGCACATCGGTCCAGGACTGCTCGGTTCTGCACACCACGGCCGAACGTCCGACGATCGTTGGCAACGAGTGCGTCATCGGTCATATCGTTCATCTCGAGGCCTGCACGGTCGAGGATCGGGCGTTGGTCGGCAACGGTGCGGTCGTTCTGCACCGAGCTGTGATCCGCACCGGCTCGCTGGTCGGCTCGAACGCCGTCGTGCCCAACGACATGGAGGTACCCACCGGTGCCATGGCCCTCGGTGTCCCGGCGAAGATACGCGAGGGCAGGGTCACACCCGAGATGATCATGGAGAGTGTCGAGGCCTACATCGAACGGGCCAGGATCTACCGCTCCCAGCTCCGTCGACTCGACTGACTTCGCCCTTCCCGACGTCGTTCGTTTGGAATGATTGTCGTCGGGTATTGTTACTATGTAGGTAGTGGAAATACCCGCAAACCCCCTTTTGGAGCCCTGATGACGGTTACGCCCGACAGTCTCGATCTTGGTCGTTACAAGCTCGGTTGGAGTGATGCCGAAGACTACGTGTTCAAGCCCAAGAAGGGGCTGAACGAAGACATCGTCCGCGAAATGTCGTGGATGAAGGGTGAGCCCGACTGGATGCTGAACATGCGGCTGAAGTCGCTGCGTCACTTCGAGCGCCGGCCCATGCCGAGCTGGGGTGGCGACATGTCGGAGATCTACTTCGACGACATCTTCTACTACATCAAGCCCACCGAGGGCCAGGTCGACAAATGGGAGGACCTGCCCGACGCGATCAAGGACACCTACGAGAAGCTGGGCATACCGGAGGCCGAGCGCAAGTATCTGGCCGGTGTGACCGCCCAGTACGAGTCCGAGGTGGTCTTCCACCGGAATCGCGAGGACCTCGAACGCCTGGGTGTCGTCTTCTGTGACATGGACACGGCGCTGCGGGAGTACCCGGAGCTGGTCAAGCCCTACTTCGGGAAGATCATCCCCATGAACGACAACAAGTTCTCCGCCCTCAACACCTCGGTGTGGTCGGGTGGTTCGTTCATCTACGTGCCGCCCGGGGTCGAAGTCGACCAGCCGCTGCAGGCCTACTTCCGGATCAACGCCGAGAACATGGGCCAGTTCGAGCGGACCCTCATCATCGCCGACGAGGGCTCCAAAGTGCACTACATCGAGGGCTGCTCGGCCCCGGTCTACACCTCGGACTCGCTGCACTCGGCCGTGGTCGAGATCGTGGTGAAGCCGTCGGCCCACGTCACCTACACCACCATCCAGAACTGGTCGTCGAACGTGTTCAACCTGGTGACCAAGCGGGCCCGGGTCGAGGCCGAGGGCCACATGGAGTGGATCGACGGTAACATCGGCTCCCGTCTCACCATGAAGTACCCGGCGGTCTGGCTGGTCGGCCCCAAGGCCAGCGGTGAGGTCCTCTCCGTGGCCTATGCCGGCCCCGGCCAGCACCAGGACACCGGCGCCAAGATGGTCCACGCCGCGCCCGAGACGTCGTCGAAGATCGTGTCGAAGTCGATTTCAAAGGACGGCGGCCGTTCGTCCTATCGGGGCCTGGTCCGAGTGGAAGACGACGCCTACGGCTGCAAGAGCCACGTTCAGTGCGACGCCCTGATCCTCGACGACGAATCGATCTCCGACACCTACCCGTACATGGAGATCGGCTCCCACGATGCCGAGATCGGCCACGAGGCCACGGTGTCGAAGGTGGCCGACGAGCAGCTGTTCTACCTGATGAGCCGGGGTCTCTCGGAGGAACAGGCCATCGGCATGGTGGTCAACGGCTTCATCGAACCAGTGACCCGCACCCTGCCCATGGAGTACGCCGTCGAGTGGTCGCGCCTGATCGAGCTCCAGATGGAGGGTTCGGTCGGCTGACGAGGGTGTGAGGCGCTACAGGCTGCTCGTCAGCCGGTAGACGATGCGTCGGTTCCGGGCTTGCCCCTCCGGGGTGTCGTTGGGCGCCACCGGTTCGGTCTCACCTTTGCCGATGGCGGTGAGCCGCTCCGGGGCGATGCCATTGTCGACGAAATAGTCGAGAACCGCCTCCGCCCGCCGTTGACTGAGATCGAGGTTGACGTCGTCAGGACCGATCCCGTCGGTATGGCCTTCGATGACGAGTTGAAGCGACTGATCGCGGGTGAGCACGGCGACGCCGACGTCGAGGACCTGGGCGTAGTTGCCGCTGAACTCGGCGGATCCCGTCTCGAAGGTCACCCCGCCGTTGATAAAGCCCGAGAACGAACTTCCCACGATCTTGAGTTCGTAGTCCGGGAAGGCTGACATGGCCTGGAGAAGCTGATCCCCGGTGAACATCCACAGCGACGTGAACACACCGGGATCCACCGTGATCTGGTCGGTCACACTGGTTTGTCCGTAGGCGGCGATTGCGCCGGAGACGATGGACCGCCTGATCTCCTCGCTCGGCAGGCGACCGCTCAACACAACCCGACCGTCCTCCCCATCCAACAGCAGATCGGGTGCGGCAAGGCCCGTGATCTCCATGTCCCCAACCTCAACCGGGAGACCGGTCAACTGCGCCAGCGCACCGGTCAGGCGATCCACCCGATCGGCGCTCGGCGAACGACCGGTGAGTTCGATCCGGCCTTCCGCGATCAGGAGGGATCCGTCGCTGATCAGGGGCAGCAACACGATGGCGTCGGCTCCGGCCGCCAACCACTCGACCTCCTCGAGCTGCTCGTCGACCGTCAGGGTCGACCGGACGAACGGCGAATAGGCGGTTTCGGCCGATTGCAGGAGATCACCGGCGAGTGAGGTGGTCGGAACCACTCCGTCGAGCATGAAGTCCCGGCCTACCAGTGTCGCCCGCACCCAGGGGCCATCGACCGGGGCATCAGTCGGAGACGCCGGTTCCAACTCATCGACGGTGTCACCGCCATCGGAGTCGGCGTCGTCGAGATCTGCTGCTTCTGCCGTTTCCGCCTGAGTGGCAATGTCGATCGGACCGTCCGCGGAGGGAGTCTGCTCGTCCCTCAGCGTCAGCAGGAGAACAACGACGGAGATGACGAGGGCCGCAGCCGCCAGCAGTACGGTAGCCAGCTGGGTGTACCCGGCCCGTCTTCGTCCCCTCTTGTCGTCTCCCCTGGCCGGCGGGCGAGGCAATTCGCGGCTGAGCCGTACCTCGCGCGTGATGCTGGTCTCCCGCTCGATGGGCGGACGGTCTGCCCAACCTTCCCGATCTCCCACGTCCAACCTCCCGGCTTCGGTCGGTGCCGAGCCTCGAGCAGATCGCGCCAGGGCGGCCTGCGCTCGGCGACCATGCCAGCGATGATATCCCACTGGTCGGGACCGAGCGCAGAGTCCTACGTCTCTTTGTGGACGACGAGGTCGAGGCCGTAGGAATTGTTCCCGATGGTGTGGTTGCGTCGTCGCCGATGTCGTGAACTCGTCATTCGCCGAGGTCGTCGGCTGCAGGTCGGTCACAGGCGGCACCGTGACTTTCGCCTCTTGTCACGAGGATCTGGCTGGTACACCCTGGGTACGACGGCCACGAGGCATGGCAGGAGTGCAATGCGGTGAACCTGGTTGATCTGGCGTTGATCGGGGTCCTGGTGGCGGGATTCGCCGGCGTTGCCGTTCTGGGTGCGGCCGAGGTGTCGATCGTTCGGCTACGCCGTAGCACCGTCCTGAAGGAGGCCCAAGAGGCACCGGGGCAGGCCACCCATCTGCTCCAGTTGCTCGATGACCTCCCTGTGGTGCTCAACGCCGTCCTTCTGCTGGCCCTCGGACTCCAGGTGACGACGGCCACGGTCGCCGGCGTCCTGGCCGATCGCTGGTTCGGCGGTGTCGGAGTCACAGCCGCGACGGTCCTGTTGACCGCCGCCCTGTTCGTCTACGCCGAGGCGGTCCCCAAAACCCGGGCCATGCGCAAACCCCGAAGTACCGCACTTCGACTGACTCCCCTGCTCAGGCTGGTGGTCGCTGTGTTGCGGCCCGCCGTCGCCGTCCTCATGTGGCTGGCCGGGCTTCGGGCCGAAGAAAAGGCCACGGCGGTCGGTGCCCTGAGCGAGGAGGAAATCCGGGCCTTGGCCAGAGAGTCGGCGGAGGCCGGCGCCATCGGTGAGCGCGATGCCGACATGGTCGCCCGTTCGTTCGAGTTCAACGATCGGCGGGTCGCCGATGTCATGGTCGACCGCGACGACATCGCCTCGGTCGCCGGCCACGCAGCCGCCGGCGACGCGATCGCGTTGGCCGTCGCCGCAGGACACCGCAGGCTGCCGATTCACGGCGCCGACCTCGACGAGATCGTTGGCGTGGTCCGGCTGCGCGATCTTGCTGCTGCCCTGGCGGCGGGAACCAATCCGGTGGTCTCGTTTCTGGCCGGCGACATCTTGCGCTGCCGCCCGGACGATCGGATCTCGACGCTGGTGACGCGGATGCAGCGTCACGGTCAGTGGATGGCGGTTGTCTCCGATCCCGACGGGCGGACTCTGGGACTCGTCACCATCGAGGACTTGCTTGCCGAGCTGGTCGGCGAGATCGAGGACCAGCGCGCACCGGCCGAGCCCGTCGACCCGCCGGCAGGTTGACGAAGGCGGTCAACCACTTCTCGGACAACGCCCAAAGTCGGTGTCGCCCTGGCCCAAGATGGGACATAGTGCTCTGGGACGTCGGCCGATTCCGTCGGAAACTCGATCCATGACACAAGCTCGCCCCGTCAACGCAATCGAGCCGGAGGTCGACGCCTCGGTTGGTCACGCAGGCACCAGGATCGACCTCGACGACGTGACGAAGCAGTACCAGGTCGGCGACGTCGAAGTGACAGCGCTCGAACGCGTCAACCTCCACGTCGACGAAGCGGCGTTCGTGGTGATCCTCGGACCCTCCGGCTCCGGCAAGACGACACTGCTGAACATGATCGGTGCCCTTGACACGCCGACCTCAGGCCGCGTCCGTCTCGACGGCATCGACCTGGGGCGGGCGTCGCCGGCCAAGCGCGCCGCCATTCGGCGGACGACGGTGAGCTTCATCTTCCAGACCTTCAACCTGTTTCCCGCACTCACCGCCATGGAGAACGTCCGGTTCGGCGCAGATGTGGCCGAGCGAGCCGACGCCGCCGAACGCTCGGCGGAGGCCCTGGAACAGGTCGGTCTGAGCGCCCGCCGGAACCACTTTCCCCATCAGCTGTCGGGTGGTGAGCAGCAGCGGGTGGCCATCGCCCGGGCCCTGGCCTCAGGAAATCCGATCCTGCTGGCCGACGAGCCGACCGGCGAACTCGACTTTCGTACCGGTGTCCAGATCCTGCAGGTCCTCCAGGAGCAGGCGGGGCGGGGCATGACCGTCCTGGCGGTTACCCACAACAGGGAGATATCGAGGGTCGCCGACCGCGTGATCGAGCTGTCGAGCGGTCACATCGTTGCCGACGGACCCCCAACCGGAGGGCGGGCTCGGACCGCCGATCTACAGTGGTGAACGGGGGGTTGAGCGACTTCAGGGGGGTGAGGTTCTGGCTCCGTTGGTCGTGGCGGGACTTCCGGTCACGGTGGATCGCCATTCTGGTCATCGGCATGGTCTTGGCGGTCGGGACCGGCGTGTACGCCGGTCTGGGCAGCACAGCCACCTGGCGCCGCCAGTCGAACGACGCCAGCTTCGCTGCGCTCGCCATGCACGACCTTCGGATCGAGTTGAGTCCCGGAACGTTCGTCGATCAAGGGACACTCCTGGCGCTGGTCGAGGGAATCGAGGCGGCATCGACGGTCGACGCCGTGGCCGAGCGGCTGATCGTGGACAGCCAGGTCGATACCGGCGGCGCGGCAACGTCGTCGGCGCTGGTGCCTGCCCGTCTCGTCGGCATGTCGTTCGAGGCCGAGCGTCCCGTCGACGATGTCTGGCTCAGCGACGGCACTCGACCGGATGACGCCGCAGCCGTGGGCGTTCTCGAAGCCAAATTCGCCGACCACCGCGATCTGCCGGAGTCGGGGACGCTGACGATGGCCGGTGATCTGGAGGTGACCTATTCCGGTCTCGGCCTCATCCCGGAGGACTTCTACTACGAGGGGCCGGAAGGAACGATCTTCGCCGAGGGCGAGCTTGGCATCCTGTATGTTCCGCTGGCGACGGCCCAGCGGCTGGCCGATCGACCGGGGCAGGTGAACGACCTGGTCCTCACGCTTCGCGATGGCTCCGAACGCGACCTCGTCGAAGCGCAACTGACGACGGCCGCTGCCAAGTCGGGCATCGGTGCCACCGTGTCGACCGGAGACGACGCCGTTGCATTCCGGATTCTGTACGAGGACATCGAGAACGATCAGAGATTCTGGAACGCCCTGTCGGCGTTGATCCTGGGGGCCGCCGCGCTGGCCGGGTTCAATCTGGTCAGCCGTGTCGTCGAGGCTCAGCGCCGGGAGATCGGCATCGGTATGGCGCTCGGGGTGCCCCGTCGCTACCTGGCGATTCGGCCACTCATGGTCGGACTTCAGGTTGCGATCGTCGGGGTCCTGGCCGGCGTCGGTGTCGGCTACGTGGTCGGGCAGGGGTTCGCCGGACTCATGGAGTCGCTGCTCCCGCTTCCCGTCTATCGAACCGGTTTCCAGGCGGCCGTCTACGCCCAGGCCGCGGTGCTCGGCTTCGCCGTGCCGGTCGTGGCTGCGGCCGTTCCGGTGTGGCGGGCGGTCCGGGTCGAGCCGATCGAGGCCATCCGAACCGGGCATCTGACGGCAAAGGCGGGGCGGATCAGCGACTGGACCGGACGTATCCCGCTCCCGGGATCGACGCTCACCCGGATGCCCCTGCGCAACGTGGTCCGAACCCCCCGTCGGACGATCCTGACCGCGGTGGGCGTCGGGGCGGCCATCACGGCGCTCGTGGCCGTGCTGGGGCTGTTGGACAGCTTCAGCCGGGCAATCGATCAGGGGGGTGACGAGTTCACCAAGGGAAACCCCGACCGCATCTTCGTTCAGCTCGACGGATTCCATCCGGTCGACGGGCCGACACTGTCCGGGATCGGAAACGCTCCCGCCGTTGGGCGGGTCGATGCAGGCCTCCGCCTCCCCGCGTCATCGGTCGAAGCCGAAGGGGGCCAGAGCATCGACTTGCTGGTCGAACTGCTCGACCTCGGGGCGTCGGAGTGGACCCCGACCGTTCTCGAAGGATCGGCACTTCCGACCGGTGAGGCCCCGGGGCTGTTGCTGGCCCGCAAGGCGGCGGACGACCTCGGGGTGGGTGTCGGGGAGATGGTGACGCTGCGACACCCGGCCCGGACCGGCGACGGGTTCGCGTTGGTCGAGACGTCGTTCGAGGTGAGCGGCATTCACGCCAATCCCATCCGCTCCTTCGCCTTCGGCGATCTGTCTCTGGCCCCGGCCTTCGGCCTGGACGGAGCGATGAACGTCGCTCACGTCTACCCGGCGTCGGATTCGAGCAGGGCGGAGACCCAGCGGTCGATCTTCGGCCTCCCGGGAGTCGCGTCGAGTCAGCCGGTGGCCCGCATCAGCGAAGGAATCGATGAAGCCTTGGCCCAGATCGTGGGATTCCTGCTCATCACCGCAGCCGCGGTGGGAGCCCTGGCCCTGCTGATCGCGCTCAACGCCACCCGGATCACCGTGGAGGAACGGCAGCGCGAGCACGCAACGATGCGAGCATTCGGCCTGCCGATCCGATCGATCATCGGCACGGTCGTGAAGGAAAGCGTCGTGACGGGTCTCGCCGCCACCATCCTGGGCCTCGGCGGCGGCCTGATCTTCGTCCGGTGGATGCTCCGCTCGCTGGCCACCACGACTCTGCCCGACGTCGGCATCGACGTCTACATATCGGTCACCACGATCGCCGTTGCGGTCGTCTCCGGGGTGGCCGTCGTGGCGCTTGCCCCGCTCCTGCTGACCCGGCGTATCGCGACCATGGACGTCCCCGACGCGCTCCGCATCATGGAGTGAGGCGACCACCAGGGGTCGACGTGCGCCCGGTGCCTCCGACAGGGTTTTCAGCAGGACGGCTGGTCGCCGAGCGACGAAGCGTCGGACGACGGAACGGGCTCGTAGATCTCGGCGTGACCGTTGATGGTGACGGTGAGGCGGGGCGAGTCTGAGCCGGGTGACGTCGATTCGATCAGGAACTCGGCGATGGGCCAGGTGTCGCCGTCGTCGGCCGCCTGCTGCCAGGCCGGTGGGGGAACGGCGGGCGAGGATCCATCGGCCGGCGGGGTGCGGCGCCAGGTGACGCTGTTGAGTGGGCCGATGTACTCGACGCCGCAGATCAGGTCGAGTCGGAACTCCCAGGGGTAGCCGTCCTCGATGACCTCACCCGGGGTGAACAGATCAACCTGCGGGCCCAGGGCCTCGACATCCTCCAGGGTCAGAACCTGCAGGTCGTCGGCCGTGGCGACGGAACCTGGAGGGCGCAGATCGACCAGCACGGTGGTTCGCTCCTCCGGCGCCCCGCGGGGTGGATCATCGGCGTCGAGCTGCACGGCGAACGGGGCCGCCGGCAGTCGGTCTCGCAGCAGGGCCACCACGTAGGCGTGGGGGTTGGCGTCGGAGCTGCAGACCGTCGGGTTGCCCGGATTCACGAACTCACCATGCACCACCGAGACGTCGGCATCGACGACCACATCGTCCATCCGGATCGGACAGCTCGACCCGTAGACGGCGCCGAACCAGATGGCGATCTCGGTCTCCCAGTCCACCGGCGGGGGTTCGCCGGTCAAACCGGCTTCGGCCCACAGCGCAGCGAGCTGATCGTCGGTGGTGGCGACCCCGGTTCGGTAGGCCCAACCGGTGAGGTCCTCATCGAGCAGGCGCCAGCCATCGCCCGCAGTGGGTTGTGGACCGTCGGCCACCGCGTCGACCGGATCCGCCCCCGATACACAGAGCGGCCGGTCGGCAAAGCGGGCCAGCGGTTCCAGGTAGTCCTCGCTGAGCACCGGCACCGACAACTCGACCACCCCTCGGGACACGCTGTGCCCCATGCCCCAGTTCTCGAACAGGTCGGGGTCGTTCTTCAGCTCCTGTTCGATCTCCGATCGCAGGGCCCACAGCTCGGCGTCGGTCACGGGCACGGCCACAGCCACCACACCGACGTCGGGAAACTCCGCGGTCAGCTCGGCCTGCCGTTCCGCCACATCGGTGGCGTCGCCGGTGAAGCCGACGGTGATCCATCCGTTTTGATCCCGGTCGATCCAGATGTCCTCATAGCCGGGTCGGGCGGACGCCCAGGCCCGGACCTCTTCGATCGGCTGCTCGTTGCCGACGTAGATCGGCTCGTCGCGATAGAACGACGGGTCCGCTGACAGCCGCGGCAGCTCCGGGTCGCACTGTGTCAGCCCAAATGCCAGCTCGCCGTCGATCCCGTCGGACCCGGTCGTGGTCGTGACGGACTCGTTCGGCTCGGTGCTGCTGGGCGAATCGCCCGATCCCCCCTCGGTGACGCCGTTGGCGCCCTCGCCACAGGCTGTCGCAGCCAGCAGCATCACGACTGCGGCGACGACTGGAGATCGGAGGCGGGCCATCGCCGAGAGCATAGTTCCGACGTCGACGTGAGGTCCGTCGGCCGGCCCGGTCTCCTCTGATCACGAGGGTTTGGGATGTCGCAGCGCAGGCCGGGTCCGACCGAGGACAGGCCGTGTGACAAGTTGCGTGCAGCAAAAAGTCCGGTCGCCCTTGACCGGGCTTGTCGCTATCGGTTGGGGGACTGCAGCCGCTACTGGCTGGAATCGCCCCCGTCGGGGATCTTGTCGGTGAGCTCGTCGGCCTTCTCGGCGAGGTCCTTGGCCTTCTCGCCCATGTCGCCCGGAAGCTTGTCGGCGTGCTCTTCGGCCAGGTCCTTGGCCTGATCGGCGGCGCCCTTGGCCTTGCCGGCCAGCTGCTTGGCTTTGTCGAAGATTCCCATCGGTGTACTCCTTTGATTGGTCCAACCGGGGCCGGATGCTCCGATCGAGCACACGCCCGCGGCCGGAGTGGACGAACTCAGGCTAGCCACTGCCTGTGTGTCGTTCCTACGACGAGCCGCCGGACGGTTTTGTCGCGACGAGGTTCGGGCGACAGGGCTGTTGTGACAAATCCGTGACGCAGGGAACCAACTCCTCGTCCCTATCGCCCAAAGAATCATGAGCATCCCGAAGCGAACTCAACTGCAGGCCCTCTGGGCACTGCTGGCCATCCTGACCACGTTTGCCATCGTCGCCTCCGCCTGCGGTGGATCCGATGACTCGGACACCGAGGCAGCCGAATCGTCCGAGGAGACGTCCGATGAGTACGGAACCGGTGATGCCGACTCGGGCCTGGTCGACACGGAGGACACCGCCGATCAGGAAATGGACGCTGCGGAAGCGATGCCAGATGACGAGGCCATGGAGGAAACCGATGCCGCGGAAGGCTCGTCCGGTCGGCTGAGCGCAGACGGTGTCGCCGCCGCAGCCGAGCCGGCGGCACCCGCTGACGGCGGATTCTTCGCCCCGCCGGAGGGACTGGAAGCCGACGCCGGGGCCAACTTCGCCGACTACGGCATCCGACCCTTCATCGAGACCACCCGCGATCCACTGTCCACCTTCGCCCTCGACGTCGATACCGGGGCCTACAGCATCGCCCGCCAGTGGCTGGAGCAGTGGCAGCTACCGCCCCGGGAATCGGTGCGGGTCGAGGAATACGTCAACAGCTTCACCTACGACTACCCGGCGCCCCGGGAGGGTCTGACCGTGGTCGCCGACGGCGGGCCGTCACCGTTCGATCGTGACAACGTGATCCTCCGGCTCGGGGTTCAGGCCGAGCAGGTCTCGAACGCCGAGCGTCCCGATGCCGCACTGACCTTCGTGATCGACACCTCCGGGTCGATGGATCGCCCCAACCGTCTTGGCCTGGTCAAGGACGCTCTGTCCGGTCTGACCCGGGAGCTTTCCGACGACGACACCGTCGCCATCGTCACCTACTCCGACAGCGGGCAGGTGGTGCTGCCGCCCACCGAGGTCCGGGATCGAGACGAGATCCTGGACGCCATCGATCGCCTGCGTCCCAACGGCTCCACCAACCTCGAGGCCGGATTGGCGGTCGGCTACGAGCTGGCCAACGAGCAGTATCGACGAGGTGGGGTCAATCGGGTGATCCTGGCATCCGACGGGATCGCCAATGTCGGCCTGACCGATCCCGACGGACTTTCCCGCATGATCCGCGACGACGCCGACGAGGGCATCCAGCTCGTCACCATTGGTGTCGGCATGGACGACTTCAACGACGTGATGATGGAACAGCTCGCCGATCAGGGTGACGGCTTCTACTCCTACGTCGACGATCTCAGCGAGGCCGAGCGCCTTTTCGGCGACGAGCTGGTGTCGACGCTGGTCACGGTGGCCATCGACGGCAAGATCCAGGTCGAGTTCAACCCCGAGACGGTCGAGCGGTACCGCCTCATCGGTTTCGAGAACCGGGCCGTTCTCGACGACGACTTCCGCAACGACTCCGTCGACGCGGGCGAACTCGGCGCCGGGCACCAGGTGACGGCCATCTACGAGTTGACACTCCGGTCGGGAGCGTCGGGTCGGGACCGGCTCGGAACCGCTCAGTTGCGGTGGGAGGATCCCGACGAGCGCTCGGTGCGGGAGTCCCGTCTGGAGCTGACGGTGAACACGCTGGAGGATCGCTGGTCCGACACGTCCGACGATTTCCGGCTGGCGGTCACCGTCGCCTCCTTCGCCGAGATCCTGCGGGACAGTCCCTACCGGGGTGACATCAGCTACTCACAGGTGCAGGCCGAAGCCGAGGCACTGTCGGGTCGCTCGGGCCGGGTTGCCGAGTTCGTCGGTCTTGTGGAGCGGGCTCGGGAGCTCTCGTGATGTGTCGAGTTTCACGTCCAAATGCGCCCAATATGTCCCGCTTGCTGTTGCAAGCACTCGCAAACTCTGGCATACTAAGAGGCGTGCGGGAGTGACCCGCCCGGACTCGGATCCGGCGAGAAACCTCCACAACGGCCACATCATTCGCACCGGCCAACCCAAACCCACGCCCAACTGCACCCCCAACTCTGCAAGGAGTGACCAACACATGGCTCCCCGAACCCTCTCTCGTGATGCCCTCAAGTTCGACCGCAACCGGTTCGACCTGTCCAAGCTCGACATGCCGAAGTTCGAGATGCCCAAGATCGATTCCAGCCGGTTCGACCTGCCGAAGTTCGACCGCAGCCGCCTCGAGTCGTTCGACCTGAGCGAAAGCGTCGACAAGTTCGAGAAGGCCATGACCGCTCGCCTCGATGAAGTCGAGGGCCGCCTGCCTTCCCCCGCCGACCGCATGTTCCACCTCCAGCGGGTCATGGCCGAGACCGGCTACAACCTCACCCGCAGCGCCACCGAGACCCTGGTCGACGCCACCAACTCGGTGTTCGAGCAGGCCCGCACCTCGACCGAGAAGGTCATGAAGACCTTCCGCTCCGAGGTCGACGCCGTCCGGTCCGATGCCAAGCGCACCGTAGCCGCCACCAAGCACACTGCAGCTGACGTCGCCGGCGAGGTCCGCACGGACGTGGCCGAGATGACCGACGCCGTGGCCGATCGGATCGAGTCGCTCGACGAGGAAGCAGCCGACTACCACGCCTGGACCAAGGAAGACCTGTACGAGCGGGCCCAGGAGCTCGACATCGCGGGCCGATCGTCGATGAGCAAGGACGAGCTGGTAGCCGCGATCGCCGGCCGCTAGTCGGAACCACGGTCCGGTGTCGACGGCGCCGGACCGTCAACAAATCTCATAGATCGGACTGTTTCTGAACAGTCTGCGAGACCCCGCTGCCCCCCTCGGCGGGGTCTCGATGTTTCTCGATGTTTGTCGCCGCCGGTGGCCGCCTAGCCGAAAAGCGCCCCGAGTACGAGGGTGATCATGTTGTCGAAGCTCGACTGGCGGTCCTCCGGGCTCATCGCCTCACCACGCTTGATCTGGTCGGACACCGTGGCCACCGTCAGGGCCTGAGCGCCGTACTCGGCTGCGACGCCGTAGAGGCCGGCGGCCTCCATCTCGACGGCCAGGAAGCCGTAGCGCTCGAGAAGGGCGAAGGTGTCCGAGCCCTCGGGCTCGTAGAAGAAGTCGGAGGTGAAGATCGAACCGACGTGAGTGGCGAAATCCCGCCCGGCGGCATCGTTGACGACGGCCGAGATGAGCTCCCAGCTCCCGACAGCTGGAAAGTCACGACCACCGAACCGTCTGCGGTTGACGATCGAGTCGGTGCCGGCGGCGAGACCGATGACCAGATCGCCGAGATTCATGTGATCCTGCAGTGCCCCGCACGAACCGACCCGGATGATGCGCTCCACTCCGTAGTCCTTGATGAGTTCCGTCGAGTAGATCTGGATCGACGGCACGCCCATTCCGGACCCCTGCACCGACACCGGATGACCGTTGTAGGTCCCGGTGAAACCCAACATGTTGCGGATGGCGTTCACCTGACGCACATCGTCGAGATAGCTCTCGGCGATGTACTGCGCTCGTAGCGGATCGCCCGGCATCAGAACCGTGGGTGCGTAGTCGCCGTCCGCCCCTCCAAGATGCGACGTACCCATCGTTCATACTCCAATCCGGTTTCGGTGGTCGGCGGAGCGCCACTGTAGAGGGCAAAATGGAACCATGGCAATGCGCCAGGACTGCAAACACTTCCAGAGCCGGACCTACCCGAGCGGCGACACCATGCGGAAATGTGTGCTCGATCTCGCTCCGGAGGCGCCATGGAACTGCCCGGAGAACTGTGATTCCTACGAGCGGCGACTGGCCGACGTCAATTGGCGCCACGGGTCGCTCGTCACGCCGGTCACCCCAGAGCCCCCACCGAGCGTCGGCTCCGACGACTCGATCCCGGCCCTCCTCGACGAGGCCGAGAACATCATCAACTCCGTCGGACCAACGATTCGGGCCGAAGTCGAGGAGGAAAAGGCGAAAGCCCGAAAGGCAAAGGGAAGGGGCCGCTGGCCGAAACCGAGGTGGCCCTTCGGGCGATAGCCTGGGAAAACGTGACTGATCAATTTTCACCCGATGCCTTGTCATCCCTGTCAGGGTCCTCCATGTCGGGTTTGAACCCTCGTCCCGGACGAGTCGAGGCCGCTCAGACGGCCGCCACCCTGGATCTCCCGAACACCGAGACCGAGGAGTGGCGATACAGCCCCGTCGCCAAGCTGTCGTTGGCCGAGATGGGGCCCGTCGCGGAGAAGCCGCGGAGTGCCGAGGCCGCAGCCACGGTCCGGGCCGACGTCGATGCGGTGATCGGCTCCGACGGTCGTGCCGCCACCGTGGTGGTCGTGGACGGTCACGTCATCGATGTCGACCTCGACGCCGGCTGGCTGGCCAAAGGGCTCGCAGTCGGTTTCGACGATCAGCGGGCGTGGGTGCCTTTCGATGGCCTGCCGACGATTTTCGACTACTGGCACCAGGCGTTCTCGCCCGGTGCCCTGGTGATCCGGGCTCCGAGGGGCGTGGCCGTCGACAGGCCGGTGGTTGTGATCAACCATCACAGCCGCAACGGCGAGATCGGATTTCCGCACCTCGTCGTCGATGTCGGGGACAACGCCGAGCTGCAGGTGCTCGAATGGCAGAGTTCGGCGCCCGGTGCGGCCGGAGCGTCGATTCCGGTGGTTGAGCTCGAGGTCGGCGCGGCCGGTCGGTTGAGCTATTCCACCGTCCAGGTGGCGGACGAGGCGCACACCATTATCGGCCGCCAGCGATCGTCGGCCGCCGGCCAGGCCACGCTGAACACGGGTCTCGCCGCCTTCGGTGCCCGCTACGCCCGCACCCGAGTCGATTCCCGGCTGCTCGGCCGTGGGGGCAGCGCCAACATGCTGGCCACCTACTATGGCGACGGTTCCCAGGTACACGACTTCCGGATCTTCCAGCATCACGAGGCCCGGGACACCCGGAGTGATCTGCTGTTCAAGGGCGCCCAGGACGACGCCTCCGGCTCGATCTACACCGGTCTCATCCACATCCATCCCGATGGGGCCGGAACCAATGCGTTCCAGACCAACCGCAACATCAAACTCAGCGACGACGCCTGGGCCTGGTCGGTGCCGAACCTCGAGATCGAGAACAACGAGGTGCACTGTTCGCACGCCTCGACCGTGAGCCCGGTCGATGACGATCAGCGGTTCTACCTGGGGGCTCGTGGTGTGCCACCCGGCCGGGCCGATCGCCTGATCGTGGCCGGTTTCTTTCAGGAGGTCATCAACCGGATGCCGGTTGCCGCCGTCCGGCCCGAACTGCAGCGGTTGATCGCCGCGAAGCTCGATCGACGGGAGGTGCACTCGTGAGTGACACGAGCGAACGAACCGACGGTGCGAAGATGATCGAGATCGGCCCGCTGGCCGATCTCGCCCCCGACTCCGCTCGCCGGGTCGATGTCGATGGCCATCGTCTGGCCGTCATCCGCATCGGCGACGACGTCTATGTGATCGGCGACGAGTGCTCCCACGCCGACTATTCACTCGCCGAGGGCGAGATCGACAGCGATGACAAGACCATCGAGTGTTGGAAGCACGGGTCGGCGTTCTCGGTCGAGACCGGCGATCCGACCAGCATGCCGGCCATCAAACCCGTCGCCGTCTACACCGTGCGGGTGGAAGACGGCGTGATCCACGTCGAGGTCTCGTCATGACGACTGCAAGCGAATCCAAGCTGGTGATCAGCGGCCTACGGGTCGCGGTCGGCGGCAGCGAGATCCTCAAGGGCGTCGATCTGGAGATCGGCCCCGGTGAGGTTCACGCCGTGATGGGCCCGAATGGTGCGGGCAAGTCGACGCTGTCTCATGTGATCATGGGCAAGCCGGGTTACGAGGTCCTTGCCGGGTCGGTGACCCTCGACGGGGTCGAACTCCTCGGCCTGCCAACGTGGAAACGGGCTCAGGCCGGATTGTTCCTGGCCATGCAGTATCCGACCGAAGTTCCCGGCGTCTCGCTGATCGACGCGCTGTCGGCCGCGGCCGAGGCCGCCGGTCGGCCCACCGACGACCTGCAAGCCCGGCTCGAGGCCGAGGCCGACCGCATCGGGTTCGACCACGAGTTCCTGACCCGGCCACTCAACGTCGACATGAGCGGCGGCGAGAAGAAGCGCAACGAGACCCTGCAGCTTGGCGTCGTTGCGCCCCGGTACGCCGTACTCGACGAGCTCGACTCCGGGTTGGACCTGGACGCCCTTCGGATCGTCTCCCGCCGAATCGAGCAAGCCACCGAGGAGAACAACCTGGGCATCCTCGCCATCACCCACTACAGCCGTCTTCTCAACGAACTGAAGCCCGACCGGGTTCACGTATTGGCCGGCGGCTGTATCGCCGCTTCCGGTGGGCCGGAGCTCGCCGATGAGCTGGAGTCGACCGGCTACGCGGGCTACGCTGAGCCCGAGTCCGAAACGGCGTCTGCGGTCGCCTCGGGTGCCGACCTCGACCCGTTCGCCGACCCACTCGCCTGACCGCCACGTTTCCCGGGCCCGTACCACGCGGCAGAAGTGACACGGGGTGTCACTTCTGCTGTGAAGACCGGGAGAAGGTCAGGCGCTGGCCATCTCGTCGATGGCCTGCAGCAGCGTGTTCCAGCTGAGAGTGGCGCACTTGATACGCACCGGGAACTTGACGACGCCCCGGAGGGCCTCCAGGTCGCCGAGAGGAAGTTCGGCATCGACCCCGCTCGGCCCGGCACCGTCGGCTTTCGACTCGGTGCCGTCACCACCGATCTCGGTCTCGTGAATCGACATCATCGACTTGAACTGCGACGTCAGGGCTCTGGCGTCATCAACGGTCTTACCCAGCACCGCAGCCGACATCATCGAGGCTGCCGATTGGGAGATCGAACAACCCTGCCCGCCGATCTTGATGTCGGTGATCGTCCCGGAGTCGTCGACATCGATGTAGACGACGACCTCGTCGCCGCACAACGGGTTGAACCCCTCGCTGCGATGGGCGGGCGGGGTCTCGAGCTCACCCCGATTGCGGGGATTTCGGTAGTGATCGAGGATGATTTCGCGGTAGAGGTCTTCAAGACCGGACATACAGATTTGGCCTTTCGTACGGGGCGAATCCTAGACGCCGATCCGGAGATATCGGCGGCGGCAAAGCTGCGACGAGTTTGCTTCGCAAAATCACTGGCTGGGCCTGGATGTGTTGGAGATCCGTTTTTCTCAGCCTCCTACAGGGCGAAGAAGTCGCGGGCCGTCTTCAGCGCGTCGGTGAGGGCGTCCACGTCGTCCTCACCGTTGTAGACGTAGAGGCTGGCCCGAGCCGTCGCCGGCACACCCAGCCTCTTCATCAAGGGTTTGGCGCAGTGATGTCCGGGGCGGATGCATACGGCCTGCTCGTCGAGCACCTGGCTCACGTCGTGGGCGTGGACGCCGGCCAGCTCGATCGAGAGCACGCCGCCGCGGGCCGCGGGCTCGGACGGTCCGTGGACGGTGACGTCGTCGCCCAACTCGGAGGTGAGTTTGCGGAGGGCGTACGCGGTGAGTGAGACCTCGTGCTCACGAATGGCCTCCATCCCCAGCGCCTCGAGGTAGTCGATGGCGGCGGCCAGTCCGACCGCCTCGGCGATCGGTGGCGTTCCCGCCTCGAACTTCGCGGGCGGCTCGTCGGGGATGAATCCGTCTGTGGTGACGTTGAGGATCATTCCCCCGCCCCCGAGGAAGGGCGGCATGGTGTCGAGCAGCTCGGCGCGGCCCCACAGAACGCCGATACCCGTCGGGCCGAGCATCTTGTGCCCACTGAAGACCACGAAGTCGGCACCGAGCTCGCTCACGTCGGTGGGCAGGTGGGGGACCGATTGGCAGGCGTCAACGACGGTGATGGCACCGGCCGCTCTGGCCGCGGCGACCAACTGGTCGGTGGGGGTCAGCGCTCCGGTGACGTTCGACATGGCGGTGAAGGCCACCAGCTTTGCTCCGTCGAGGAGGGTGTCGAGCGTGCTGAGATCGAGCCGTCCGTCGTCGGTGACGGGAATCCAGCGGATCTCGAAACCCTTTTCGGCCGCCAGCATCTGCCAGGGAACAATGTTCGCATGATGTTCGAGGAGCGTCAGCACGACGGCGTCACCCGGCCCGAGGTTGGCCCGGCCCCAGCTTCCGGCCACCAGATTGAGCGCCTCGGTGGCGTTCTTGGTGAAGACGACCTCGCTCGGATTGGACGCTCCGATGAACCGGGCCGTCTTCCGTCGAGCCTGCTCGTAGGCGTGAGTCGACCGTTCGGCCAGCTGGTAGACGCCGCGATGGACGTTGGCGTAACTGGTGTTGTAGAAGTCGGTCATGGCCTCGATCACCTGGCGGGGTCGCTGTGACGACGCAGCAGAGTCCAGGAATACCAGTCGGCGGCCGTTCTGCTCCTGATCGAGGATCGGGAAGTCCTTACGGATGGTGGCGACGTCGAGCCCCCGGGAGGTGCCGGACGTGATCGAGGCGTCGGAGTCGCTCATTTGAAGCCGTCGTACCCTTCGGACTCCAACCGGGCCGCCAGCTCCATTCCGCCGGAAGCGACGATCCGACCGTCGATCAGGACGTGCACGAAATCGGGTTTGAGGTGGTCGAGCAGGCGCTGGTAGTGGGTGATGGCCAGCGTGCCGAGCTGCGGCCGCTCGTCCTTGATGGCCCGCACGCCCTCGGCGACGGTCTTCAACGCATCGATGTCGAGGCCTGAATCGGTTTCGTCGAGGATGGCCACCTCGGGTTCGAGCACCGCCATCTGGAGGATCTCGTTTCGCTTCTTCTCGCCCCCGGAGAACCCCTCGTTGACGTAGCGCTCCATGAACGCCGTGTCCATCGACAGCTTCTCCATCCACTCCATCAGCGACAGCCGAAGCTCGAGCACGCTCATCTCGATGCCCTTGCGGGCGCTCAGTGCCTGCCGCAGAAAGTTCAGCACGGAGACCCCGCTGATCTCTTGCGGGTATTGGAAGGCGAGGAACAGCCCGGCCTTGCCCCGTACGTCGGTGTCCCAGTCGGTGATGTCGTCGCCCCGGAACAGGATCCGGCCTGACGTGACCTCGTACTCGGGCGATCCGAGCAGGGCGGACGCCAGGGTCGACTTCCCCGAACCGTTGGGTCCCATCAAGGCATGGATCTCGCCGGGATTGATGGTGAGCGATACGCCCTTCAGGATCTCGATACCGGGTTCGGAACCCGTGTCGGTTTCAACCGGGGGAGTGGACACGTGCAGGTCGTCGATCTGGAACAGCGGACTGTCGGCCATGGCTCCAGTCTATGGGCCGACCCTAATTCCACCATGGCCATAGTGGAAATGTGGAGGCGGAAATGTGGAGGCGGAAATGTGGAGGCGGAAATGTGGAGGCGGAAATGTGGAGGCGGAAATGTGGAGGCGGAAATGTGGAGCCTGACGGCCGGATCGAGTTCTCGGCCCTGAGGAGTGACTCAGGGCCGACTCAGGGTTCAATCTGGGTTGTCCCTCATGGCGGAGCGTTCTCGACGGCGCGATCGTGATCTCACGCGGGATCGCACGGTCGCCCGGACCACGGGTTCTGGTGCCGTCTGAGGAGGCTGAGGATGTCGAGAGGCGAAGCAACGAATCGATCGTCGTTCGGAGACCGCGTGTTCGAACTCGTCGTTCAGATCGGACTCATCGCCGGTGCCGCCCTGCTGTATTTCGGTGTGCGCGGTCTGACCGAGGGCAGCGAAGCGGTGGCCGTCGCCAACGGGTTCGATCTGTTGAGGGTCGAACGGGCCCTCGGTCTTGCCATCGAGGCCCAGCTACAGGCTCTCATCCTCGATCATCGGTGGCTGGTGACGGCCGCCAACTGGGTCTACATCTGGGGACACTGGCCGGCCATCGCGGCCACCTTGATCTGGTTGCA
>JAOTVU010000198.1 GCA_029863385.1 Acidimicrobiia bacterium
CTTCGGTCAGACGGCACCGAGACACACCCAGACGCCGTTGCTCAACTCCAACTCCCGAATGGTACCCACCGGACACGACCCGTCACCGAGATGAGCACCGATGACAAGTCCGTCGGCGTTGGCCGTGCACGGCACCTTCAACAACGACGGCCCGCCGATGATGTCGACGCAGTCGTTGGCTTCGATCCCGGCGCCGAGCGACGGTCCGGGCACGGTCGTGTTCGGGGATGCGTCGCCACGATTGTCGGCATAGGCCGTCACCACGAAGATGCCGATCAGCAGTGCCAGCACCAGTAGCACCGGGAAGGCCCGAACCGCCATGGCACTTCGATCCGAGATCTCGTTGAGCTGCATGTCGCGACGGGCGGCGAGGAACTCCGGATCGATCAGCCGGGGATCGATGCGGCGGATCCGAGGATCGTCGTCGACGCCCGATGCGCCCTCGAACACCGATGATCGGCCGGCGGCACCGGCGACGAGCTGTTGGTCGTAGTTCCGGCGGCTTTCAGCCTTGCCGAGAACCGACCAGGCCTCGTTGACCCGACGCATCGCCGCTTCCGCCTCGGCCGATTCCCCCTCTGACGCCCCCCGGAGCCGATCGGGATGCCAGCGCCTGGCCGCAGCCAGGTAGGCGCGGCGGATCTCCTCGTGACCAGCGGTTCGCTCGACGCCCAAGACCTCGTAAAACGTCGGCGGACGGCCTCGAGAACCGCCGGTTCGGCCGCCTGTGGTCAACGTCGAGCCTCCACAAAACCCAACCTACTGGCGCACAACCGAATTCGTGCCATCGGTCAGCGACGACGAGCCGCCGATCGGGTCGTGTCAGCGCCGCGATCCGATGATCATCGCCGCCACGGCGGCCGTCAACGCGACGCCGCGGACGACGGCGACCACGCCGGACAGCACCGACGCTCCGTCGGCCATCACCATCGAGTGCCACCACCCCACCGTCACCTCGAACACGATCAAGGTCGCGAGGACGGCGGCGCAGACGACGGCCCGATCACGCTCCCATCCGATCCGGACGGCGGACGGGTTGTCGGCGACCGCAATCCGAATGATCCAACGAGGGAGAACAAGCCCGGCGATGAAGCCGGCGAGAGCGGCCACAGTGGCCAGGATGAGCGAGAGGCCATGTGGCTCCGACGCGAGAGCCGCGACGAGGGCGACCCCTGACAATGAGGCGAACCGTAGGTGCCCGGACGCGTTCATCCAGGTGCCGGTCAACTCCCCGAGTGACGGCAGGATCCGGTTGCTACGGACCAGCCAGATGGCACCGATCAGAAGCGTGAAGGCGGCCAGCAGCACGGTGGCCGCCCGGCTGACGTCGACGTATGTCGTGGCCACCGGCGACGGCGGACGGTCGAAGATGATCCGTACACCGGCCACGAGGACGAGCGAGGCGGGCACGGTCCACAGGAACGCCACCATCCGAACGACCGACGCGCAGGAGAACGACGAGCCGATCTCGTCGAGGAGGCAGGCGGGCTTGGCGGCGTCGGCAGTTGTGGGCGTGTTGGTCGTGGTGGTTGAGGAGGTGGACGCCACCTAGTTGGATTCGGACCACCACGTCACTCCTTTACCCAAGTCGCCGAGGCGTTACCGAACCGCAAAATCCGCGGCCGCGATCGGGCCCGCGAGCCTTGCCGTTCAGCGGGACAGGACGAGCCCGAGCGCCAGGAGGAGACCGGTGGCCAGCTGGGTCTGGCCGGTGCCGGCCAGCGCCGGGATCAGGTCGGGGCCCGTGGCGCCCGACCGGACCCGGCCAAGCGGATCCCGCGCCGCGATCAGGCCGAGGAGGCCGACCAACGACCAGGGTCGGCCGAGCAGCGCGACGGCCACAACACCAACTGCCACGCCAACAAGCAGGACCTGGTACAGCGCTCGTGTCCTTGGATCACCGAGGCGCACGGCGAGGGTTCGTTTGCCGCTCTCGGTGTCGGAGGGAATGTCGCGCAGGTTGTTGATGACCAGAAGGGCGACGGCGAGCAGACCGACGGGCACGGCGGCGGCGAGGCTGACGGCCATGTCGTCGACCAATCGGCCATCGTCTGCCGTCAGCGCCTCGGTGTGCACGTAGGTCGATCCGGCGGTGGCGACCAGACCGAAGAAGACGAACACGAACAACTCACCCAGCCCCAGGTAGCCGTAGGGCTTCGGCCCCCCGGTGTAGGCCCAGCCGGCCAGTATCGAAACGGCTCCGACCACGAACAACTCCGGGCCGACGGCCAACGCCAGCGCCCCACCGGCCACTCCGGCCACGGCAAAGGCGAGCAGTGCGGCCGTCTTGACCTGGGAGGCCGTGGCCGACCCGGAGGCCACGAGCCGGAGCGGCCCGACCCTGGCGTCGTCGGTGCCCCGCACACCGTCTGCGTAGTCGTTCACGTAGTTGGTGGCGATTTGGAGGGCAAGCGCCACGATCAGCGCGGCCAGGGCCCGCCAGCCGATGATCCGGCCGCTGACCGCTGCCGTCCCCACGGCGACCGGCACGACGGCGGCCGGCAGCGTTCGGGGCCTGGCCCCGGCAATCCAGATCCCCGGACCGGTCACCTCAGTCGCAGCAGGAGTCACGCCAACCGCAGGATCCGCAGCGGTAGTGGGCGTGTTCCGGGGTCAAGTCGCCGCCGCAAAGAACGCAGTCCTCGAAGACCGCATAGCGGGATCGGGAAGGCGTGACCGCACAGTGGGCGGACGCGCCGTCCGAGGATGAGCGTTCCGTCGGGAGCTGCGCCATAGGAGGCCGACTCTAGCACCGCTCCCCCGGCCGCCCGGACCAATCCGTGCGCCTTCCACCCGGGATCCCGGGCGTGGAGCGCACAGGTGTCAGTGGGTGGGGTTGACGAGTCGTTCGGCCAGGCCCTCGAGCCTCGCCACCCTGCTTCCCTTAACCAGTACTGCGGCGTCGCCACCGAGATCACCGAGTGCGGCGAGTGCCTCGTTGATGTCGGCCACGTGTTCGGCGTCCGGGCCGTACGCCGGGGATCCGATCGCCACGACCCGGATACCGGCGGCTGCAGCCTCGGCCGCGATGGCCGTGTGTTCCGTCGGACCCTCCTCACCGAGCTCGGCCATCTCCCCCACCACAGCCACCAGCCGTGTGGCCCCGGTCTCGGTCAGTGCGGCCAGTGCGGCCCGCATCGACGTCGGGTTGGCGTTGTAGGCGTCGTTGACGATCAACGCACCGGTTGGTGTGGTCGCCACCTCCATCCGCCACGGAGACAGCTCGACCGCGCCAACCTGGTCAGTCGCCCGCTCGAACGAGATACCCGCCGCCACCGCAGTGGCGACCGCGGCCGCCGCATTGATGGCCATGTGCGCTCCGGCGACCGGGACCGTAATCGTGCGAGATTCGCCGCCAGAGGAGAGCTGGAACGTCGGGTGTAACGATCGATCGAGCTTCACCTCCGAGACCCGAACGTCGGCGTCGGGAGCAACACCGAACGTGATCACCGGGGCCGGGCTTCGCTCGACGATCGACATCACGTGTGGATTGTCGGCATACAGAACGGCCGCTCCGTCCGGTGGAAGCGCCTCGATCAGTTCACCCTTCGCTTGCGCCACCGCCTCGATCGAGCCGAAAAGCTCGGAGTGGGCCAGGGCCACGGTGGTGATCACACCGATCGTGGGTCGGGCTGTGGCACAGAGCATGGCGATATGGCCGATACCGCGAGCCCCCATTTCGACGATCGAGATGTCGACGCCGTCAGGGGCGTTGGCCAGGGTGAGCGGCACGCCGATCTCGTTGTTGAACGATCTCGTGCTGGCCCAGACGAGTGGCCCGTCGACGCCGCCGGCCCCGCCGCCGCAGGCCGCCCTCGTGAGGTCCTTGACCGACGTCTTGCCCACACTGCCGGTGATGCCGATCACCGGGCCGGTCATGCGGGAACGGGCCAGCGCGCCGATCGCGGTCAACGCCTCGGCGGTGTCGGTGACGCGGATCCTGGGTGCGTGATGATGCTCGGGTCCGAGGTCGAGCCGATCGTCGTCGACCGCAGTGAGGAACGCCGAGGCCCCGGCGTTCAACGCTGATCGGACGAACGTGTGGCCGTCACGGTCGGCGACCAGTGGGACGAACAGATCACCTCGCCCGATGGTCCGGGAATCGATCGACAGGCCGACGATCTCGGTGGCGGCGGCGTCGGGGGGCGACAGCACGCCGTCGGCGGCTTCGGCCAGCTCGGCCAAGGTGAAGTTCACCCTTCGGTTCTAGCCGATTTCGGGCCGAAACGGGCGCCGCCGTGACCGGCGTACGGGCCGTCCGGTCCCCTCGTCGCCGCCGCGACCGGGAGACGGCGCATTACGATTGCCCCGTGACTTCGGAAAGTTCGCCCCCCATTCGCCTGCTGGTGCTGTTCGGAGGACAATCCGCCGAACACGATGTTTCGTGCACGACCGCCGCTCACGTGCTCGCCGCGGTCGACCGGAGCCGCTACGACATCGAGGCCATCGGTATCACCCGCACCGGCCAGTTCGTCACTGCGGCCGATGCCGTCGCCCTCCTTCCTTCGCCGACCCACGGAGCCCAACCGAGCGAGATCAAAGCCCTCGAACCTGTCGGCGCGGCGACCGAGTTGATGGCCACCGTCCGTGACGGTCGAGCCGACGCCCGGATCGTGGTGCTTCCGCTGCTCCACGGCCCACTCGGCGAGGACGGAACGGTGCAGGGCATGTGCGAGCTGGCCGACGTGGCCTATGTCGGCGCAGGGGTGCTCGGTTCGGCGGTCACGATGGACAAGGCCATGGCCAAGACGGTCCTCGATGCCGCCGGACTACCCCAGACCCGGTGGCAGGCGGTGTCGGAGGTGGACCTGGCCGATGAGGGCGAGTCCATCATCACGTCGCTGATCGACGACCTCGGTCTGCCCTGTTTCGTCAAGCCCGCCAACATGGGTTCGTCCATCGGGGTCAGCAAAGCGTCGACCGCAGAGGAACTCGCCGGCGCTCTCGATGCCGCGTTCGCCTACGACGAGCTGGCCGTCGTCGAAGAATCGGTGGTGGCCCGCGAGATCGAGCTGTCGGTGCTCGGGAATCACGAGCTCGATGTGTCGGTTCCGGGCGAGATCGTGCCCGGCGCCGAGTTCTACGACTACGAGGACAAGTACCACGACGGCAACGCCCAGCTCATCATCCCGGCCGAACTGCCGGACGGGGTCGCCGAGCAGCTCCAGGACCTGGCCCGCAGGGCCTACCGAACACTTCGGGTCGAAGGTATGGCCCGGGCCGATTTCCTCTATGAGGAGGGCGGACGAGGTCCCCTGATCAACGAGCTCAACACGATTCCGGGGTTCACGCCCATCTCCATGTACCCGAAGCTGTGGGAGGCCTCGGGTCTCGACTACTCGAAGCTGATCGACCGGCTCGTCGACCTCGCCATCGAACGCCACGAGCGGCGCTCGGCCAAACGCAACACCGAACGCGCCTCACGCTCCGGGATCTGAACAACCAGAGCCGCCGGCCGCGCCGTTCGTCAAGAATCCCCGACGGGCTGAGAGCAGTCTGTGCGGCCGGCGCCCGGGAATCCGGGCGTAGGCCGCACGGTTCGAGATGGGTTGGTGAAGGGTCTAGAAGCCGCCGGTGGAGCGGCCGCCGCCGAACGAATGGCCGCCCCCGAACGACCCACCGCCGAATGAATGGCCGGATCCGAACGACCCACCGCCGAACGAGCCACCCGACCCGATCGTCCCCCCGGTACTGGTGTGGCCCCCACCGAATCCCCCATGGCCACCGCCGACGACAACCCAGGTTCCGTGCCGGCGGCGGCGGGCGATGATGCGCTCCTGGATGTGGAGGGCGGCGTCGGCCACACGGGCCGCCACATCGATCCGCTCCGCCGGGTGCTCCGGGAGATCCTGGAGTTGCTCCTCCAACCCGTCGAGCACGGCGCCATCGCTCGATTCGAACAATTCCCACCCGAGGGCTCGACGAGCTCGGGCCACAGCCCGCTGCGCTCGATCGACCTCGCGGCCGGCCTCCCGCCGAAGCACGGCCATGTTGGCCTGCTCGTCCTGCACCGCCGCGAGCAGCTCGTCCATCTGACGGTTGAGCTGGTAGCCGGTTTCGGCCACCCGCAGGTAGTTCGGTTTCACCTGACGGAGTTCGAGGTCGAGCCCGTCGACGGCGCGGGCGAACTCGGTGGGCTTGACGTTGTACGCGTCGTCGAGGTCATCGTCGTAGCTGTCGATGAAATCGCTCAGTTCGGCCAGGATCTCGCGGGCCTGGGCGACGATGCCGGCCGCCTCCGCCCTGGCCTGTTCGAGATCGACCATCAGATCCTCGGTCTGATCGAGCAATCCGTCGGCCGCGATGACGTGGAGGCCCGCCTGTTCGAGCTCGCGACCGGCCTGATCGAACTGCTGGGCCGGCAGCAGGTCCTCCATCGCCGATCGCTGCCTGGCTGTGGCCCGGTGGACCTCCTCGACGGCCCGCTCGGGGTAATCGGCGGCCCACTGCCAGGAGTCGCCGGCGTGGAGCGATGCGAGCGACACGAAACGACGGCGAACGTCTTCGGCGCGGGCCGCTTCCAGCTCTCCGGCGCTTTTGAGCTCGATGTTCCATTTCTTCAGCGATTCGACCCGGGATGGAAGTGCCTGGAGATGGTGCTGTACGGCGAACAGCACGGCCTCGGCCTCCTCGACCCGATCGGACAACTCCAGCCAGTCCTTCTCCAGGTCGGAGAAGTCGAACGACTCGACCGTCGCCTGCACCTTCCTGAGTTCCCGGACCTGCCCATCGACGGCCCACCCCTCCGACGCCCGCTGGTCGGCGAATCCGAGGGCGCCCGCCACCTCGTCGAGCAGCAGCCGCTGCTTGGCCGGCACTGCCACCCGAAGATGGTCGAGGTGGGCACCGAACGCAAGCAGCCGATCGAGCGCCTCGTCCTGCAGATCCAGTGCTTTCGACAGCTCGACGAGGCGCTGCTTGGCCCTGTCGATCTCCGGCAGCTGAGCCTCCTCGGCACCGCCGGGCAATGACTGCGAGAACAGCGCCGCCGCATTCTCCGTGGCCTGACGGCCGCTCCTGCTTATCCGTCTCAGCTCGGCCAAGGTCTGGGCGGTGCGGCCCGCGGTGAGTTTCTCCCACACATCGGAGCGAGATGCCAGCTTGTCGTCGCGTTCACGAAGCATGCCGACCCGCGACAGCGGCCCGGCCATCGACGATTGCAGCGACTGCCTGGCCTCGACCAGCTTGCGCCGGCGGCCGACGGCGTACACGGCCCCACCGCCCAGTGCGAGTGCGCCGACACCACCGAGCAGCGTCCACGGCGACGTTCCACCGTCACCACCTCCACCATCGACAGCGCCGGACGACGCACCGTCGCCTGCCTCGTCGGCGGCCGTGTCCTCACCCGCAACGCTCGCCACAGCCTCCTCGATCCGGTTACTGATCTCGGTGATCCCGTCGACGAAGCCGCCGGTGAAATCTCCGTCACCGAAGCGACTTCCCATCACGTCGCCCCGGATCTCCTCGACGGCACCGACGGCCGCCCGCCAGCGGTC
>JAOTVU010000053.1 GCA_029863385.1 Acidimicrobiia bacterium
GCCAGCACGACCGAGGCGAAGGCCTCGTTGACCTCGAACAGATCGATGTCGTCGAGCGACAGTCCGGAGCGTTCCATGACCTTCTCGGTGGCCGGGATCGGGCCCTTCAGCATGGTGACCGGGTCGGTCCCGACCACGGCGAAGGTGTGGAACCGGGCGCGCGGCTTGAGCCCGAGCTCGGCGGCCTTCTCGGCCGACATGATCAGCACGGCCGAGGCGCCGTCGGAGATCTGTGACGAGTTGCCGGCCGTGATCTTGCCGTCCTCCTTGAAGGCCGGCTTCAGATTGGCCAGGGTCTCCGGCGTCGTACCCTCCCGGATGCCCTCGTCCTTGGTCATCATGACGGTCTCGCCGTCGACCTCGACGGGCACGGGAATGATCTCCCGCTCGAATCGCCCCTCTGCCGTCGCCTGGGCGGCCCGCCGCTGGGATTCGGCCCCGAAGGCGTCGAGATCCTCCCGGGTGATCCCGTATTCGTCGGCGATCATCTCGGCGCCGATGCCCTGGGGCGGCAGCCCGGTGTCGGCGTAGCGGTCCTGCATCTGCTGGGGGAAGGGCCATCCCATCTCGCCCTTCACGACAGAGGCCCCCATCGGGGTGCGGGTCATGACCTCGACCCCGGCGGCAATCACCACGTCGTAGGCTCCGGCCATCACCCCCTGGGCGGCGAAGTGGAGGGCTTGCTGGCTGGAGCCGCACTGGCGGTCGACGGTTGTGGCGGGCACCGACTCGGGCCAGCCGGCGGCCAGCACGGCGTTGCGGCCGATGTTGAGGGATTGCTCGCCGACCTGCATGACGCAGCCCATGATGACGTCGTCGACGATGGCTGGATCGATGCCGTTGCGCTCTTCGAGCGCCTTCAGGACGTGGGCCGCCAGATCGGCCGGATGCCAGTCCTTCAACATGCCGTTGCGGCGCCCGGCGGGGGTTCGGACGGCGTCGACGATAACTGCTTCTCGCATTGTGGTATCTCCAGATTGTCGGGTTGGTGAACGGATGGTTTGGTCGGGTGTTGGTTCGGTTTCGGCGGTGACGGTCAGCCGTCGTTGACGTCCTCGTCGACCGCCGCGGTCTTGTCGAGGTTGTCCTTGAGTCGCACGAGGATTTCGGCCAGCATCTGGCGTTCCGCACGGTCGATGCCTCGACGAAGCTGGTTGCGCAGACGCTTGTCGATGTCGGCCACCTCGATCATCAGGCGCCGACCCTCGTCGGTGGCGGCCACCAGCCAGACCCGTCGGTCGTCGGAATCGGCCAGTCGTTCGACCAGACCTCGCCGTTCGAGCCGGTCGATGTAGGTGCCGGTGGCGGCGCGACCATGACCGAGCCCGTCCGCGATCGCGGTTTGGGAGATCGGCCCGTGTTGATCGACGTAGGCCAGCGTGCTGGCCGTGTTGAGATTCAGATCGAAGGGGGCGAGGTGGCAGTCGTACGCGTTCCGCATCGCCCGGGCGGCGGCCATGATCGTGCTCTCGACCCGCAACCACGGTGGCGCGTCGAGTTCGTGGGACCCGGTGATCGGATCGTGGTCGGCCCGCGAGTTTGTCGACGACGAGACTGTATCGATGCATACAGTCTAGATCGCTACAGACTCGGTGCAGCAAACCCGGCCCCCGGAATTGGCAGATTTCACGCGCGACGGACGCGCAGGAAATCCACCAGATCGCCGTTTAGGGGGACGAGGAGGCGTCAGGCGTTGCCCGCCTCGTGGTCCAGGAGCCAGCGTTTGACGTCGAGCCCGTAGTAGTAGCCGCCGAGCGAACCATCGGTCCGTAGGGCTCGATGGCACGGCACGAACGGGGCGATCATGTTTCGGCCGCAGGCGGTGCCGGCCGCCCGGACCGCTCGTGGCTTCGACGTCGTGGCTGCCAACTGCGTGTAGGTGGCGGTTGTTCCGGCCGGAATGGCTCGCAGGCCGGACCACACTTCACGCTGGAGGTCGGTTCCGGCCTGGGTGACGGGTACCGAGTCGAGGGCCGTGACGTCGCCGGCGAGGTAGCCGGCGACGGCCTGGTCGGTAACGGGCTGGTGGTCGACTGCGGTCCAGGCCGGACGTTCACCGCCGTTGGCCGGAAGGCGGTCGATGAGGTCGTCGACCGGGCAGAATCCGGCGGCGACGACCGCCGGTCCGCCCGTCGGATCGACGATGACGGCCAGCGGACCCACCGGGGTCTGGTAGGTGGTGGCTTGCAGCATGGTGGTCAACTCCGTTCGTATGGTCGTGCTCTGGGAGGTGGGGAGGCAATCGATCGGCGGGCTCATGGTTGCGGTCCGTTCCAGATCGCCATGGCGGCATACGCTCGCCACGGCCGCCAGGCTTCGGCCCGGCTGTCGAGTTCGCGGCGCGAGAGTCCGAGCCGCTTGGCCAGGACGAGATCGGAGGCCGGCCAGCCGTCGGGATGGCCGAACGCCCGCATCGTGATGTAGCCGGCCGTCCACGGTCCTATCCCGGGCAGGACCGTCAGCTCCTGTTCGGTCCGTGCGGGATCGGCCTCGACCGAGAGGTTGACCCGTCCATCCTCGACGGCCCGGGCCACCGTCCGAATCGTCTCCCGGCGGCGGGCCGGCATGCCCACTCGATCGAGGGGGGCGTCCAGAAGCTCCGCCGGGGAGGGAAAGCGCTGGTGGGCCTCGGCTTCGGGATGCACGATCTCCAGCAGCTTGCCGAGGGTGGTCCGGGCACCGGCAACGCTGACCTGCTGCCCGACGACGGCCCGTACGGCAAGCTCAAACCGGTCGAACGTGCCGGGCAGCCGGGGCACCGCCGTCGGCGCCGGCAGGGCGGAAAGCAGACCGGCGAGGTCGTGGTCGGCGCTCAACGCCTGGCCGATGGCGTCCAGATCGGAGTCGAGATCGCAGACGAGGCGGATGATCGGGACGAGATGGCTCAGGTCGCCCAGCTCGTCGAGCGAACAGGTGATCTCGAGCATCCGATCGTCGTCGCCACCCCCGAGCTCGATCCATCCGCCTGGCACGTTGCGGCGGAACCGTCCGTCGACACTCGACTCGAGACCCGGGATCGCCCGCGCCGCCAGAAAGGCGTGTAGCGCCGACCAGCCGAGCCGGCCTCGGGAGGCCAGGGTCAGGTTCACGATCGAGTCGCCGTCGGCGCCGGCCGGGGAGCGACCCGGTCGACGCCGCAGCTCGGTCGGCGTGGCGTCGAAAGCCTGACGGAACGACTCGTTGAACTGGCGGATACTGGAGAATCCGGCAGCGAAGGCGATGTCGGTGACGGCGAGGCCGGTCTGGTCGAGCAGGCGGCGAGCCAGAAGGACGCGTCGGGTGCGGGCCAGTTGGTTCGGCCCGGTTCCGACCTCGCTCACCAGCTCCCGGCGGAGGTGGCGTTCGCTGACGCCGAGTCGGGACGCCAATCCGCCGACACCCTCCCGGTCGACGACCCCCTGTTCGATCAGCGCCATTGCCTTGTGGGCCAGATCGGCCCGGCGATTCCACTCGGGATGCGCCGGGGCGAGTTCCGGCCGGCAGCGCCGGCAGGGTCGGAAGCCGGCATCGATGGCACCGGCCGCGTGAGCGAAGAATCGCACGTTGCGACTGGCCGGCGTGCGGGCCGGACACGACGGGCGACAGAAGATGCCGGTGGTCTTCACCGCGGTGTAGAACGTGCCGTCGAAGCGCCGGTCCCGGCGGCTGATGGCCTGATAACAGGCGTGGTGATCGAGCCTGGCGTCGGATGTGGGCCTCCGCCCCTCGCTGCCTCCCGACTGGTTTGATCCTGACGATTTCGTCTTCACAACTTCAGTTCTAATCCTGGTCACAGGGTTTTCCTAGCGGAAAACGGACAAGGCAGGGATCCGGCGGTGGCGGTGTCGGAACCGGCTGGGGACAACCGTGTGGTCGACATGCCCCGATGGGTCGATCCGGGAGCGGTAACCTTGAGCGTGTAATGGCACGGGCAACGACAACGGACCAGATCGGCGGCTCCGGATCGATGACACGCAGGCCGGGCATCCGCCTGGCCCGTCCGATCGTCGGCGCCTTGGCAACCGTCGCAGTGCTGACCGGATGCCTCGACTCGGGAGGCGAGGCCGACGACGTTGCGGTGCTCACTCCGACCCAGGCCGCCGAACAGCTCATCGTCGGTCCGCTGGCCGAACAGGTCGGGCTCGGACCACTGACCGCCAGTTGCCCCGACATGAACGGGGCCACGGGAGGCGACGTTTTTCCCTGTGCCGCCGCCACCGACACCGATCGTCTGCTCAACGTCGACGCCGCCATCCTGCCGACCGGTCAGGTCGAGCTGTCCACCACCAACGTCATCCTCGGTTCGGCGTTACCGAGCTTCGAGCAGTCGGCCGTCGAGGCCATCAACAAGGTCCGACCCGATGCCAACCTGGACACCGGGGCGGTGGAATGCGGCGAAAACTCGGTCGTGTTGCCCGACGATCGCATGATGATCTGCGAGTTGACCGATCCCCGCACCGAGCAGGTCTTCGAGGTCAGCCTCACCGTCGACGACATCGAGGCGCGCGAATTCAGCCTCGTCGTGGCCGACCGGCCCAAGAGCTAGCGGCGCAGCACCTATGTGCTGGCCTGTCGGTTACGAATCGGCTCGAACGTCACGGTTCTCTGCTCGCGGTCGGTCGCGGTCAACCGCAATTTGACCCGCTCGGCCAGTTCGAGTGATCCGACCGGAAGGCGGGTCACAACGGCCGGTTCGGTGATCTGAACCGTCGCCTGGTCACGAGGTGGTGACACGTCGACCACCACCGAGTCGAAGACCTCACCAACGTGGTTTTCGAGCGTCAGCACCTCGGCCATGTCGAGCAGCGCCCGCTCGAGCGATGATTCACGCTGTCGGGCCCTTCCCATGAGCGACGGCAGTTCCTCCAGCGCCTCCACCGCCCACGATGGCGGTTCGTTGTCGGCGAGTACGGCGAGAAGGATTTCGTTGCCGAACCGGTCGACCAGGCGGCGTAGGGGTGCCGTGACATGGGCGTAGAGCGACGCGATGGCACTGTGTTCGAGAGCACTGTGTTCGCGGTTGTCGGGCCGTCGGCCGGTGAACCCGTGGTAGCCGGCACCCTTGAACAGGCGGGTGCACTGCACGAGGAATGCGTTGCGGGCCGCTGTGGACGGCTCCAGGGATCGGACAAACGCGGCGTAGTCGGTGTCGGCCGGCCATCCGAGGTCGAGGACGTCGGCAATGCGCCGAAGCACCTCGACATCGGCCGGATCGGCCGGCGGCAGGGTGCGGAGGATCCCGACCCCGGCGTCGGTCATCGTCCGACCGGCGATCATGCCGGTCAGGAGCGAGATCTGGGCGTTCCACCCCTCGACCGGGAGCGGTTGGTCGAACTCCAGGGCGTAGCCGTCATGCCGTTTCACGATCTCCTGGGCCGGAAGGCGGAGGCTGACGCCGCCCCGCTCGGCCTCACGCTGCCGGCGCAGGTCACCGATGGTCGACAACAGCATGAGGTTCTCGTGGGCGGTGCCGGGCTCGTCGGTGGCACGATCGATCCGCTCCTGGGCCACCCGGTACGAGATCGCCTCCGCGACCCGGACGACGGCTCGGGTCAGATTCCAGGTGGCGGCCCGTCCCTCGGCGTCGAGGTCGATCGTCCACAGCAGGGCCGGCCTGTCGCGGTCGGGAAGCAGACTGCTGCGATCCTCACTGAGGATCGGCGGATGAAGGGGCGCCCGAACATCGGGCGAGTAGAGGGTTGTTCCCCGCCGGCGGGCTTCGATGTCGACCGCTCCACCCGGGGTGACGAACGCCCCGACATCGGCGATGGCGTAGAACACCCGGTAGCCGTCGTCGGTTCGTTCCGCGGTGAACGCCTGATCGAGATCCGTCGCTCCCGGTGGATCGATGGCGATCAGTGGCAGATGGCGGGCGTCGATGCGGTCGACAGACGGGTCCGGGGTGGCTCGTTCAGCCTCCTCGAGAACCTCGGTCGGGAAGCGCAGTGGCACATCGAGTTCGGCGCGAATGCCGCCGAACGCCGTCTCGAAGACGTCGGGAGCTCGGAGGACGACATGGGGCATGGCTGAGCGTCAGGACCCTTCCGATTCGGTCGGCTGCGACCCGTAGAGGCCCAGGGCCTCCGCCAGCTCGTCGGTGGCCTGATAGCTCTCATCGGCGGACGGAAAGGCGCCCGATCGAACGTCGTCGGCAAAGGCGGCCAGCGCGGCCACCTGGTCCTCGTACGCCGTTCCGTAGCGGCGAACGAACCTCGGTTTGAAGCGGTTCTCCAAGCCGATCAGGTCGTGGTACACCAGTACCTGACCGTCGGTCGAAACACCGGCGCCGATCCCGATCGTCGGGATCGAGACGGCCTCGGTCACCATTGCCCCGACGACATCGGGAACCCCCTCGATCACCATGGCGAAGCAGCCGGCCTCCTCGAGGGCGGTGGCGTCCGAGACCAGAGTCTGGACCGCCGCGGCCTCGCGGGCCTGGATCTTGAACCCGCCCATCACGTTGGCCGACTGGGGGGTCAGGCCGATGTGGGCCACGACGGGGATCTCGGCGTCGAGAATCGGTTTGATCATCGGAATCCGCTTCGCTCCGCCCTCCATCTTGACGCATTGGGCGCCGGCTCGAACGAGCGTGGCCGCGTTCCGCACGGTTTCGACCGCCGAGACGTGAAAGCTCATCCACGGCATGTCACCGACGACCAGCGCCGTCGGTTCGGACCGGCAGACCGCGGCCACGTGGTAGGCGATCTGTTCCACGGTGACGTGGAGGGTGTCGTTGTAGCCGAGGACCACCATCGCCAGCGAGTCGCCGACGAGAATCATGTCGACGTCCGCCTCGGTGGCCACCCGGCCGGACGGAGCGTCGTAGGCCGTCACCATGACCAGCGGATCAGCCCCGTAGCGTCGCTTCGAGGCCCGGACCTGGGGAACGGTTCGTTGTGATCCCATATGAACCCTTTCGGTAGTTCCCGGAGCGGCTACAGCCCGATCGAGCTCGCAGGAACGTCGCCGGCACCGAGTCTCCCGGTTCCGGCCTAAACCGTACTACGACCGATCCTGCCCCGTTCGAACCGAGCAGTTGTCGATCAGACGGGTGTCACCCAGGTACGCCGCGATCAGCAGCCTGGTTTCGGATTCGATCACCGGCGGGGTCTCCAGGGTCACAGGATCGACAACGGCGGCGTAGTCGAGCCGTGCTCGCGGCTCGCCGTCGACGATCGATCGCAGAGCCCGGGTGACGGTCTCCGGGTCCGTCTCGCCGTCGCGGATCGCCTGCTCCCCGGCGTCGAGCGCCCGCCGCAGCACGACGGCGGCGCAGCGATCCTCCGGCGACAGATACACATTCCGGCTCGACATGGCCAAGCCATCGGGCTCCCGGACGATCGGACAACCGACGACCTCGACCGGCATCGAGAGATCGGCCGCCATCCGGCGAATGATGGCCAGCTGCTGGAAGTCCTTCTCGCCGAAGTAGGCCCGACAGGCGCCCACGATGTTGAACAGTTTCGAGACGACGGTGGCCACACCGGCGAAATGGGTGGGGCGGGACTCGCCATCCCACCGTTGCGACAGCTTGTCGACCGAAACCGTCGTCAGCACGGCCCCGTGGGGATACATCTCGGCCGTCGTCGGCGCGAACAGCAGATCGACGCCGTTGGTCGCAGCAACGGACCGGTCGCGGTCGAGGTCGCGTGGGTAGGAGTCAAGATCCTCATCGGGCGCGAACTGGAGCGGGTTGACGAAGATGCTGGCCACCACGATGTCGTTGTCGGCTGCTGCCGCTCGCATGAGCGAGCCGTGACCGTCGTGGAGGTAGCCCATCGTCGGGACGAATCCCACGGATCGCCCGGCGGCTCGATGGCCGTCGGTGATCCGGCGGACCTCGGCGATGGTGGTCACGACATCGATGGCGCCGGCTCCCGCTGATTCGTTCCCGGTCATTCGATCCTTTTCGTCGCTCGGGACTCCCTGTCCTGCCCGAAACTCTACTGGGCTGATTCGTCCGGGCCGTGACGCCGCGCCGCCGCCCGTCCGAGTTCGGTGGCCGTGTCGGCCAGGGTCCGGTAGAGGTCGATTTCGTCGGGACCGAGTTCGGACAGGGCCCGGATGTGAGCCTCGATCGTCTCGGTGTCGCCTCGGGCCGCCGGTCCGGTGAGTGCCTTCAGCGCACCGACGCGTTCGACGTTGCCAAGCGTCGACGTCATCAGCTCCCAGTAGAGCTCGACCGGCACACCGATGTGTTCAGCGATCCGCTCCACCTGGGCGCAGAGCACACAGAGGTGGTTGGCGGCGACCGCGGCCGCGGCGTGGTAGAGCGATCGGTGTCGTTCGTTCACCTCGATGGCTCGACCGTTGAGGACGGCCACGAGATCGGCGGCCAGCGGGTGGCCGGCCACGGCGAACGCCGCCCCGCCACGAAGGCGTGCGGCACCGGTCTCGACATCGGGCAGCGAAACAAGGGGGTGCATCGAGGCCCGACGCTCGTGCGGCTCCAACACCTCGAGTGTTTTGGCCCCGGACAGGTGGATCAACACCGCCGACGTCGGTCGGATCGCCCGGGCCACCGCCGCGATGGCATCGTCGGGGACGGTGACGAACACCGCATCGACGCCGACGGCCGCGTTCGTCGGATCGTCATGACGCCCGTAGCCGCCGGCGTACTCCCACGCCGTACCGGCCAGCGCCTTGACCAGAGACCGTCCGGCCCGACCCAGCCCGACGACCCGGAAGGTCACGGAGGATGTCGTGTTCACCAGTCCGACCCTACCGCCGTCCAGCCGGTGGCGATGCTGCCGTCTGTCATCCTAACCGTCGTCGTCGAGCTGCTCCGAGATCGACCGCAGAACCGCCTCGAAGGCACCGAGATCTCCGTCATCGAGGACCCTGAACAGCAGTCGACGAATGTCGGCGTGATGGCCGGGTGTGGCCTCGGCGAGGGCGGTCCGACCCTTGTCGGTGACGATGGCCCAGAGCCCTCGTCGGTCATCCTCACACTCTTCACGGGTCACGAAGCCGACCTCGGTCAAACGATCGACCCGGTAGGTCAGCCGGCTCCTCGACACGAACACCCGAGCGGCCAGCTCACTCATGCGAAGACGGAGCTCGTCGGCCTCGGACAGGGCCAACAGGATCTCGTAGTCGGTCAGGGTCATGTTCGCCTGCTTCTGCATGGCCTGATCGATCTGCTCGATAGCTCGGCTGGCAACCGACAGAAACGCCCGCCACGCCGATTGCTCACCGGGTGGAAGAGGATCGTTCAACGACGAAATCCTAGGATCCGATGTGGTCATCGGCACCCGATTTCACCGATTGAAATCCCGCGACACTATCCCGGATTCGAACCTGGAATTCCTTCGATGAGCTGTGTCTTTCGCGGCGATTCGACCGGACGTCATTACTTCTTCTTGGTGAACCGACGGGTTGTCGAGGAGCACACAGGCTCGACTCGACCTCGTCGCCCCGATCGTCGTCCATATCCCTCGTACTTTCTATGACCTTACGTTCTTTGACACTGCGGGCACCAGGTCGTCGTTCGCCCATCAAGATGGTCGGACTTCAGAGTAGCGGAACATCGAGGGCACGGGTAAGACCCGCGCCCATATGCGTTCAACTGGTTCTGATTCGAACCTTCTGTGCCGTCCACCTGCCGGTAGTCCCGAAGCGTGGTCCCGCCGTTGCGAAGGCCGAGCTCCAGAACATCACGAATGGCATCGAGGAGGACGGAAGCTCGTTCCCGGCCGAGCCGCCGTACTTTGGGATTGATCCGGGCCAGCCAGAGAGCCTCGTCTGCGTAGATGTTGCCGACCCCGGCCACCGGCCGTTGCGACAGAAGCTGCGTCTTGATCGGACGTCTGCTCCGACGAAGCAGTTCCCAGAAGGCGCGACCGTCGAAGTCGGGATCGAAGGGTTCGGGGCCGGCATGGGCGAGCGTCGGAATCGACTGGTAGTCGCCGGGGTCCACCAGCCGTATTCGGCCAAATCGACGAACATCGTGGAACTCGAGGGTGGCTCCGTCATCCATGGCCCACCAGGCCCGCAGGTAGGGGTTCTTCTGGTTCGCGGGTCGGTCGACCACGGTCAGTCGACCCGTCATGCCGAGGTGCACCACAAGTTCCAAGGTCGATGCCGGGCCGGTGCCTTTGTCGTTGCCGCCACCGTCACCAATTGAGAGAATGAGGAACTTTCCCCGACGGCCCACGGCATCAAATCGACGCCCGACCGTTTCCCGAGCGGGGAGGAACTTGGCCGAGGGATGAGAGCCGGCTTCGACGACGGTTCTGCCCACCAGCAGGGGTTCGAGCTGAACCCGTACGGTTTCCACCTCGGGCAGCTCAGGCACCGGTGGTCTCCCGACTCGATCGGCTGAGGGTCGGCCGGCTGCGCCGCCGGTGCAGCCCCGATCCGGTCATCGACCGAGATGCAGGCCGTCGCCGGTCAGCGAGAGCTTCGGACCGTACTTCGGCGCCCCGCCGGTTGCCTTCGCCAGGCGAATGACCCGCCACCGATGACCCCGGAACGGTTCGAGGAGTTCGAGGAGCCGCTCGTCGGTGGCCCGGGGCTCATCGGCCAACCACCAGGCCACGGTGTTGGGAATGTGGTAATCGCCGACCGGAACAGCATCGGGATCGCCGAGCACGACGGCGGTGACCATGGCGGCCGTCCAGGGACCGATGCCTCGAATTCGTTGAAGCCGTCGGCCGAGGGCGGCCGGATCCTGGCCCGCCGCGGCCTGCAGTCGGGGCATCTCCCGAGCGGTGCGGATCAGGATCTCGGCCCGCTTGCGTTCCACGCCCAGCGGGTGAAAGTCGTAGTAGCCCATCGCCGCAACCGTGGCCGGGGCAGGCAGAATCCAACCCTGACGGGGACCGGGAGACGGATCGCCGTAGCGGCGGGCCAGCCGGCGGCGGGCCTCGACTGCATTGGCGATCTGCACCTTCTGGCCCAGGATGGCGCCGATCAGGGCATCCCACAGGATGTCGGTGCGGCCGAGCCTGAACGGCCGTCGCCGCCACTGTTCGGCCACGCGTCCGGTCGGTTCGAAGCCGGTCAGATCATCGTCGGCACCCAGCAGGCGCGGGGCCTGATCGAGAAGCCATTCGGCGCCGGGCCCCCAGGCCTCAGCCCGTATCCGGTCGGCCCGAGTCCGCTCCATGGCCAGGGTGCCCAGACCGTCCGGTGTGCGCGTCGACCACCAGACCTCGGTCGGGCCCACCATGACAGGATTCTTTGCTCCCCGCACGGTGTCACGGACGTTCAAGTTCGGTGAGATGGGGATGCCACGCTCAGCCATGGACCGATGGTACCGACCCCGGTCGCCGGCTTGCTCGAAGACCGGTCGTCACATCCACAGGGCGTTCAACATGGCGTCGACCTCGTCGGCCACCCCGACGGTGGCCAGGTCGATGGCAACCTGCTCGTCGTGTGCCGGGCCGTGGTCGATCGAGTCGAACAGATCCGACAACGGTTGCAGGAATCGACTCAGTTGGGCGAAATGATGACGGTCGCTGCCGCTGAAGCGGTGCACATGGTATCGAAGGGGGAAGCCGACGGTGAGTTCCCGCCGAGCTCTGGTGACCGCCACGTAGAGGAGGCGAAGTTCCTCCGCCAGGCCATGCGGTTCGTTGAGCGCCATCTCGGACGGAATGTTGCCGTCGGAGGCGTGCAGGAGATAGACGGCGTGCCACTCGCAGCCCTTGGCCGAGTGGATCGTGCTGAGGGTCAACCAGTCGTCGTCGAGGTGGGGGCGACCGGCCAGGTCGCCGGTCCGTTCCGGAGGATCGAGTGTGAGTTCGGTCAGCATCCGGCTGCGGTCGCTGTAACCCCGGGCGGTCGCGGCCAGTTGATCGATGTCGGCCAGCCGGGCGTCGCTGTTCTCGTAGCGACGGGGGAACACGGCGGAGCAGAAGATCTTGAGTCGATCGATCTGCTCGCTCGGTGCCAGGTCACCGCTGGCGCAGTCGGCCAGGGCCGATCGAAGATCGTCGGCCTGGCTCGCAGCGGAAGCCGGCACCCGACCGAGCCCGTCGACGAATCGCACGAGGGCGTTGGAGCCCGGTTTCAGCACCCGCAGGTCGTCGATGAGACGGCGGACCGTGGCGGGCCCGACTCCGTCGAGCGTGAGCAGAACCCTACGCCATGCCAGCTGATCGTCCGGATTCTCGAGAATTCGGATCAGGGCCAGGACGTCCTTGACGTGAGCCGACTCGAGATACTTGAGACCGCCATACTTGACATAGGGGATGTCGCGCCGAACAAGCTCCAGCTCCAGCGCGTCGCCGTGGTGGCCGGCCCGGAAGAGCACGGCCTGTTCCCGGAGGTCGATTCCCCGCTCCCGGGCGTCGAGGATGCGATCGGCCACGAGCTTCGACTGTTCCTGCTCGTCGTAGCTGGTCAACAGGACGGGACGGATACCGCCGTCGATCTCCGACCACAGTTCCTTGTCGAACGTGGACGCCTCGATCTCGATCTGCTGGGCCAGTAACTCGTTGGCAACCCCGAGGATGGGTTCGGTCGACCGGTAGTTCCGGTCGAGGGTGACCACCGACGCTCCAGCGAACATGGCCGGAAACGACCACATGTTCTCGACGGTGGCCGCACGGAAGCCGTAGATCGCCTGGGCGTCGTCGCCCACCGCGCACACCTGCGTGCCGTGGCCGCACATGCCGGCCACGATGTCGGCCTGAATGGCGTTCGTGTCCTGGTACTCGTCGATGAGGATGTGATCGAACAGGCAACGCAACGCCTCGCCGATCGGGCTTGCCGTGAGACCCCGCCAGTAGAGGAGCAGGTCGTCGAAGTCCAAGATGTTGCTCTGACGCTTCTTGGCCGTGTAGGCGGAGAACACGGTTCGCAGATCATCAGCGTGGGAGGCGCACCAGGGATAGTCGACGGTGAGGACGTCGCCCATCGGGGCCTGGCTGTTCACCATCCGGGAGTAGATCGCAGCGATCGTTTCGGCCCGAGGAAAACGCTGGGCCTGCTCGGAGAATCCCTCCTCGGCCCGGACCAGACCGAACAGGTCGATGGTGTCGGCGTGATCGAGCACGGTGAAACCATCGGCCAGGCCGGCCGCCGAGCCGTAGCGTCGCAACAGCCGGTTCGCCACCGAGTGGAACGTTCCGCTCCACAGGCGGCCACCGACCACCCCCTCGTCATCGCAGGCCGCGGTCACCCTACCGACCATCTCGGCCGCTGCTCGGCGGGTGAAGGTGAGCAGCAGGATGCGGGCCGGATCGACCCCGTCGGCCAGCAGATCGATGACCCGGGCCACGAGCGTGCGGGTCTTGCCGGTTCCCGCCCCGGCGACGATGAGCAGGTGCGAACCGCGGTGGTGGGCGGCATGACGTTGTTCGGGGTTCAGCCCAGGGGGAAGATGGTGATCCATGACCCATCCGACAGTACTCGAGCCGTGTGACAGCCGAGCCGCCCATTTCCGGTCGATCGGTACGTCGACTTTGTGTGCTGACAGATCGGGCGGCTAGGCTTCCGACTTGTGCCGTCGTAGCCGGAGAGGGATGGTCGAGTTCGTTTTCGGCCCCTGACAGTTCGGTTGACGTCGGTGCACCCGCCGCACAACAGGAGAAACCATGGCTACTGCTTTGGACCCGAACGCCCGCGAACGCGTGGCGTCACTTTTCGAGCCTCTCGTCACACCAGCCCGCACCGCCTTCCATACCAGCGAGGTGATCGAGCTGGTGACGTCGCCCGACTGCGACCCCGTTCTCCTCGACAGGTATCTCATCGAGTACTGCGCCCGCGGGGTCAGGATGACGGAACCGGTCGAGGGATGGATACGACGGGCCGGTGAGCGGACCGAGGCGATGGGGCTCACCGAACTCGGCCAGGCCCTTCAGCGCCATGCCGTCCAAGAGAGCGACCATCACCTGCTGATGATCGACGACACTCGGCGTCTGGTCGAACTCTGGAACAGTCTGGGTCGCGTACCGCTGAATGCGGATACGCTCCTCGCCTCTCCGGCCTCCCCCGGTTGCGTTGCCTACGTCGAGTTGCACGAGCGCATCATCGACGGCGAAACGCCGTACGCCCAAATCGGTATCGAGTACGAGATCGAAATGCTTTCGGTCACCGCAGGCGTGAAGCTGTTGGCCAACGTCGCACAGGTTTGCGGCGACGACCGGGTCGAAGAACTCAGCTTCCTCAACGATCACGTTGAACTCGATGTCGGTCACACCGAGTTCAACCGCCGCCAGTTGGAGGCGATTCTCGCTGACCATCCTGAATTCGCTCGGGTGATCGGCGAGGCGGGCACCGCTGCGCTTCACGCCTACCGTCAGTTCATGACCGACTGCCTCGAGGCGGTTCGCTGACAGATGAGCGGCTCTCGCGTCGTAATCCGACCGGCAACCGCCGCGCACGAGTTGGAGGCTCTCTACCGGCTTCGAGCCGAGGTGTTCTTTGGTGAGGACATATTGAAGTTGCGCCGTTCGAGTATGTTGACCGATGAGCTGGACGAACATCCCGACGTGGTCAACCTGATCGCCGTGGCGGAGGAGCCCGTTGACGGCGACGTGAACATCCTCGGTGGCGTGCGATTGGCGTACCCTTCCCCCGGGCTCAACCCATCGCGCACACCGTACTTCGACTTCCACAACCACGTGCCGGGATTCGAGTCCGAAACATGCTGTGGATCGATGCTCTGCGTGAGATCCGACCGCCGCGGTTCCCGGCTGGCTTCGATGTTGGTCCGATCGGCCATCACCATCAGCCGCCGGCGGGACATGCGATATCTGTGTGCCGCCGTTCGGCCGAAAACCGTCCCATTCTTTGAGCGACTGGGCTGGGAGGTCGTCGCCTCGCAGTTCGACCATCCGGTCGAACTGGTTCCGGTGACCCCCATGGTCCTCGACCTGCGGGGAGGCCGACATCAAGCGGAACCGACCGAACCCGTTGGGGCTCAATTGACTGTCTAGAACGAAGGCCTCTTGGATCAGGACAGCACCGCCACCCTCTAAAGCTGCCGCTGCGCCGCAAAATCCTTCATCTTTGGACCACTACCGCCGATGGAACTCTCGTACTCACCTACGGGAGAACATTGGTATGGAGCACCACCCACCATCAGAGACACCTGCTGAGACCGGCAGTGGTTTGGACATCCTGATCACCGAAGTTGCCACAAGCCTCATGGGTGTCCCGCTGTCGGCGGCTCCCGAGGCGATCGACGCCGCACTTGATCGTCTCGTCGACTTCTTCGAGGTCGACGACACGTTTGTTCGTCGCCACCGCCCCGATCGCGTTTCCGAGCTGGTGACCATCCGGCCGCCGCGCGATGTGATCTCCTCACCGGAGCTGCTGGCCGAAATACCGTTGGACAGCGATCCGATATTCCAATCGCTGGAACACCTCAGAGAGCCGTTCGTGCTGTACCCGGAGGGATCCGAGGCGATCCAGGAGCTGGTCAAGACAAGCATCGGCGTTGAGCGCTGTTCTTTTGCCGTCGTCCCCCTGCTCCGCGAGGACCTGACTGTCGGCATCCTCGGTTTGGTGCGTTTCACCGATCAGCGCTGGCGGGAGGAGGAGCTCCGCACGCTCTTCGCCATCGCCACCTTGATCGCTCAGTTCTGGTCGCGGCTCGACGCCGAGGAGAAGCTGGCCTATCGAGCCCACTACGACGAGATGACCGGTCTGCCGAATCGGTTGCGCATGATTGACGAGATCGCTGCCACATCGGAGTCGACGCAGCTGTCGCTGCTGAGCCTGAACATCGACAACATGAAGGTCATCAACGATGGGCTCGACTTCGAGTTGGGCGATCGGTTCATCTGCGGTTTCGCGGAACGCCTTGCGGGCCTCGTGCGGCAGGAAGCGGTCGTCGCCCGCACGAGCGGTGATCAGTTCGGGGTGCTGGTTTCCGAGACCGACCCGGCCGACGTCGAACGAATGGCGAACCGGCTGATCAACGAGCTACGTCGATCCATCGATGTCGGCGACATCAAGATCTCGCGATCGGTATCGATAGGCATCGCCCACAAGCCGGCCGACGACGACATTGCGCACGACCTCGTCGCCGAGTCCGAGGCCGCGCTGCATCTGGCCAAGAAACAGGGCAAGAACCGGTTCCGGGTCTTCGACAGTGACATGCGCAACAAGATCATCAGGAAGTTCGAGCAGGAACTCGAACTTCGCCGGGCCATCGAGTCAGGAGAGTTCATCCTCCACTACCAGCCCTCGGTCGATCTGAGAACCAGGGAGGTCAAGGCCGTCGAGGCCCTGCTGCGATGGAACCATCCGTCGGATGGCCTTCTCAACGCCGGCGCCTTCATCGAAACCGCCGAGGAGAGCGGCCTCGTCGTCGAGATCGGTGATTTCGTCCTCGACGCGGCGATCAAGCAGATGAGTGTATGGCAGCACGAGTACCCCGAGCTGGAGATGTGGATCAACGTGTCACCGGCTCAGCTCATGAGCCGAGACCTGGTCACACAGGTTGGCATGTTGCTGGCCGAGCACGACGTGCACCCCTCACGTATCTGCCTCGAGGTCACCGAACATGTGGTGCTCGACGACATCGAGGCGGCGACCGGTGCGCTCGATCGCCTGCGCGCCATGGGGGTACGCCTGGCGCTCGACGATTTCGGGACCGGCTACTCGTCGATGAAACAACTGAAGAACCTGCCCGTGGACTGCCTGAAGATCGACATGAGCTTTGTGGCGGGTCTGGGCAAGTCGGAACACGATGCCGCCATCGTCGATGCCGCGATCACCCTTGCTCAAGCCTTCGGCCTGAGCACGGTGGCCGAAGGGGTCGAGACCGAGGAACAGGTCGACGAACTCCTCAGCCGCGGCTGCGATCAAGCCCAGGGCTATCTCCTCGCCCGACCGCAGAGCGCGAAAGACGTCGAGTTGATCCTCCAGGCCACGCCGAAGCCGCACCAATTGAAGATCTGATCAGTCGAGCAGGCCGGTGATGATGAACTCCGCCCGCCGTTGCAGCGCCGCCATCTGTGCGTCATCGTCCTCCGACGCGCCTTCTTCGCCACGAGGGTCGGCGTTGAGCTGATCGGGGTTGACACCCTTCGAGATCCAGTACTCGATGACGGCGTCGGCTCGTCTGCGTGCCACGTCGAGGTTGACGGCCTCGGAGCCGACGGCATCGGTGCGCGTGACCACCGTGAGACTCGCCTGGGGATTCTGGCTGAGCAGGAGCGTGCCGAGGTCGAGGAGGGGATAGAACGGCGGGTCGATGTCCACCGAGTTGAACCGGAACAGGACGACGTCCTCGACGTACAGTGGTGTGCTCTCGCCGGGATCGATGGTGACCGAGGGGTCGATCTCGTACTCGGACACCACGTTGTCCGGGCCGACCACCGACATGGCCTTCTGCACGATCAGATCGGCGATCTCCTGGCTCGGGACCTTGCCGCCGAGGTAGAGCTTCCCTCCACGGAAGACGGCCGTACGACCGGAGTCGTCGATGCCGGTGGCGGTCGATCCGTCGGCCGAGTCGCCCGTCTCGGCATCACCGGCGTCGACATCGAGGGCGGCGTCGTCGGCTGAGACCTCGCCGGCGGTCACGGCGTCGTCATCGGACAGTGCGTCTTCGGAGCCTTCGTCGGTGGTCGCCTCGGAGTCGAGGCTCGAGGCTTCATCGTCCTCAACGGCGGTCGGGGCGCCGGGATCGGTCGCCGTGGTTTCGTCGGCCTGACTCTGTGCGATCATGTAGCCGAGCACCCCCATGCCGGCGAGTGCCACGAGACCGAACAGGGCGAACAACGCCCTGCGGCCACGGGAGGGTCGCCGCGGCTCGGGGGCAACAGCCGCCCGCGGCCGCTGGTCGGCGCTCCAGCTCGGCAGTTCGTCGTGCTCGGTCATCGGATTTCCTCCACCTGGGGTTCGTCCATGCCCGCCCGAGGAGGCCTCGGAACGAGAAGGAAGGTCCGGCGGTCGGCCGGACGCTACGCGTCCGACCACTGTTCCCGCCATGGTCGGCCCAGCATACCGTGGCCCCGCAGAGGGGAGAAGCAACAACGTTGCGGGTGTCAGGGACGCGACGTGGGCCGAACGGCCCGGGTCTCGTCAGTCGTCGGTGACGATCCGGCTGGCCTTGAGCGTGGCGATGATGTCCTCGAGAAGGAAGTGGAACTTTCGGGATCCGGGCAGTCGGCTGGCGGGAAGGCGCCCGTCGCCGGCCATGTTGAGCACAGTGCGCGGGTTCAGATCCAACAGCTCCGCCACCTGTGCCGTGTTCAGGATCGGTGGATAGTGGCGGCGCACGCTTTCGAATCCGTCGACGTGGTCTCCCGAACCGGGAGTACCCGGGCTCATGGTGTGATCGGTGCCGGAGTCGCTCGGAGCATCTTTGCTCATGTGCTCCAAGATAACAGGGAACGCAGGAACATGCGGCCGTCAGTCCGGAGTTCGGTTGATTCCGCTCGACGCTGGTCAATATCGTGCCTGTCGTCACACCGGCCGACCCGGGTCTCGATCGAAAAGAAGGCTACTGTTGGCTCATGGTCGAGTCGGAACGCGGAACCTCGGATCGGGGAGCGTCGGACCCCACGGCGTCGGAGCCGGAATGGGTCGAGGCGATCATCGAGATCCCGAAGGGGTCCCGAAACAAATACGAAATCGACCATGCCACGGGCGAGCTGTGGCTCGACCGCCACCTGTTCACCGCCACCTCCTATCCCGCCGACTACGGATTCGTCCCCCACACTCTGGCCGAGGACGGTGATCCGCTCGACATCCTGGTGCTGTCGAACGAACCGAGCGTGCCCGGATGCCACATTCGAGCGAGGCCGGTCGGTGTGTTCTGGATGGTCGACGAAGCGGGGCCCGACGCCAAGATCCTGGCCGTGCCCGCCACCGATCCCCGCTGGGAGTACGTCGGCGATCTCTCGGATGCGTCCTCACATCTGATCGCCGAGATCGGCCACTTTTTCGAGATCTACAAGGACCTCGAGCCCCACAAGAGCACCGACGTCCGCAACTGGGGAGGTCGGGAATCCGCCTGGACCGAGATCCGGGCCGCTCGGGCTCGCCACCAGGGCGACTGACAGGCTACACCAGCGGCCACGGCCATCGCCGCCCGCCGGTCTCGTCGTCGGGGTACCGTCCGGCTTCGAGAAGGGCCTCGGCCCGGGCCACGACGGCGTCGACCTCGAATCGATCGAGGAGCGAACACACGTCGGCCGCGACGCCCTCGGCGATCAGCTTCTCCAGGCCGCCGACCACCGTCTCCGGTAGCGGCTCGCCGACGTAGTCCCACATCACGGTGCGCAGCTTGAACTGAGCGTGGAACGACAAGCCGTGATCGATGCCGTAGATCCGTCCGTCGGAGCCCAGTAGACAGTGACCGGATTTCCGGTCGGTGTTGTTGGCCACGATGTCGAGCGCGCAGATCGACATGAGGTCGTCGGTTCCGATGCCCTCCTCATGGAGCGAGAAATAGTGGTGCCGGAAATCAGCGTTGACGAAAGCCTGGACCGAACCCTCGCCGAATGGTCCCTCGGCGATCGTCGTCGGTGGCACGATGTCCCAGCCGAGTTGATCGGCCAGTCGGTACATGGCCACCTCACGCTTGTACAGACCCCGTGGAAAGTCCCACAGCGGCCGTTCACCGGACCCGGGTTTGTAGATGGCCCGGTGGCGTCGGCCGTCAGGCCACTCGTCGTGGACGACGACCAGGAGTGTCGCGTTGGAGCTGTCGGCCATGCGACCCTCGATCTCGAAGTCGCCGTTCTGGAACAGGTCGATGAGCTCGTCGGCCCCGTAGCCGAACGCCGGGCCTGGCGGGGGGTGTGGATCGATGTCGTCCGACCGGTCGTCGCTCGGAGGATTGTCGGCGGTACCGGGGTCCATGGCGTCGACGGAGGGGGGGTCAGTTGAGCCGAGGGCAGGCGTGGCCCTCCGGGTCGAGAGGTTGACCACACAGCGAGCACGGTGGACGACCGGCCGCCATCAGCTCCTCGGAGGAGACGATGAAGGTGGCCGCCAGGTCGACCGAAACGTGGGCCCGGACCCGGGAGCCGGCCGACTCCTCGAACCCGAAGTGCTCCTGCAGTTCGATCTCGAACTCGTCGTCACTGTCGGACTCGGGAATCAGCTCGTCGATGACGAGGACGACCTTGGACTCGGCCTCGTCGACACCGACGGCGATCTGGCCGACCACCCAGTCGGCTTCCGTCGGGGGCCGGAATTCGTTGGAACCTGGTTGCCGGGTCGGGGACGGGAGATCGTCGAGCACGGTTCGCAGGAACTGGGCCAGCGCGCGAACCTGCTGCTTTTCGAGTTTCAACGTGACCGTGTCGACCTCGTCGCCGATCTGGAGGAAGAAGATCCGGCGACCCGGTTCCCCGACGGTGCCGGGGATGAACCGTGTGGTGTTGCGGAATTCGAGGGAGTCGGCCATGGTCGTCTACGTCAATTCGCTAGCTCGGCACCAGGGACTTGAGGTCCTGGCCCATCGAGTTGACCGACAGGACAACCGGTCCGCCCCGGCCGTAGAGAACGGCCGAGATCGAGCACGGCCCGACGACGATGCGCTGGAACAGATCGAGGTGGGTGCCCATGGCGTCGGCGACGGCGGCCTTGATCGGATCGGCGTGGGAGACGGCGACGATCGTTTCCCCCGGATGGCGGGCGACCAGCGACTGGATCGTTCCGCAGATCCGCTGCTGCATCTCGGAGAAGGATTCGCCGTCGGGGAACCGAAACCCGCTCGGGTACTTCTGCACCTGCTGCCACTCCGGCAGTTTGTTCAGCTCGGACAGTTTGCGGCCGGTCCACCAGCCGAAGTCGGCTTCCAGCAGCCCTTTGTTGGAACGGACCCGGTGTCCGACCGCGGCCGCGATCGGCGCCGCCGTCTCCTGGGTGCGCTCCATCGGGGAGGCGTACACGGCGGTGACCCTGCTCTTCGGGCGACGCTTGTGGTGAGCCTTTCCGCGGAAGGCGAGGTCGGCGATACGGGTGGCCGCGGCTTCGGCCTGAGCGAGACCCTCGTCTCCCAGGTGGAGCCCGGGGGCCCGACCGGGAAGGATCTGGCCGGTCGTCGGGGTGCGACCGTGACGGACGAGGAGGACCAGCGTCGGTTTCTTGGACGAGCTGCGAGCCATTACTGGAAACCCTATCGTCGCGGTCTACCATGTCCGGCATTCATGCGACACGGGTAACAGCGGCGCCGGCGACAGCGATCGGGGTGGCGGCGACCCGGGCAACAGCGGCGAAACGATGATCGACGGAACAGGCGAGGCCGAGGCGGACGACCTCGAACGGATCGGGCGCGACGTCGCCGCGTGCCGGGCTTGCCCGAGGCTGGTCGAGTGGCGTGAGAAGGTGGCGGCCGAGAAGCGGGCCGCCTACGCCGACGAGGAATACTGGGGTCGGGGTGTGCCCCCGTTCGGGGACTCCGACGCCCGGATCGCCGTCATCGGCCTGGCCCCCGCCGCTCACGGCGCCAACCGAACGGGGCGGATGTTCACCGGCGATCGATCGGGCGACTGGCTGTACCGGGCCCTGTATCGGGCCGGGTTGGCCAATCAGCCGACGAGCACCGACCGCGGCGATGGCCTGAAGCTGACCGGTGCGCTGGTGACCTCGCCGGTCAAGTGCGCGCCGCCGGCCAACAAGCCGACGCCCACGGAGCGGGACCGCTGCAAACCGTTTTTCGAGCGGGAGCTGGCGGTCGTACAACCGAAGGTGTTCGTCGTTTTGGGCGGCTTCGGCTTCCAGGCTCTGTGCCGGCATCTCGATCTGCGGCCCCGGCCGAAATTCGGCCACGGCGTGGAGATCGAGCTGGACGACGGCCGCTGGATCGTCTGCAGCTACCACGTGAGTCAACAGAACACCTTCACCGGGAAGCTCACCGAGGAGATGCTCAACGCTGTGTTCGCGCGGGCCCGCGCACTGGCGTTCGGATGACGCGTCGTGGGCCGCTCACCGAGGAGATGCTCGATGCCGTGGTCGAACGGGCGGGAGAACCGGCCGAGGGCTCGACCCGGCACGACGGTTGAGCACCTATGGTGGGTCGTGTGAAGTTCGGGCCGGATCGCCTCGCCACTCGGATGGTTGTCATCGTCGCATTCGGGTTGAGCATGTTCGGTCCGACGGCCTGCTCGGAGGAGATCCCCACCGACTACACGGCCGCCCACCGTGAGGCGTTCCTCGCCGCATGCAGCCGGCCACTCGACGATCCTCGACTGTTGAGCGACGTGTGTGGCTGTGTGTACGACCGGATCGAGGACGAGATGCCGTTCGACGAGTTCCAGCGAATGAGCGAAGGGCTGGCCGGAACCCCGGCGGTGACCGCCGGAGTCGCAACCGACACGAGCGCCGACGAGGCCGAGGTCACCTCGTCGACCGCCGGCGGGCAGCTACCCGTCGAGATCGTCCGTCTGGTTGCCGACTGCTTCACCCTCGAGGCCGACCTGTAGCGCCCCCGAACCAGCCGGCGGTTGTTGGCCCAAAAACCGCACCCGGAGCCGCCGAAACCGTGGGAGGGCAAGGTTCCCCGTCGTCGACCGGGTTCCGCTAGGTTGGAGTCGATGGCCGACACGAAGCAGCGGTGGACGTTCCAATGGAAAGAGCTGTACGAGGAGGTCATCACCTCCGGCCTGTGCACCGGCTGCGCCGGGTGCGTGATCGCCTGTCCCCACGATGTGATCGGCTACAAGCACGAACCCGGGGCCTACAAGCCCTTCCATCTGGAGTCCGAACTCGGCCCCGACAACTGCGGCCACGGTGAGAACGGGTGCACGCTCTGTACCCGGGCCTGTCCCCGTTTCCGGTCGTGGGAGACCGAAGCCGACGAGCACCTGCACGGCCGAACCCGCCACGACGACGAGATGTCGGGCATCTACTCCGACATTCTCCTGGTGAGAGCAGCCGACGACACGGTCTACGACGCCGGCCAGGACGGCGGCCTGGTGTCGTCGATCCTCATCTGGTGCCTGGAGAACAAGATCATCGACGGCGCCCTGGTGTCGGTGCTGGAGGGCGGCACCGGTGGCTGGAAGGCCAAACCCGGTGTGGCCACGAATCGAGACGAGGTGTTGGCCGGAGCCGGGAGCCGCTACACCTATTCGGCCAACACGATCGCCTACGACGAGGCGACAGAGCGCGGCCTCGAGAGCCTGGCCCTGGTCGGGATGAGCTGCCAGACATCAATCGGTCCGGTCATGTGGCATCGCCGTGCCGGCAAGGTGTCAAAGCCCATCAAACTCAACATCGGGTTGCTGTGTTCGAAGAGCTTCGACGATTCGATGTTCGACGAGCTCTTCTATCTGAAGTACGGGCTCCGCAAGGAGAACATCGTCAAGATGAACATCAAGGGTGTGTTCCAGGTCTGGATGGACAACGGTGACTACCACGAGATCAACCTCAAGGAATGCCACGCCTGGACCCGCGAGGGATGCAATCACTGTCCGGACTTCCCCGCCGAACATGCCGACATCTCGACCGGCGGGATCGGCAACGAGACCGACTGGACGCTCACGATCGTCCGCACCGATCTCGGGCGGGCGGTGATCAAGGCGATGATCGACGATGGTGTTATCGAGACCCGCCCCGGCGACGACGACCCGGGGGCCATCGCCCTGATGCATCGTCTGGCCGAGAACAGCCGGAAACGCTGGCCGGAGTGGGCCAACGGCGAGGCCAGAGTCGGCATCGGCGCCGGAGCCTGAGCGCGGCCCGAACCGACCCGAAACCACCAACCCGGGTGGCGGTGGCGACTACAGAAAGCTGTTGGTGAGGATGTCGGCGATCCGGGTCGCCATGTCGTGGGCGAACGCTTCGGTGACGCCGATCGGCGTCACCTGGATCGTTTCGTTGAGATGGTTCGTGACCGATCCGGTCCCGTCGGGCTCGATCTGGAGGACCGTTCCACACGGCTGGGTGAGCTCGTCGACGGAGTCGGCCAGCACGATGTAGCCCGGTATCAGACCTCGGGCGGAGCCCACCTCGTCGACGGCATCGGGGGAGAACACGGCGTCGGTGCCCTCATTGTCGGTCTCGTCGTCCGGGTCGTCACTGTTCGTGCCGTCACTGTCCGTGTCGTTGCCGTCGTCACCGTCAACCCGAACCACGGGGACCTCCCCGGTGGCAGCGGGATCATGGACGATCGCCTCGTCGTAGGTCGCTTCACGGGCCGTCTCGTCGAGTCGGGCCCCTTCGGCCCCGTCGATGACGGTGACCACGTACGGGCTGTCGTCACCGGCCGACATGACGGGGGGCAGCGCCCGTGCCCAGTTCCAGCTCGTCGCCGTGTTCTTGCCCGACCGAACGGCGAACTGGACTTCACCGGGCATGGTCAATGCGGCCAGCGACAGGATCGCATGCCGGCAGGCGGCCAGGCGGACCGTTCTTTTGCCGACGATACCGAGGGGGCCGTACAACAGGTTGGCGGTGACCGGCACCCAGGGAAGCAGGCTCATCTCGAGGATCGGCTCGTGCAGTACCTCCGGGATGAGTTCCGGATTGTCGAACCTCGGTTCCCACGGAATGTTGGCGTAGCCGATCCCGAACCGTCCGAACAGTGGGTGCCCCCGGCTTCGTTCCCACAGGCCGGGATCGAGCCGTGACAAGCGGGTCTTGAGTTCCTCCGGATCGGGATGCAGCAGCCGGTGGCGTTCGGCGACCACCGATCTGGTCCGCCGGATCGACTGGAGGAAGTTCCAGGCACTCCGACCGACGGCCCCTCTGGTCAACGGATTGCGATTGACGATCGTGCCGAGTCGCGACCCCGTCAGCTGATCGGGAGGCAGCGGCTCCTCGGCACCGAGAGCCGGGACGGTGATGGCGGAGATGGAGGCGAAGGTGGCGCCGATCGATTCCATGCGCGATTCCCTGCTGGCCGGCGGTCGGGGACGGCGAACCGAGAAACAGGCGCTCGAGACGTTCAACAGACCGTCGCCGATCAGCATCGGTTCGTCGACCTCGACCTCGTCGAGCACCGCACGCGCCGTCCCGGGGTGAACCAAGACCTCACCGTTCTCCAGGACCCGGAGCGAGAACGATCCGCCCTCGTTCGACTCGTTGAACTCGAACGCCCGGCCGACCGTCAGCTTCATCATCGAACCGGCGGTGAGCCCGGCCACCTGTCGCATCTCGAGGTAGGTGTCGTCGGTTGTGATCCCGTCCTCGGCGTCGTCGGTGGGACCGGCCGAATCGTCGTCGGCGGTTTCGCCGGCCGGATCGTCGTCGGTGTCATCGTGCGACTCGTCGTCGGCGGGAGTGTCGATGTCGTCACCGGCCTCGGCGTCGGCAGCGGCGGCCGCGGCATCGGTCTCATCGTCGTCGAGCTCCCCGGGAACCGTGCCGAGGATCACCATGTCCGACGACTGGGGGGTCGGCGCAGCCGAACCTGTGGGGTCGGGAGGGGCGGCATCGGACTTCCTGATGTAGTTCTCCGAGGAGAACTCGTCGTCGGAACTCTGCGTCGCCCGGCGTTCGCCGGTCTGCTGCACCTCGTCGGTGGTCAAGCTCAATCTCCAATACCGCCGTTGACTCCCGCACGCCGCATGCGGAAAGCTGTGCCGACCATTGTAGGCAGGACGCCCCGGCCGGCTTAAGGCGAGTGTGCAGGTTTCGTCATCGCGGCGCGTAGCTCGCTGCACTTCCGGCGGGAGACGCAACCGACCAGATGGTCGTTGACGATGCCCATGGCCTGCATGCCGGCATAGGCCGTCGTCGGTCCGACGAACCGGAACCCCCGCTTCTTCAGTTCCCTGCTCAGGGCGGTCGACTCCGGCGTGGTGGCCGGGACGTCCGACAGCGACCGTGGGACCGGATGGTCGACGGGCTCGTGGCTCCAGATCAGCCCGGCCAGCGTTTCACCACCGTCCCACAGTTCGAGCATCCGGACCGCGTTGTTGACCGTGGCCTCGATTTTCCCCCGATGCCGGATGATGGCTGCATCGGTCAGCAACCGGTCGACATCATCAGGTCGGTACCGGGCGACGACCGCTGCGTCGAACCCGTCGAACGCCTCCCGGAACGCCTCCCTCTTGCGCAGGATCGTGATCCACGAGAGTCCCGATTGGAAGCCCTCCAGGCACAGCTTCTCGAACAGCGTGCGCTCGTCGGTGGTTGGCTCACCCCACTCGTCGTCATGGTACGCCACGTAGTCCGGTGTGCTCGTGGCCCAGGGGCAGCGGGCCACACCGGCTTCGTCGACATGAAGGTCGGGGCTCATGGCTCCCGGTCGTCGGCGTCGAGCGTCGGGAGCTGATCGGGCATGAGGGCCGTGCCGCTGCGTCGCTGCTGATCGATGAGGTCCCGGTCACAGTGCCAGCACAGATGCTCCGCCGTCGTCGACACGATGGAGAGCTGGGTGCCGCGGGATTTCTCGATCACGGCGACCGGCGCGGCGTAGGTGTCGGTCGAACCGCACCTCGGGCAGCGGACCCGCGGATCCCGGTCCCACCCGGTGTCACAGGCCCCGCACGTGATGTGGATCAGGTCGCCGTCGCGCTCGCCGGTCAACTCGTCGGTCTCACCACAGCCAGGGCAGGCGATTTCGTCGGCACTCACGATGCCATCGTAGTGGTTCCGGTTGGGCGTCGTCCGGCCCGATCGGCGGTCCCGCCCGCACCGTTGGGCGGGTGTGCTCAAGTCGGTTCGAACGTCGCCACGAGCGCCGCCGGGAGTGGTAGCGTGAAGATTCTTGAGCCGCACCATCGTTGACCGCACGGGCCTCGACGGCCCGATTCCGCCTGCCCGTCCAACGGCCCCCCGCCGCCGGCGCCGAAGCCCCGTACATAAGGCGCTGATCGTGTTTGCCGTGTTCCTCCTGTTGACGACGATCATCGGCGCAGGCTGGGCCTACTATCGTTACCGCCAGTTCGACTTCGTCGAAGTGCCCGGGCTGGAGGTCCCGGCCTCCTCGGCGGCGCCGACCAACTGGTTGCTGGTCGGAACCGACAGCCGAGAGGGCGTCGACCCCGATTCCGACGACTTTCTCGGCGATGCCGCCGCCATTCCCGGTCAACGGGCCGACACGATCATGGTGGCCCGGGTCGACTCGAACACCCAGTCGATCGATCTGCTGTCGGTGCCCCGCGATCTGTGGGTCCCCATCGTCGGTGAGGGTGAAGGCCGCATCAACGGCGCGTTCAACGGGCCCGGCGGCCGTGAACGGCTGGTCGTCACCGTGCAGAACTACCTCGGTGTGCCCATCAACCACTACGCGGAGATCAACTTCTCCGGTTTCCAGGCCATGGTCGAAGCGCTGGGCGGCGTGCCGGTGTGGTTCGACGCTCCGATCCGCGACCCGAACTCCGGGCTCAACATCGTGGACGCGGGCTGTCATCTGCTCAACGGACCCCAGGCGCTGTCGTTCGCCCGGGCCCGCCACGCCGAGGTCTACCAGAACGGCGAGTGGGTGGCAGAGACCACCGGAGATCTCGGACGCACCGCCCGCCAGCGCCAGTTCCTGTCCAACGTCGCGACCACGGCATCGACGAAGGTCAACGTCGGTGGGTTGCTGACCCTCGACCGGCTGCTCGGAGCGGCGGCCGAGACCATGGTGGTGGCCAACGGCGCCGGCGTCTCCGACGTCGCCGGCCTGGCTCGCACCTTCGCCGCGGCCGAGGGCGGTCAGTTCGTCACCCACACCCTTCCCGTGAGCGACTGGGTCACGCCCGGCGGCGCCCAGGTGCTGTTGCTCGACGAGGGGGCTGCGCAGCCGACACTCGAACTCTTCCGTGAACAGGGCGAGGTCGTCGCGGACAATCAGACGCTTTCGGGTGATCAGACGATTCCCGAGTCGAAGGTCGGTACCGTGATCGGGCTGTCGGCCGAGGAACTGGCCTCGACGGCCATCCCCGGCGTCACCCGGGCCGACTGTCCCAACCAGGGTTCCTAGGTCGGGTCAGGCGCCCAGGAGGGCGAGGAGGTCGTCGACGATCTCGCTCGGTGAGCCGTCGGCGGGTGTGTACCGTCGCTCCGGGCGTTCCGGCGCCTCGTAGGGGTCGTCGATCCCGGTCATGCCGGTGATCTCCCCGGCCCGCGCTCGGGCGTAGAGGCCCTTGGGGTCGCGCTCCTCACAGACTGCGAGCGGGGTGTCGACGAAGACCTCGTGGAAGGGGAGATCGGCTGCGTCGTGGAGGTCACGGGCCAGTTGACGGGCCGCCCGGTAGGGGCTGATCAGCGGGACGACGGCGACCAAGCCGGCGTCGGCGAACAGCCGGGCGACGTGGGCCACCCGGCGAACGTTCTCGTCGCGGTCCTCGGCCGAGAACCCGAGATCGCCGTTGAGGCCGTGGCGGATGTTGTCCCCGTCGAGCAGATAGGCCGGTCGGCCCCCGGCGATCAGCCGTCGTTCCAGCTCGACCGCAATGGTCGACTTGCCGGAGCCCGACAACCCGGTCAACCACACCGTCGCCCCCGCTCCGGCGGCGGCCCAACGATCGGCTCGTGCGACCGCGCTGGCGTGCCAGACGGTGTTCTCGGTCTGCATCGGGATCTCCTCCGCTGCCAAGCGCACCTAGTCGGTGCGGCGGATCATGCCGGCCCCGACGGTCACGTTTGTGTTCTCGTCGACGAGGATGAAACTTCCGGTTGTGCGGTTGATCTGGTAGTCGTCGGCGAACAGTGGTTGGGTGACCCGGAGGCGGACGCGGCCGATCTCGTTGAGCGACAGCGACGTGGCGTCCTCGTCGCGGTGCAGGGTGTTGATGTTGAGCCGGTAGCGGAGGTCCTTGACCAGGGCCCGCGCCCACTTGGTGGTGTGCTTGATCGCGAGCTTCGAGCCCTCGGTGAGCTTGGTGGCATCGGACATCCAGCACACCATGGCCTCGAGGTCCTGGGTCACGGCAGGCTGATTGTTGACCCGGCACAGCATGTCGCCCCGACTGACATCCAGTTCGTCCTCCAGCTGCACCACAACCGACATCGGCGCGATGGCCTGCTCAACCAGCCCGTCCGGGCCGTGGATGGCCCGGATCCTGGTGGTGAAGCCGGACGGCAGCACGGCCACCTCGTCGCCCGGTTTCATGACGCCGCCTGCCACCGATCCGGCGTAGCCCCGGAAGTCGTGATGTTCGCTGCTTTGCGGGCGGATCACGTACTGAACCGGGAACCGGACGTCGACCATGTTGAGATCGGAGCCGATGTAGACCTCCTCCAGGTGGTGGAGGAGGGTGGCGCCGTTGTACCACTCCATGTTGCCGGAGCGGTCGACGACGTTGTCGCCGTGGAGGGCCGAGATCGGAATGAAGGCCAGGTCGGGGACCTCCAGCCGGGAGGCGAACTCGATGTATTCGGCTCGGATCCGTTCGAAGGTGTCCTGGTCGTGGTCGACGAGGTCCATCTTGTTGACGGCCAGCACGAGGTGGGGGATGCGGAGCAGGCTGGCGATGAAGGAATGGCGCCGTGACTGCTCGGTTAGCCCCTTGCGGGCGTCGACGAGAATGATGGCCAGGTCGGCGGTGGAGGCCCCGGTGACCATGTTGCGGGTGTACTGGATGTGGCCGGGGGTGTCGGCGATGATGAACTTCCGGCGGGGCGTGGTGAAGTAGCGGTAGGCGACGTCGATGGTGATGCCCTGTTCCCGCTCGGCCCGGAGGCCGTCGGTGAGCAGCGCCAGGTTCGTATGTTCGTCACCCCGTTCGGCCGAGGTGGCCTCGATCGATTCGAGTTGATCCTCGAAGATCGACTTCGAGTCGAAGAGGAGGCGACCGATGAGGGTGCTCTTGCCATCATCAACCGATCCGGCGGTGGCGAGTCGTAAAAGATCCATGATGTTAGAAGTACCCCTCCTTCTTGCGGTCTTCCATGGCGGCCTC
>JAOTVU010000199.1 GCA_029863385.1 Acidimicrobiia bacterium
CACACACGCGACGTTGGCCGAAGGCAAACTCGACCGCGATCTGCGAAGCAGTCGCACACCCGCGACGTTGGCCGAAGGCAAACTCGACCGCGATCTGCGAAGCAGTCGCACACCCGCGGTCCTGATCCTGGCGTGCGGGGCGCTGGCACGCGAACTGCTGGCCGTCTCCACCGCCAACAACCTGTTGAACGTCACCGTGGAGTGCCTGCCGGGTGAGTACCACATGCGGCCGGAGAAGATCGTGCCCGCGCTCGAGGCTCGCCTCGCCGCCCATCTGAGCGACGACGGCCACGACGGCCAGAGCCGCTACGACACCATCTTCATCGGGTACGGCGACTGCGGCACCGGCGGCGCTCTCGATCGCTTCTGCGCCGCCCACGGCCTGCATCGTCTGCCCGGCGATCACTGTTACCAGTTCTTCGCCGGCCAGGAACGTTTCCTCCGGCTCCACGACGCCGAACCGGGGACCTTCTACCTGACCGACTACCTGGCCAAACATTTCGATCGCTTCGTCGTGGAAGCCCTCGGCATCGACTCCCACCCCGAGCTGGCCGAGCTGTACTTCGGGAACTACACCCGCCTCGTGTATCTGTGCCAGGTCGCCGATCCGGCGGTCGAGGCCAAGGCTCGCGACGCGGCACGCTTTCTCGGGCTCGACTTCGAGCTCGTGATCACCGGCTATGGCGACTTGGAGACCTCGGTCGTCGAGGTGGCCATGGGCCGCCCCACCGTGGCGACGGAGGAGCCGGCATGAGTCGTCGTCGGGCCCGATCCAACGAGTTGACCGTCATCTACTGGCGGGACATTCCGGCCCAGGTCACCGCCAGCGCCCGTGGCCGGAGTCACAAGGAGCTCCTGGAGCCCAGGTTCCAGGTGGCGATCGACCGAGCCGCCACGGTGGCCGGCCTCACCGAGACGGCGGCCTACGTGGCCCATTGGCGGCGGGAATCACATCCGCTCGACGCCGGATCCGACGGCGACGAGGTGGCGGCCGAAACGGCGACAAGGCTCAACACCGAATACGACCGGGACCGCCTCGAAGCCCTCGTGGCGGCCGGCGGGCTCGACGCCCGATCCGAATCCAACCCCGAAATCAACGATAGGCAGTCAGGGTGAACACATGACCGACACCATTCTCAGCTCGGCAACCAAAGAGGTCGTGATCGGATTCGGTCGCCCCTTTGTGATGATCGGGGAGAAGATAAATCCAACCGGCCGCAAGATCCTGGCCGAGGAGATGAAGAACGGCGACTTCAGCCGCGTGGAGCGCGACGCCCTCGACCAGGTGGCGGCGGGCGCCCACATGCTCGACGTGAACGCCGGGATCCCGCTGGCCGACGAGCCGGCGCTGCTGGCCAAGGCCGTCGAACTGGTGCAGTCGATCACCGACGTGCCGATCTCCATCGACTCCTCGATCATCGACGCCCTCGAGGCGGCCATCGCCGTCTACAAGGGCAAGCCACTGATCAACTCGGTCACCGGCGAGGAGGAGAGCATGGAGCGGGTGCTGCCGTTCGTGGCGAAGTACGGCGCGGCCGTGGTGGCCATCTCCAACGACGACACCGGCATCTCCGAGGACCCCGACGTCCGCTTCGAGGTGGCACGAAGGATCGTGAACAGGGCGTCCGACCACGGGATCCCGGCCGCCGACGTCGTGGTCGATCCCCTTGTGATGCCGATCGGGGCGATGGGAACCGCCGGCCGGCAGGTCTTCGCCCTCGTCCACCGTCTCCGCACCGAGCTCGGGGTCAACACCACCTGCGGGGCCAGCAACGTCAGTTTCGGCCTGCCGAATCGGCATGCGGTGACCGGCAGCTTCCTGGCCATGGCCATCTCGCATGGCATGACGTCGGCCATCATGAATCCGATGCACGCCGAGGTGAAGGCGTGCGTGCTGGCCGCCGACGTGCTCAACAACCAGGACGCCAACTGCTCGACCTGGATCGCCAACTACCGGGAACCGGTCGAGGGTGAGGCCGAACGGGGCACCGGTCGGCGGCGCGGGGGCCGACGCCGGCGGCCCACGGAGTAGCCGTGGCCGAACGGCCCAACCAGTCGGCACCCGTCGCATCGCCCGTTGGTGAACCGTTGCCGCCGACGGATACCGCCGAGAGGCGCCGGATCGTGTTCACTCCGTCCGGGCTTCACGGTACGGTGCCGGCCGGTACCACGGTGCTCGACGCGGCCCGGCTGCTTGGCGTCGACCTCGACTCGGTGTGCGGCGGGCGCGGTATCTGCGGCCGCTGCCAGATATCCGTGTCGATCGGGGAATTCTCCAAGTGGGCGGTGACGGTCCGGCCCGGACACGTCAGCCCGCCGGAGTCGCTCGAACTCGACTACCGCGGTGCCCGCCCGCTGCGACCCGGACTCCGCCTCGGGTGTGGCGCCCGGGTCGAGGGCGACCTCGTCATCGATGTGCCCGCCGAGAGCCAGATCCACAAACAGGTGGTCCGCAAGGCGGCGAACGTCGACGGGCTGGTGGTCGATCCGATCGTCTCGCTGCATTTCATCAAGGTCGATGACAACGCCGAGGGTAACAGTGTCAGTGCGCTCGTCGCCGAGCGGTTGGCCGAGGAGTGGGGAATCACCGATGTCCGATTCCGGTTCGACGTGCTCCCTGCGCTTCACCCGGCAACAGCCGATCCCGGCACCGGGTTGACTGTCGCCGTTCGCCGGAACGATGCCGACTTCGGCACGCCGTTGGTGACGGCGGTGTGGCCCGGCTTCGTCGACCGGATCGTCGGGGCCGCCGTCGACATCGGATCGACCACCGTGGCCGGGCATCTGTGTGATCTGACAACGGGGGAGATCCTGGCGAGCGCCGGGCGGATGAACCCCCAGATCCGCTTCGGCGAGGATCTGATGAGTCGGGTCTCCTACGTGATGATGAACCCCGGTGGGAACACCGAGCTGACCGCCGCCGTTCACACGGCGCTTTCGGAGCTGTTGAATGAGCTGCTGGCCGACTCCGACCTCGACTGGTCCCGGTTGGCCGAGGTCGTGTTGGTCGGCAACCCGATCATGCAGCACCTGGCGCTCGGTATCGACCCCACTCCCCTGGGTCAGGCTCCGTTCCCGCTGGCCACCGACCGAGCCGTCACCGTCGAGGCGCCGTCGCTCGATCTGCCGGTCGGACCGACCGTGTACTTCGGTCCGTGTATCGCCGGCCACGTCGGAGCCGACACGGCGGCCGCCATCCTCTCGGAGAAGCCACACGAGAGCGACGCCGTGCAACTTCTGGTCGACGTCGGAACCAACGCCGAGATCGTCCTCGGCAACCGCTCGGGTTTGCTCGCCGCATCGAGCCCGACCGGACCGGCGTTCGAAGGAGCGCAGATCTCGGCCGGTCAGCGAGCCACGGCGGGAGCCATCGAACGGGTCCGCATCGACAGCACCACCCTGGAACCCCGGTTCAGGGTGATCGGCAACGACCACTGGTCGGACGAGCCGGGATTCGGCGACGCCGGTCCCGCCGTCACCGGCATCTGCGGATCCGGCATCATCGAGGTCATCAGCGAGATGTTCCTGGCCGGCATCATCGATGCCCAGGGGGTGATCGTCTCGTCCGGCACCGAGAGGAGTCGCCGGATCGAGCCCAGCGAGCGCACCTTCACCTACCGGCTCCACGACGACATCGTGATCACGCAGAACGATGTGAGGGCCATCCAGCTCGCCAAGGCGGCGCTGCGGGCCGGTATCGATCTTCTCTGTGAACACGCCGGACTCGACTCGGTCGACGAGATCCGCCTGGCCGGCGCGTTCGGCGCCCATATCGACCCGATCTGTGCCATGGTGCTCGGCCTGATCCCCGATTGTCGCCCGGACGCCGTACGATCCGTTGGCAACGCCGCCGGTTCCGGGGCCGTCCGAGCCCTGCTGTCCGCCACCGAGCGAGCCGAGATGGAACGGGTCGTGGCCTCGGTCACCAAGATCGAAACCGCAACCGAGCCCCGATTCCAGGAACTGTTCGTGGCCGCCCTGGCCTTTCCCCATCTCAGCGCCCCGACTCCTCACCTGGCCACCGTGGTGGACCTGCCGGCCGCCGGGGCCGGGGCCGGCGCGGAGCCGGCACGACGTCGACGTCGACGGGGCGCCGCCCGCACATGAAACAGGGACAGGAAACCGGCAACGATCAACAAGGAGCGAGTCGATGAGTGATCAAGCAAGAGGGCGTCGCAGCGGAGGCCGAGCCGGTCGACAGGCGGCTCGGCAGGCCAGCGCCCCGGCCCATCAGCCCTACATCACGCGGGCCATCAAGCCGTTCGAGGTCGTGAGCGAGGAGAGCCTGGCCATCATCGAACATAACGCCGACACCATCCTCGAGCAGGTCGGCATCGACTTCATCGACTACCCGAACGCGCTCACGCTGCTGGCCGATGCCGGAGCGGAGATCGACGGCCATCGCGTGCGCTTCCCCCGCGGCATGTGCCGCAAGATCGTGTCGGAAAACGCCCCGGCGATCTACACCCAACACGCTCGGAACCCGGAGCGGTCGGTGCAGATCGGCGGCGACGCCACCGTCTTCGCCCCGAACTACGGCTCACCGTTCGTTCACGATCTCGACGACGGGCGACGCTACGCCACACTCACCGATTTCCAGAATCTGGTCAAGCTCGCCTACCTCGCGCCGGCTCTCCACCACTCGGGTGGCACGGTGTGTGAACCGGTCGACATCCCCGTGCCGGTCCGTCACCTCGACATGGTCTACGCCCATCTCCGCTACTCCGACAAGCCGTTCATGGGGTCGGTCACCGCCGGCGAGCGGGCCGAGGACTCGGTGGAGATGGCCCGCATCGCGTTCGGCGGCGATCTGGCCGATCGGACGGTGATGACCAGCCTCATCAACGCCTCCTCACCGTTGGTGTGGGACGCCACGATGCTGGCCGCGGCCGAGGCCTACGCCCGAGCCAACCAGGCGTGCATCATCACCCCGTTCATTCTGGCCGGAGCGATGTCGCCCGTGACCACCGCCGGGGTGGCAGCCCAGACCCTGGCCGAAGCGCTGGCCGGCATGACGTTCGTTCAGCTGGTGCGACCGGGGGCGCCGGTGATCATGGGATCGTTCGCCAGTTCCATGTCGATGCAGACCGGGGCGCCGACGTTCGGGACGCCGGAACCGGCGCTGGTCCTGTACGTCGTGGCCGCACTGGCCCGACGGCTCGGGGTCCCGTTCCGTTCGGGCGGCTCACTCTGCGCCTCGAAACTTCCGGATGCCCAGGCCGCCTACGAGAGCCAGGCCACGCTCATCCCCACGATCATGGGCGGGGTGAACTTCGCCCTGCACTCGGCCGGCTGGCTCGAGGGCGGGCTGACGGTCGGCTATGAAAAGTTCGTCCTCGACGCCGATCAGCTCGGCATGATGGAGGTGTTCGCCAGAGGTGTGGACATGAGCGACAACGGCCAGGCGGTCGATGCCATTCTCGGCAATACGCCGGGTCAGCACTTCCTCGGCACGGCTCACACCCTGGCCAACTTCGAAACCGCCTTCTACCGGTCGACGACGGCCGACAACTCGAGCTTCGAGCAGTGGTCCGAGGAAGGCGCACTCGACGCCGCACAGCGGGCGAACGTCCTGTGGAAGCAGCAGTTGGCCGGTTACGAGGCCCCGCCGATCGACGACGCGATCGACGCCGAGCTTGTGGACTTCATGGCCCGACGCAAAGAGCAGATCGGATCCGGGGACTAGACCGGGTCACGGGGCCGGTGGGGGCCGATTCCGGATCGGCGATCTAGTTACCGCCGGCTCCCCCATCGCCGCCGTTCTCGACGGTCGGAGGTGGAGCGATCGATGTCGTGGTCGTCGGGATGATGATGCTCGTGGTCGGCAGCGTGATGGTGATGTTCGTGGTCGGCAGCGTGATGTTCGTCGTCGGCACCGTGATCGTCAGCGACGTCGACGACGACGATGTCGTTGCGGAGCTGGTGGTCGACGACGAGGATGGGCTCGACGACGAGCCGGTGGTCGACGACGAGGTGGTCGGGGAACTGGTGGAGGTCGATCCGGCCCCGTTCCGGAGGTCGGCGGAGGCCGTCACCCGGCTGTTGAGATCGACGACGGTCACATCCGGCAGCTGGACGCCACTGGTGCCCGGAATCGTGATCGACTCCTCGGGAGCGGTCGAGGACGGAAAGACCTCTGTGCGCGAATCGCTGCCCGAACTCAATACTTGACGTACCGCCACCAGCGCCAAGACGGCCAGCAAAGCGAGCGGTATCGCCTTGTTCAGCATCGAATCCACCCCGAACGTGCCATGAATCCTCTCGACCCTCGAAACCGCCCTCGTTCCAGCGCCGTGGAGACGCAAGCAGGTGAGCCCATTGTGCCTGGATTCCCAAGCGACCAAAACCAGCTGTTCGTCTCAGCAAGGAACCTCATTCGGCCTTGTGCGAGTCGATCAGCCGTGGCGACGCAGCCAGGTGAGCACCGCTACGGCCACCGCAGCGGGCTGCTCGGGTAACAGCGCATGGCCCGCCCCGGGAATCTCGAGGAGCGACACCTTGCCGCCGAGCTCGTTGGCCAGAAGACGGGTGCTCTCGGCCGAGACCATTCGATCCTGTTCGGGTCGGATGATGAGAGCGTCGGTGTTCCCGGCGGTCGACCAGTCGTTGGTCGGCGTACGCTGCTGTGCTTCGAGCTGAGCAGCGGCGACCAGCGGATACCAACCGTCGACCCAGGCCACAGGATCGTTGCCGTCGGCGAAGAACGCAACGGCCACCGATTCCAGGTGCTCCTCGAGCGTCAACGACGTGATGAAAACCCGACGATGGGCGGTGGCCGGCTCGGGTCGGGGAAGCTCCGGGCCGGGTGTGGCCAGCAGGACGAGATGACGAACCCACCGACCGAACTTGGTGGCGGTGGCCCGGGCGATCTGGCCGCCGAAATCGTGCCCGATGATGGCCGCAGGTCCCCCGCCGTTGGCCTTGATGACGGTGGCGACGTCCTTGGCCAGGTCGACCAGCGTGATGTTGGCAACCGACGACGAGGACCCGTGCAGCCCACGGGGCTGCAGGCCGAGGACCCTGTAACCGGCGACCGCCAGCCGATCGGAGAGATCGTCGAAGTCGGCGACCGTGCGGCCCAGGGACGGGAGGACCACCACCGGAGGCCCGTCTCCCTGGATCTCCACGGTCAGATCGCAGGCCGGGCCGTCGATGATCTCGGTTCGCCGGTAGCCGGAGGATCGTTCGAGCTGGGCAACCTGGGCGTCGAAGGTTTCCATCTCGATCAGTGAGTCGATGGTGGCGTTCTGGTCGTAGGTCTTCCATAGCTGCCGACCAACGAACCGGAGCGCTTCGGTCACCCGTGGCCCGACGGACGGACCGACATGGTTGCCTCCTCGGGTGAGGCGGTACTCGTGGCGCAGTCCGACGTCGAACAGGCAGCGATGCAGCAGCTCACAG
>JAOTVU010000200.1 GCA_029863385.1 Acidimicrobiia bacterium
GTCGATCCCCAACTCCAGCGATGCGGTGGCCACCAACGCCTTCAGTTCGCCGGCCCGCAGCCGCCGCTCGACCCGGTGGCGCCGATCCTTCGACAAGCTTCCGTGATGCGCCGACACCACATCGTCACCCAATCGCTCCCCCAGTTGATGGGCCAGCCGCTCGGCCAGCCGCCGCGTGTTGACGAAGATCAGGGTGGTTCGGTGCTCGGCCACAAGCTCGGCGATCCGATCGAGGATCTGATCCATCTGGGTGTGGGAGGCGACGGCCTCGAGCTCGCTGTCGGGCAGCTCGATCTCGAGGTCGAGCGTGCGCTGGTGACCGGTGTCGACCACCACACAATCCGGGTCGCGGTTCGGCCGGCCGTCGCCGGTCGCCTCACCACCAAACCCGACCAGCAGCCGCGCCACGGTCTCGATCGGGCGCTGGGTCGCCGACAGCCCGACCCGGACCGGGGAGACGCCGCTTCCCGAACGGCACACGTGATCGAGCCGCTCCAGGGTCAGCGCAAGATGGGAACCCCGCTTGTCGCGGGCCATGGCGTGGATCTCGTCGACGATGACCGTGCGAACCGATCGAAGCGTCTCCCGGCTCCTGCCCGCCGTGACCAGCAGATAGAGAGACTCCGGCGTGGTGACGACGAAAGTGCGAGGCCGCCGCACCATCGACTGCCGTTCGCTCGACGGCGTGTCACCGGTGCGAACGCCGATCGTCAGCTCCGGTACCGCCAGACCCATGGCCCGGGCCACGGTCGCGATCTCGGCCAGCGGCCGCTCCAGGTTCTCCGCGATATCGACCACCAACGCCTTCAACGGGGAAACGTAGACCACCTGGGTGCCGCCGATCTCGACCCCGGCGGCGTGATCGAGATAGAGCCGGTTGATCGACATCAGGAACCCGGCCAGCGTCTTTCCCGATCCGGTCGGGGCGGCGATCAGCGTGTTACGGCCGGCGCCGATGTGTGGCCAGCCTTCCATCTGGGGTGGCGTTGGCCCACCGTCGAAGCGCTCCTCGAACCACCGGGCCACCGCGGGGTGCAACCACACGCCTGGAACCAGATCATCCCGCAGCTCCAACGGTGCAGGACCGCTCGACAGATCACCGAAGGAGTCGCAGAGCGCGTCGAGTGTGAGCTGTTCGCTGTCTCCTTGCGTGCCACCGAGTTGCCGGGGCTCGATCAACGCCACACGTCAGACACTACCAACGGCCTCGGACAGCGAACAGCGCGACCTTCAGTGGCCTGACCGGCACGATGAATACATGCTTCGACAATTGGGTAGGAATCCCCATGTGCGACAATGGGAGGGTGACAGCTTTGTCACTCCACTCGGTCGAGGTTCAACTCGGCGGGATCGAGGTCCTTCGGGGGCTCGATCTGATCGTCGAGTCGGGCACATCGCTGGCCGTGCTCGGTCCGTCGGGTTCGGGCAAGACGACCCTGCTGCAGACGATCGTCGGGTTGCGACGACCGACGAGCGGACACGTCGTCCTCGGCGGAACCGACATCACCGACATACCAACCTACGCGCGAGGTATCGCGCTGGTCAGTCAGAGCCCGGCGTTGCAGCCCAACATCACCCTGGCGGCCAATGTCGAACGGCCACTCGCGTTCGCCGAAGACCAACCCAAGGAGCAACGACGACTGCGGGCATTCCGGGAGCTGCGTCGTTTCCGCATCGGGCGACTCGGCGACCGGCGCCCGAGTCAGACGTCGGTCGGCGAGCAACACATCGCCGCCACGGCCCGGGGTACCGTACGGCAGGCGGCGGTGCTCCTGCTCGACGAACCGGTGATCGCCCTCGATCCATTGGCCCGCAGATCCATGATCCGCCAGATCCGTGAACAGCAGCGATTCGAGGGAACGACGATGGTCGTGGCCACCAACGACTGGGAGGTGGCGGCCGGTCTCGCCGATCGGCTGGCTGTGCTGGCCGAGGGCAGGATCGCCCAATCGGGAACGGCCCAGGACCTCTACGATCTCCCGGCGACCCTGGAGGTGGCCGGGCTGACCGGCCGTTGGGAATTGAATCGACTGGCCGGGCGGGTTCGAACGGTCCAGGGCGAACGAACCGAAATCGTGACCGCGGCCGGCGTGATGCGGACGTGGCGGGCGCTGGAGGAGCGGCCCATGATCGTAGGTATTCGTCCGGAGGACCTCGAGGTCGTCGACCCGGACTCCGGACCGGCCGAGGACGGCGGTCACCTGGAGGCCACTGTCCAGGCCGCGGCGGCACTCGGCCGAACCACACTCCTCCACCTCGACGCCGACGGCATACCGCTCCAGGCCATGGGTCCGGCCCCACCCCCTGCGGTCGGATCAACAGTTCGGCTGGCGTGGCGACGGGCTCACCTGTTCGACCTCAGCGGGTACGCCTTCGACCATCTCGACTAGGCCGACCGTTGACCGACCCGTACGACGACGGCACTGACCCAGAATCACCTTCTGGCACCGTCAGCTCCAGGTTGTTGGAGCTGACGGTGCCAGAACGGCTGGAAAACGCGGCAGCGCCGCTCGATGTCACCGAGCCGGTTCACACTGGAGGCATGGCGGGAAGGACCAACGTGATCATGCTCACCCTCGCGTCTCGCTCTTCGGGTGTCGTGACCAGAACAGAGCTGCTGGAACACGGGCTGTCCTCGGCCACCATCGCAGCCCGGGCTCAGCAGGGTTTCCTCATGGTCGTTTGGCCCGGGCTGTACGAAGTACCGGAGTTGACCGGCGAGAAGACATCGTTGTTTCGGGCGGTCAAGTCCGTGCCCGACTCGGCGATTGCAGACGTGTCGGCCGGGCGGGTTTGGCAAGCGCCACTCCCGACACCCGACGTCGATGAGCCGATCCACATCGTCGCTCCACGTGACGGTCCGCGCACCCAGATGCCCGGTGTGATCGTGCACCGGACCAGGCGGCCGTTCGTCGAGGACATCCGCTTTCCTGTTCCTGGCCTCCCGACGCTGTCGCCGGCCCGAACCGTGTTGGACCTTGCCGGTTGCTCGCAGATCGGCGACCACCGCCTTGCCCACATCGTCGAATCGCAGCTCATCGCCGGAGTCCTCGATCGTTCGGAGATCATCAGGCTTCTCGAGCGCCCCGGCCTTCGTGGAGTGAGCGGAGCCCGGCGACTCCGATCGATCACCGAGACGCTCCTCGACGACCAACCGGTTGCCGATTCGATGCTGGAGCGGCGTTTCGAGCGACTCCTTGTCGACCACAGCATCGTCGGGTTCCGGCGTCAGGTTCGGCCGCCCTGGTACGACGGCCGACGAGGTGTTGTCGACTTCGCCGATTCATCGGCCAAGCTTGTCGTCGAAGTCGACGGTCGCCGCTGGCACGCGACCAGCCGAGCCATGACCGAGGATCGACGCCGGGACAGGTTGGCGGCGACCCGTGGCTGGCAGGTGCTGCGAGTCACGTGGAGTGACGTGGTCGACGAACCGACCCGAACGGCGCACCAGGTGGCGAAGACCGTCGACGCCCGGCAGCGTGCATTCGACCGGTCGGAGCGCCCGGGTGCCGCTTGAAATCCACCCCCGCTGGGTCTTCTGGCACCGTCAGCTCCAGGAACTTGGAGCTGACGGTGCCAGAACGACGTCCGGGCAGTGCGAGTGGCGTTGGTCACAGGTGTAAACCTTTGAGAGGTCGCGGATGGTGTGCGGGGTGTGTATGCGAGAATCGACAACATGACCGAACCACCGGTCCACGATCTACTCCGCAACGCCCAAAACCTGGACTTCGACGCCTTCTACCGGCGGGAACTCCCCGCGATGGTCGCTCTCGCCGCGGCCATCACCAGCAGCACGATCGCCGCCGAGGACCTGGCCCAGGAAGCGTTGTTGCGGGCCTACAACCGCTGGGACGAGATCGGCGCCTACGACAAACCCGGGGCCTGGGTCCGCCGGGTCACGATCAACCTGGCGCTCACCAATCGCAAACGGGTCGGAGCCGAACTCAAAGCACGGCTCCGCCTCCTTGGCAGTGATCGCACCGCCGGCCACACCGTCGAAGCCCATCCCCCTCGGTTCGACGACGTGTGGTCGGCGGTGGCGAAGCTGCCCGGCCAGCAACGAGCGGCGGTGGCTCTGCACTACCTGGAGGATCGATCGGTGGCCGATATCGCCGAGATCCTCGACTGCTCCGAATCCACCGCCCGAGTTCACCTTCACCGGGGCCGCAACGCACTGGCCTCGCTCCTGTTAGGAGCAACCGCATGAGCCCGAACACTCCCATGAACAACGACAACACCCCCACCAACCCGATGACCGAAGCCCACATCACCGACGCCTTCCGTGACCTCAGCCGCCGGGCCGGCACCGTGGCGGTCGACAACGGCCCCCATGTCCAAGCCGCCGCCGGCGGTCGCCGCGTGCGACGAGCCGCAAACCCGCTGGGTGGCTTCGGCGGCGGCGACAACCGTCTGATCCCGGCGCTGGCCTTCGCCGTGCTGGCCGTCATCGCCGGCTTCGGCGCCTGGCGGTTGCTGCCCGGGGGCGACGGCTCCGACAACGTCAATGTTGCCACCGATGGCGTGACCGACGACGGCACGATCGACAACGACGGCGACTCCGACGGGGCCGTCGTCACCGACGACGGCACCACCGACGACACCGACACAACCGCCGACGGCGAGAACGGCAACAACATTCCGGCCGTCGGCGAGGCCGGGGCCCGCTTCCGGGTCGACACCGCAAAGGTCGCCGCCGACACGAGCGACCCGTTCCTGAACGTGCGACGAGCCCCCGACGCCGGAGCCGAGCTGCTGGCCAAGCTGCCCCCGACCTATCGGGGCGTCGTGCTCACCGGTGAGTCCGCGACCGCCGACGACGGCGCCACCTGGTTCCAGGTCCGGTTGATCGATCCGGTGCGGGTCAACCTCGGTGAACCGCTCCACGGCGGTCAGCCGGTCGGTTGGGTCAACGCCGCCTTCCTGATCCCTCTCGAAGACGGTCTCGCCGTCGGTACCGACGAGGTGCCGGCCTGCGCCTTCCTGCCCGAGGAGAGCGGAACCTTCGGCGGGCTCGCCGGCAGCGGCTACGTCTACGCCCTCGAGAGCCGGACCTTCGGTGACGATTGCCTGCGGGTCGTCGTCACCCTCAGCGCGGGGTCGAACCCCTTCCTGTGGGAGGAGGTCCCGGCCGGCACCGGCCCGGCGGGCGCCCTGCCCGACGCCTTCGTCAGCTCCAGCGGCGGCAACGGCGTCACGCTCGAACTGGGCGACAACATCGCCTCGGCCTGGCCCTCGGCCACCGAAACCGATGATGGCGTCTACATCGCCCGAAGCACCGACGGCACCGTCGATCTCGTCACCCCCGTCCCGGTCGGCCGAGTCGGCGTCACCCCACTGGCCGACAGCGGCATCCTGGTTATCGACATGGAGGTGGCCGGCGACGCGCCGCAGACCGGCCGGTTCGTGGCCCTCACCGATCAACCGGCCGTCGGGGCCGGCACCGTGACCGTCACCGGCCTGGCCCGCCCGTTCGAGGCCAACCTCGGCGTTTCCATCGTCGACGACGACGGACAGCCGGTCGCCGCCCTCTACAGCGGCAGCGCCGCCCTCGGCACGCTGCGAAGTACCGAATACGGGGTGCAGACCACCGACTGGACCGAGGCGTGGGGACGGTTCGCCGTCACCGCCGCCGATCTCCAGCCCGGTTCCTACACCATGCTGCTCGACGGTGAAGGCGGGGTGGAGACCCCGACCCGCACGGCCGTGCCGTTCACCATCACCGAACCGCCGACGAGCTCGACCGGCGAACCGGACGCCGACGACCAGGCCGCCGCCCAGGCTCTCGTCCGGTTCGCCCAGGGCGGCCCGGTCACGGATCTGGGTCTGGCTGCGGAGGTAACCCTCGGTTTGGGTTTGGATCACCAGGAGACGTTCACCCGGGCCCAACTGGCGAACCGTGACAACTGGGTCATCGACGTCGACGAGTTCGACGGTTTCGTCGGTCCCTTCGACATCCTCGAACGCCTTGCCGACGGTCGGGTGACCTTCAGCAGCGGCCCCATCCCCCACTGCGCCGGTCCACCACTCGACTGGCCGACGGAATGGGATGCCCTGTCGCAGGTCAACATCGAACCGGTCGGCGTCGACAGTTGCATCGCCTGGTACGGCGTCAGCCTCTTCCGCAACAACAACGGCGAGGTCGAAGTCGTCGTACTCGACCTCTACGGCCCGTAGCCCGCACCGGGGCCCGTCGAGTAAAGCGGCGGACCCCGACGGCGCGCTCGGCCACACTGGACATCATGCGATCCCAGCTCTGGACCGAGGACCACGCCCACCACTACGACGAACGGCACGGCGACAGGTTCGACGAGACCGTGCTCGGGCCGACGGTCCGGTTCCTCAACGAACTGGCGGCGGAGGCGGCCGACGGGCACGGCCCTCAGGTGTTGGAGCTGGCCATCGGCACCGGGCGGGTGGCCGTTCCGCTCCGACGGCGTGGCGTTGCGGTGGCGGGAATCGAACGGTCGGAACCGATGGTGGCCAAGCTCCGGGAGAAGGTCTCCGCCGATGAGATCCCCGTGACCGTCGGCGACATGTCGACCGCCACCGCTCCCCCACCCGGACCCGGCGGCTTCCACCTCGTCTACCTCGTGTACAACACGATCACGAACCTGCTGACCCAGGACGCCCAGGTCGACTGCTTCGTCAACGCCGCCCGCCATCTCCGGCCGGGCGGCAATTTCGTGATCGAGAACGTCGTGCCCGACCTGCGGCGTCTCCCGCCAGGCCAGGACGCCGTACCGTTCGATCTGTCCGACGACCATGTCGGCTTCGACACCATCGACACCGTCAGCCAACGACTCACGTCCCACCACGTGCGCCGGTTCGACGGCGACGCCTGGACCCGATCGGCGTCCGAGCACCGGTACGTCTGGCCGTCGGAACTCGACCTCATGGCCCGCATCGCCGGCATGGAACCGGTCGTTCGGGTCGCCGACTGGAACGGCAGCCCGTTCGACGAAACCAGCGGCTCGGCTGTCTCGGTCTGGCGCCTTCTGGACTAGCATTCGGTCGGACGGCGGCGCAGCGAGTCCGGGAGGAAGGTACTTCCATGAGCGATCGGATCACGGTGGAGCGGGACGGTGGGGTGGCCGACGTTCGCCTCAACCGGGCCGACAAGATGAACGCCCTCGATCCGGCGATGTTCGCCGCCCTCATCGAAACCGCCGACGAGCTGGCCGCCGATCCGAGCCTGCGCTGCGTGGTGCTGTCGGGTGAGGGCCGCTCGTTTTGTGCCGGGCTCGACTTCGCCAGCTTTCAGCAGATGGGCAGCGGCGATCCGGTCGACGTCGGCGACGGCGGCGAACGGGAGGTGCGGGACATCACGAAACCGATGGAGGGCCGCATCACCCACCGGG
>JAOTVU010000054.1 GCA_029863385.1 Acidimicrobiia bacterium
TCCGACCTGACCAAACCGACCCACGGTGAGTGCAGCGACGACTGCTGGTGCCACGCATCGGTCGACGAAGCCGAGGCCTGCCTCGCCCACCGTCGCCGGCACGAATCCGAGCCCGATCGTGAACACGGCCACTGACCAGTCCTGAACCGACCCGCTACCGGAAACGAGTCCATGGCATCCGAAACCCCGACCGAACTACCCCGGCGATTCCTCCCCGACTTCCTGCTGTTGAGTCTGAGGTCGTGCGACCGTTCCTACGGGTACGAACTGTGCCAGGCCGTGCGGGCCAAGGGCCTGTCGGCCGATCTGGCCGCCGTGTATCGTTCGCTGCGAACCCTGCAACGCCGGGGTCTCGTCGATTCATCGTGGGAGCCGTCCGAGTCCGGACCGGATCGTCGGGTGTACGTCTTGACCGAGACGGGCCGTCGAGCGGCCGCCGAGGCCGCCTCCGGGCTGGCGTCGATTCGTGACGGCTTGACCGCCGCTCTCGTCGAATTCAACGTGACGAGCCCGGTTCCGTGAGCAGGATCAAGATCGCCATCGCCGGGAAAGGGGGAGCGGGAAAGACGACGATCTGCGCCACCCTCGCCCGCCTGTTGGCCCGGGCCGGCCACGAGGTCGTGGCCATCGACGGTGATTCGAATCCGAATCTCGGTCCGGCGCTGGGTGTCACCGCCGGGGAGGGGTTGCCCGGGTTCCTCCCGACGTCGCTCGTCGCCCGTCGATTCGAGGGACCCCGCCTGACCGAATCGGTGGATGTGGTTCTCGATCGCTTCGCCACCGTTGCTCCCGACGGGGTACGGTTGGTGCGGATGGGAGCACCCGAACACGCCGACGACGGGTGCCTGTGCTCGGCTCACGCCACTGTCAGCGCGCTCATGGCCGATCTCGATACCGAGGGTCGGTACGTGACCCTTCTCGACCTCGAGGCATCGCCCGAGCACCTGTCGAGGGGAACGGCCCGCAACGCCGATGTACTGCTCCTGGTGGCCGAACCCTATTTTCGCTCGCTGGAGGCCGCCAGGCTCCAGGCGTCGTTGGCCGCCGAGACCGCGATCGGCCGGGTGGCGGTGGTGGCCAACAAGTGCCGGAGCGCCAACGACCACGACGCCATCGCCGAGTTCTGTGATCGACATCGCCTTGAGTTGGTCGGCCGGATTCCGTTCAGCGAGAGCGTCCTCGACGCCGACGCCGCCGGTCGACCGCTGGTCGAGTTCGACGGCGATGGCGCGGTGGTTGCCGCCGTCGCCGAGTTGGCCGACCGCCTGCTGCCAGGGGGCGCTGCCGGAGCGGCCGAACCGGAGACCGCTGCCGGGGAACCGATCGGGGAGGTGGTCTGACGTGTGCGTCGGCATTCCGGCCCGGGTCGTTGCCCTTGATTCGGCCGGCCCGCACTCCGCAACCGTCGAGGTCGAGGGGGTGCAGCGGGCCGTCAACACGATCCTGGTCGACACCGAGGAGGGCACCGAACCGCTGGCCGTCGGCGACTGGGTGCTGCTCCACGTCGGCTTCGCCATGGCCAGGATCGACGAGGCCGAGGCCCGGGAGACGCTCGCGTTCATGCGGGAGTTGGGCTCGGTGTACGACGAGGAAGTCGAAGCCTTCGGATCCGATCCGTCATGACCGACCTCACCACCCGGGGCGCGATCGACTGCGTCGGCCACCCGGTGGAGGCGGCCCGGCTGCTGGCCGCTGCATTCGACGAGGGACGACGGCTGGCGGTGACGGCGCCGGCCCGCGACGATCACGCCCATCATGTGGTCGTCGAGTTTCTCCATCCGGTGATCGCGGGAACGGTGGCCCTGCCGGCCGTCGTCGTGCCTAGCGGGCAGCGGGGAGGCGACGATGATGTGGTACTTGCGATCGGCGATCTCGATGGCGGGGCCGATCTGGTGATCGCCACCGACGGCGAGGCCGACATCATGATCGCCTACCACCTCCTGTGGGAGCTGGTGCAGCTCGAGCTGGCCGACCGTCCCGAGGCCGGTGGCGATTCGACGAGCTTCCTCTACCCGTTCCTCGACGGAAGCACCGACGATGCGGGCGAGCATCTGCGGGCATCGGCCGTGGCCAAGGTTGACGAATCCCGACAGCTGGCCGTCGAATCGCTGGCGGCCAATGCCGAGATGCTGGAACGGGCGGCGTCGGCCGTCTTGTCGGTCGCCGCGCCGGCCGGGGAGAGCGGATCCGTCCCCAGCGGCCGAGGTCGGGTACTGACGATGGGCAACGGCGGCAGCGCCACCGACGCCGCCCGAGCGGTGCGTCTTCTCCGCCGGCTCGGTGTACCGGCCCAGTCCTTGGCCGCCGACTACGCCGTGCTGTCGGCGCTGGCCAACGACCTCGGCGCCGAGCGGGTGTTCGCCCGTCAGGTCGAGGCCGTCGGTCGGGTCGGCGACGTGTTGATCGGATTCAGTACGAGCGGCACCTCGGCCAATCTGCTCGCCGCCTTCGACGAGGCGAAGTCGCGCGGTCTCGTCACGATCGGCTTCGCCGGTTACGACGGAACCGGATTCGCCGCTCACGCCGCCGTCGACCACACCATTGCGGTGTCGTCGCAGTCGGTCCATCGGATCCAGGAGGCGCAGGCGGTGCTCCTCGATGCGATGGTGGCCGCCGTCGCCGCCGAGATCGCCGAGAGGACGACGTCGTGAGTGGCAACTACATCGACGAGTACCGGGACCCGGCGGCGGCCCGCGCCCTGCTGGCCGAGATCGACAACGTGGCGGGCCGCCATTCGGGCCGCACCTTCAAGTTCATGGAGGTGTGCGGCGGCCACACCCACGCCATCTACCGTCACGGCATCGAGTCACTCCTGCCGGATTCGATCGAGCTGGTGCACGGCCCCGGCTGCCCGGTCTGCGTGATCCCCATGGGCAGAATCGACGATGCCCTGGTCATCGCCGCCACCGAGGGGGTCACCCTCTGCTGCTTCGGCGACATGATGCGGGTGCCCGGCGGATCATCGAGCCTGCTGGAGGTCAAGGCCGCCGGCGCCGACGTGAGGGTGGTGTACTCGCCGCTCGACGCCCTCGACATCGCCCGCCGCGAACCCGATCGCCAGGTCGTCTTTCTTGCCGTCGGTTTCGAGACGACGGCTCCGTCCACCGCGGTGACCCTGCTCCAGGCCCGCAACGATGACGTGGCCAACTTCTCGGTGATGTGCAATCACGTCACGATCGTGCCGCCGCTCAAAGCCATCCTCGAATCGCCCGGCATGTCACTCGACGGCTTCCTCGGACCCGGGCACGTCTCCACGGTGATCGGAACGAAGCCATACCGGTTCGTCGCCACCCGATACGGTCGGCCGCTGGTGACCGCCGGCTTCGAACCGGTCGATGTGTTGCAGGGCGTGTTGATGCTGCTGCGGCAGATCGACGAGGGCCGGTGCGAGATCGAGAACCAGTACCGGCGGGTGGTGTCGGTCGACGGCAACGCAACGGCGCTGGCGCTGATGCGCGAGGTGTTCACGGTGCGGCCGCACTTCGAGTGGCGAGGGCTCGGGTTCATTCCCCACAGCGGGCTCGGTCTGGCCGAAGAGTTCGCCCGGTGGGACGCCGATCTGCTCTTCGACGTTCCGGGGCTGCGTGTGGCCGACCCGAAGGCGTGCCAGTGCGGCGAGGTGCTCAAGGGCGCACTTCGCCCGTGGGAGTGCAAGGTGTTCGGCACCGCCTGCACCCCGGAGACGCCGATCGGCACCTGCATGGTGTCGTCCGAGGGGGCGTGTGCCGCCTACTACAACTACGGCCGGTACACACCCCGAAGCCGGATTCCGGTGCGGTCCGGGTAGACCGGTCCCCATGGCCGACAAGGGATTGGAGTTCGACGGAGGATCGGAGCTCGACGAAGGTCGACGGGCCGCGCTGGCCCGCATCGAAGCCTGGCGTCAACGGGCTCCGGTGTTCAGGGACGACACGATCACGATGGCCCACGGGGCGGGCGGCAAGGCGTCGCAATCCCTGCTGACCGGTGTTGTTCTGCCTGCTTTGACGGCCGGTGATGGCGGTGATGGCGCCGACGATGGTGGCGACACCGAGTTGCACCGGCTCGACGACGGTGCCGTCGTCGACATGCCCGACGGCGGCCATCAGCTGGTGGTCACCACCGACGCGTTCGTGGTCACGCCGCGCTTCTTCGCCGGTGGCTCGATCGGCGACCTGGCCGTCAACGGCACGGTCAACGATCTTGCCGTGATGGGGGCGACACCAGAGGCCTTGACGTTGTCGCTGGTCCTGGAGGAGGGGCTCGCCGTGTCGGAGCTCCGCCGGATCCTCGACGATGTCGCGGCGGCCGCCCGTGCCGCCGGTGTGACGGTGGTGGCCGGCGACACGAAGGTGGTCGAGCGGGAGGCGGCCGACGGCTGCTATCTGACCACGACGGGCATCGGCTTCCGGCGGTCCGACCTCGGTCTCGGCGCCGATCAGGTGCGAGGCGGCGACACGGTGATCTGCTCCGGCCCGATCGGCGATCACGGCATCGCGGTGCTGGTGGCGCGGGGCGACCTGGCGCTCACCGCCGACCTCGTCTCCGACACCCGGCCGTTGACGCCGGCGGTGTCCGCGCTGCTCGACGCCGTGCCGGCCACGAGGTGGATGCGTGACGCCACCCGGGGCGGGGTGGCGTCGGTGCTGAACGAGCTGGCCGGAGCGTCCGGGTGCGGGGTCGAGCTCGACGAGGCGGCCGTCCCGGTACGGCGGCCCGTGGTCGGGGCGTGTGAGCTGCTCGGACTCGATCCCCTGTACATCGCCAACGAGGGCACGTTCGTCGCCGTCGTACCGGCCGACCGGGTCGGCGATGCGCTCGCCGCACTTCGGTCGGTACCCGGTTGTGAGGAGGCCGCCGCCATCGGCCGCATCGTCGACGACCACCCGCGACTCGTCGTCGCCAACACCACGTTCGGGGGCACTCGGATCCTCGACATGCTCGTTGGCGACCCCTTGCCCCGAATCTGCTGAGATTCGGTTTCCGAGGTTCCCCGACGTCGCCCACGGCGGCCCCGTACCTCGGAAACGCCGACTGGGGCGGTCGGCCCTGCGTGTCACACCCCGATGGCAGGATGGGCACATGGCGGGACCGATCGACAACGACGCACGGATCATGGAGCTGGCGGCGCCGAGAGGTGGTGTGTGTACGAGGGCCGAGCTCGTGGCCCACGGCGTAACGCCGGGAGCGATCGACCAGCGGGTGCGGCGTCACTTCCTCGAGCCCGTGTGCCGGGGCGTGTACCTGGTTGCCGCGCTGGTCACGGCCTGGACCCCGCTGTACCGGGCCGTCGCCGCGCTGCCCGGGGCCATCATCTCCCATCTGACGGCTGGTCGCGTCCAGGGGTTTCCCGTCGGACCGCCCGGTGCCTCGGATCCGGTTCACGCGCTGGTTGAGAACGGCACCAACCGCAAGCTCGACGGCGTCGTCCTTCACCGCGTGCGCCGGCTACCAGACGACGGCGACGTGATGCTGCTGAACGGGCTGCCGGTCACGGGGCCCGCTCGCACCGTCGTCGACCTCGCTGCGATGGTGGGACCGAACCAGCTTCGTCACATCATCGAGACGCAGGTTCGCGACGACAACCCGTCGGCCGACGATCTGGTCGCCTGCTTCGAGCGCGTGGCCCGCCAGGGTGTACCCGGCTCGGCAGAGCTTCGCCGGCAGCTCCACCTGCTGTTCGGAGACCGTCCGGTCACCCGTTCGGTCCTGGAGGAGGCTTTGTGGCAGCTTATGCGGGCCAACGGGATGTCTGGTTCGAGCCCCAATTCCGGCCGCCGTGGTACGACGGCCTGCGCGGAGTGGTCGATTTCGCCCATCCGAATCTGCGCTTGGTGGTCGAAGCCGACGGCCGGCGCTGGCACAGCCGTGAGCAGGAGATGGCGGCTGATCGGCGGCGAGATCGTCTCGCCGCCCGGCACGGTTGGGTCACGATGCGGTTCACCTGGGCCGAGATCACGGGTCGCCCTGCAGCGGTTGCGTCGGAGCTGCGGGCGGTCGTGGCCACACGTGCTTTGGCGGCCTGACAATCTCGATTTCCGAGGTTCCCCGCCGCTGCCGGCGATGTCGTCGGGCCTCGGATTCGCTGTGGGCCTGCTAGGTTCTGCGCCATGGCAAACGACCGCGACCTCGGCTTCCTGGCCGAGCCGGGCGATCTGGCCGACTGGCGCATGGTCATTCTCGTCGACAATGCGGCCAGGGCCGGGCTGCTCGATTTGCTGCCCGGCACCGCCGAGGAGGCCGCGGCGAAGGCCGGCATGCACCCGAAGTCGGCCCGGGTCCTCCTCGATGCGCTCACCGTGTTCGGCGTGGTCACCGTCATCGATGACGGTGAAACGGTGTACCGGCCCGGCCCGGCGATGCCCGACGGCGATCAACGGGCCATCCTGGCTCAGCACGCCCAGTTCATCGGCCGCTGGGCCTCCGAGTTGCCTGGCCGTCTCCCCGATCCGATCAACCGGGAACGTCGGCCCTGGATTCGTCCCGGGCTGGCCGGATGGTTGGCGTCGTTGGGCGCTCGAGCCAAGGGCGAGGCTCCGGGCGTCATCGACCGCTGCCTGGCCGCCTTTCCCAATGCCAGAACCGTGCTGGACGTGGCCGGCGGTCACGGGGAGTACGGCATCGAGGCCGCCCGCCGGGGCCTGGACGTCACCCTGCTCGATCTTCCCCAGGTGATCGACATCGTGTCGGAATGGCCGTCGGTGCGGGAGACGGGCATCCACCTGTGGGCCGGTGACGTGTTCGACAGCCGGCCCGATGCCACCTTCGATCTCGTCCTCGCCTTCGGCTTCACCCACACCCAGCCGGCGGGGCGGATCGCCACCCTGTTTCCCCATCTGGCGGCGCTGACCAACAACGGGGGCGGGCTCGCCGTGAACACGTTCCTCCGAGGCTCCGGCCCGGTGGCCCGGCTCTTCGCCGTGCAGATGCTTATCGCCGGGAACGACGGCGACACCCACCGCCTGGAGGACTACGTCTCGTGGATCACGGCCGCCGGCTACGACGAGCCTTGGCTCGAAGACGGCGACGGCCGCACGCTCCTGCTGGCCAAGAAGTCCGGGACGTCCGTGCTGTGATGTTCGTGCCCCGCGTTTTGAGGTCGCCCGCCGTCGTCAGCGGCGGCCCAGAACCTCGGATTCGCTGATCGCTCGCCACGCTAGGTGTGGTTTGCATCTAGTTGGGTGCAACGCATTTCGCCTATAACGGGTCTCGTGGCACAAGACGCGGAGACGGGGGCCGAACGGGGCACCCGTGCGTCGCTCCGGCCCCCGTCGGACGGCCGTGTCAACCACCTGTCCGCTCTCGCGGCGCTTCACCTGGTCACGATCTTCGTGTTGGTTTCGCTGGTGTTCTTCCTGCCCCGAGCGCTCCCCGGTGATCCGCTGAACGCCCTCCTCGACCCGGAGGTTGGAGGAACCTTCACCGCCGAGGCCCGGGCCGAACTCGAGGCGCACTACCAACTCGATCGACCACTGGGGGAGCAGTACGTCCGCTACCTGGGCCGGATGGCGACCCTGGACTTCGGCTGGTCCATCTCCCGGCAGTCGCCCGTCTCGAGCCTGATCGCGGCGCGGCTGCCATGGACACTGCTGCTCATGGGTCTGGCCTTGACCTTTGCCGCCGCCATCAGCTGGCTCGCCGGCACGACGTCGGCCTGGCGCCGCGGATCGAGATCCGACCGAGCCCTCGTGGCCGTCCTCACCCTTGCCCGATCGGTACCCGACTTCGCCATCGCCACGATCCTGTTGATCGTGTTCGCCGTGCTGGTGCCCGTCCTGCCCGTCGCCGGCAACCGCACCGTGTTCGCCCAGTACACATCGATCTGGCAGGAGGCGGGCGACGTCACAGCTCACCTGATCCTGCCGGTCAGCGCCCTCACCATCGGCCTCCTGGGCTCGAAGTTCCTCCTGGTGCGCAACAGCGTGATCGGCAGCCTCGGCCAGGAGTACATGATGCTGGCCCGGGCCAAGGGCCTGCCGATCCGGGTCCAGAAGTACCGCCACGCCGGACGCAACGCCCTGCTCCCGTTTCTCACCCTCCTCGGCGTGCAGTTCGGCTTTGCCGTCGGCGGCTCCATCTTCGTCGAGGAGGTCTTCACCTACCCCGGTATGGGCACGCTCATCCTCGACGCCGTCGACGCCCGAGACTATCCGCTCCTCGAAGCGGTCTTCCTCGTCCTGGCCGCCACCGTCCTCATGGCCAACTTCGTCGTCGACCTGATCTACACATGGCTCGATCCCGGCGTGTCGACCGGAGCACGATCGTGACCATTGTTTCGGCCACGGCCACAGCAAGCCGGGCCGGTTCCGCCGGTGGCATTCGCCGCCGGCTCGACTCGCTGACGGTTGGCCTGGCGATCGTCGGTTTGTTCGTGGTGGTGGCGCTCCTGGCACCGGTCCTCACCACGTACCGGGCCTTCGAGCTGGCCGGCCGGCCCATCGAGCCACCGAGTGTCGAGTTCCCGCTGGGCACCAATGGCGTCGGCAACGACATCTTCACCCAACTCGTGCTCGGCACCCGTTCGTCGCTGCTGATCGCGCTGCTGGCCGGGCTGGGGACGCTGCTCGTCGGTGCCACCATCGGGCTGTTGTCCGGCTGGCGTGGCGGTGTGGTCGACGTCGTCCTCATGCGAGTCACCGACATCGTGCTGGCGCTCCCGAGGCTGCCCCTCCTGATCCTCATGGGCGTGTACCTCGGGCCGACGCTGCTCAACACGGCCCTCGTCATCTCACTCGTGTTCTGGCCACCGTCGGCTCGCGTCGTGCGGTCACAGGTGCTGAGTCTGCGCGGTCGAGCCCATCTGACCGCATCGCTCGGGTTCGGGGCCGGGACCTGGTACTCGTTGAGGCGCCATGTCATCCCGGAGGTCGGGCTCATCCTGATCGCATCGCTCATCGCGTCGGCCGGACGGGCGGTGATGCTCGAGGCCGGGCTGGCCTTCCTCGGACTGGGCGATCCCTCCCGGGTGAGCTGGGGCCGCATTCTGCGTGACGCCCTCGACTTCCAGGCCCTGTTCTTCACCGACGCCTGGTCGTGGTGGCTGGTACCGCCGATTGTCGCCCTCAGCCTGTTCCTGCTCGGACTGACCCTGGTGGGCATCGGGTTCGAGCGGAGAGCCAATCCCCGCTTGTCGCGGCACAGCGAGGGGACGGCTCGGTGACCCTGCTCCAGGTCGAGGATCTGACGATCACCTACCGATCCGATCCGCCGGTCTACGCCGTCGACGGTGTCTCGTTCTCACTCGAGACCGGCCGGGCCACGGCGTTGATCGGTGAATCGGGTTCGGGAAAGTCGACGGTGGCCCGCAGTCTTCTGGGCCTCGTCGATGGGGCCGACATCGGTGGTCGGATCGTCTTCGACGGTGATGAGGTCCAGGGGCTCGAAGCCGCTCGATGGCGCGACTACCGGTGGGGCCGGATCGGGCTGGTCTTCCAGTCGGCGACCGCCCTCAACCCGGTTCTGCGCATCGGTCTGCAGCTCACCGAGCCGCTTGTCGAGGGCGACGGATTGTCGGCGGCGGCGGCCGAGGCCCGGGCGCGAGCGGTCATCGACCTGGTCGGGCTCGAAGCGGACGTGTATGAACAGCATCCGGCCGAGCTCTCCGGAGGGCGTCGCCGCCTTGCGTTGTTGGCCATCGCGCTCGTCCGCGACCCGGAGCTGCTGGTGCTCGACGAACCGACGGCCGGCCTCGATCCCGTCACCCGGGCCGAGGTGCTCGCTCTGCTCCAGCGATTGCGGAACGATCGCTCGCTCCTCCTGTTGACCCACGACATCGATGCACTCGACGGGCTCGTCGACCACGTCGGCGTCCTGTACCGGGGACGCCTCATCGAATCGGGAAAGGTCGACGATGTTCTGACCAGACCTCGCCACCCCTACACCTGGGGTCTCCTCAACGCCCATCCCCGGCTCGGCAATGTCAAAGATCTCCGCGGGATCCGCGGCCGCCCACCGGACAACACCGAACCCATCACCGGCTGTGGCTTCGTCGAGCGCTGTACCCAGGCGGTCGACGCATGCCGCACCGACGACGTGACGCTCCAACCGCTGACGCCTGACGCGAGCACCAACGGCACGGACGACGGTCGGCAGCTGGCGTGCCTGCGCGGCGGGCTGGTGCCGGTGCTTCAGGGGCGCGGCCTCCGCAAGGTCTACACGACCGGTCCCGCCCTCAACCGCCGTCAGGTCGTCGCCGTCGACGACGTCGATGTCGAGGTTCGCCACGGGGAGGTGCTGGGCATCGTCGGGTCCAATGGGGCCGGCAAGTCGACGCTCGGCCAGCTGCTGCTCCGGCTGGTCGACGCCGACAGCGGCATCGTGGAGTTCGACGGAGGGGACCTGCTCTCCATGAAGGGCGATCGGCTGAAGGCGGCTCGACGGCGGCTGCAGATGCTGTTCCAGGATCCCTATGAGGCGCTCTCGCCGCGCCTACGTGTTGGCCAGTGCGTGATCGAGCCATTGGAGATCCAGGGCATTGGAACCGCGGCCGAACGGTCCGCTGCGGCGTCGGAAGCGCTCGATTCGGTCCGCCTGCCCACCACCCCCGGGTTTCTCGACCGCCACACCCACGAACTGTCCGGCGGTCAGCTGCAGCGGGTGGCTCTGGCCCGGGCGCTCGTGCTGGACCCGGTGCTTCTCGTGGCCGACGAGCCGTTCGAGGGACTCGACCCTTCGGAGCAGGCCAAGATGATCCAGCTGCTCAAGTCGCTGCAGGTCGAGCGGGGCATGTCGATGGTGCTGGTGTCCCATGACATGGCCGTCACACTCCGCACCGCCGACCGGATCGTCGTCATTCACGAGGGGCGAATCGTCGAGGAGGCAGCAGGTAGGGACCTGCTGCGGGCCCCGCAGCATCCGGCCACTCGACGGCTGCTTGCTGCGGCCGGGGCAGAAGTTTCGTCGGTCTCGATCCCAGCGAATCACTAGTCGTCAATCATTCAGAAGGGGAGAAACACCATGTCCAGAAACCGAATCCGGGGGAGCAGGCTGGCGATACTGCTGGCGATCCTGACCCTGGTCGCATCGGCTTGTGTGGCCGACGATCCGGCCGAGACCGCCACCGAAGCCGAAACCGAAACCGAGGCCACGGCGGCGGACGAAACAGCGGCCGAAGACTCCGGCCAGGCCGAGGGCGAATCGGACGACGGGACGATGGCCGATGGTGACGGCACCGTCGAGGTGTTGCGGCTGGCCGGCGGTGACTTCGGCTACCCCTCGCCCTTCGCCTGGGTGCGAGGGCCCGGTCTGATCCAGGCCGGCTACATCTTCGACACGCTGCTGTGGCAAGACGCAACCGGTGGCTTCATCCCATGGTTGGCCACGGAATGGTCGGCGTCCGAGGACGGAACCGAATGGACGTTCACGCTCCATCCCGATGCCACGTGGCACGACGGCGAGCCGGTGACGGCCGACGACGTCGTCTTCACCTACGAGTATCTCACGCAGGGCGCCGGTGCCGGGCAGGCCGGGTTCGCCGCTGGTGGACTCCGGCAGGTGGCGTCGGTCACCGCCAACGGTGACCAGGAGGTGACGTTCACGCTGAACGCTCCGTCCGCCGCCTTCGAGGAGGACGTGGCGGCCAGCGTGCTCATCATTCCCGAACATGTGTGGTCGGAGATCGACGATCCCGCCGAGCGGCGGGGTCCGGAGGCCACGATGGGGTCGGGTCCCTACCTGCTCGAGTCGGCCGACCCGGCGAACGGCAGCTACCTCTACACCGCCAACGAGGAGTATCACCTGGGGGCACCGATGGTGAAGCGACTCGAGTTCGTCCCGGTCAACGACGAACTGCTGGCCATCCAGACCGGTGAGGTCGTGGCGGCCGAGATCGGGCTCGAACAGCCGATTCCGGAAGAGCAGATGGCGACCTTCGACGAGGCCGAGAACATCGGTCGGATCGAGTCGCCCGGTGACTGGAACCTGGCGCTTCACATCAACCTCGACTCCGGCTTCCCCTACGACGAGGTCGACTTCCGGCGGGCGCTGGCCTACACGGTCGATCGGGCCGACCTCGTCGACCGGATCCTGTTCGGTCGGGGTGTCCCGGCGTCGGTCGGCGGCCTGGCTCCCACCCATCCGTTTGCGGCACCGGGACTACCCGCCTACGAGCAGGATCTCGACATGGCAAACGAGCTGCTCGACGGCATCGGCCTCGTCGACGCCGACGGTGACGGTGTGCGCGATCTCCCCGACGGTAGCCCGTTCGCCCCGCAGCTCAAGGCCAGTCAGCGGTTCTCCGCCGACACCCCTCAGCTGATTCGCGAGTACCTGCTCGAGGTCGGTATCGACGCCGAGGTGGTGATCCTGGATCGGGCCAGCGCCGATGAGGCCGGTGTGCAGGGTGACTACACGCTGCAGCTCCACGGCTACGGCGGCATCGCCGGCGACGCCGACACCCTCCGTCAACGTTTCTCCGATCAGGAGAACTCGACGTCGTTCAACAAGGCGTGGGGTTACAGCAACGCCGACTTCGACGCCCTTGCCGACCAGCAGCTCGCCACCCTCGATCGCGGTGCTCGAGTGGATCTGGTGGTGCAAATGCAGGAGATCCTGGCCGAGGATCTGCCGGTCATCCCGATCTACGTTCCCGACCGGATCCTGTTCTACGACGACACCGTGTTCTCCAACTGGTACTACACACCCGGCTGCAGCCCGTGTCGCGGCAGCCGCAACAAGCACATGTACGTGACCGGACACCAGGAGGGCTTCTGATGGGCGATCAAACGTTCGGCGGGCTGACCGCCGGCGAGTTGCAGGAGGTCGAAGATTTCCACGGGCACATGTGCCCGGGCCTGGCCCTCGGGGTGCACGCCGCCCGGTTGGCCTTGAACGAGATCGGGCCCCACGCCGCCGACGAGGAAGTCGTTGCGGTCACCGAAACCGACATGTGCGGGGTCGACGCGGTCCAGTACCTCACCGGCTGTACGTTCGGCAAGGGGAACCTCATCCATCAGGACTTCGGCAAGAACGCGTTCACGTTCTACCGGCGATCGGACGGGAGGGCCATACGCGTCGTCGCCATTCCGGACGCGATGGTTTCCGACGAGGAGCATCGCGACCTGTTCGCCAAGGTTCGGGCCGGGGAGGCGACCGACGCGGAGCGGAGACGGTTCGGTGAGCTGCACCGGGCCCGGTCGATGGAGGTTCTGGCCCGCCCGGCCGAGGACTTCTTCACGGTCGAACGGTTCATGGGTGTGCCCCCGCCGAGGGCTCGCATTCACCAGACCATCGTGTGTGACGAGTGCGGTGAGGGGGCCATGGCCACCCGCATCGCCGAACACGATGGTCGGCAGCTGTGCCGGCCGTGTTTCGAGAGGGCCACGTCGGAGCCCGATGAGGCCGTGCCTGCTCGTAAGGGACCGAACCTGCTGACCGACTGAACTCGGCAACCAACGCCGCCACCACAGCGACAACTCATTCTGAGGTTTCCCGACGTCGCAGTCGGCGGCGGGAAGCCTCAGAACCGAGTGGCGGCTGTCGACAGCCGGTCCACGAGGGCGTTGATCGCGCTCCATACCTCGGGTGCGACTCCGTCGCCGAGCGGAGCGCCGAGGCGATCGGCGGTCACCACCGCCGGCTCGGCGGGGATGACGATGTCGAGGGGGACACCGTGTTCGGTGCAGAGCCGACGGAGGAGATCGCCCTGGTCGGCCTCGATCTTGTTTGCCACCCCGACCCAGGCCCCGATGCCGAGCTCACGGGCCAGGCCGATGGTTCGCTGTGCAGTGATGACCGCCTTGCGGCTCGCTTCCATCACCACGACGAGCACATCGGCGTGAGCCAGCGTTCCCCCCGACCGGCTGAGGTGCTCGATCCCGGCCTCCATGTCGATGATGGTGTCGTCGACCTCCGCGTCGAGCGTCTGCCCGAGCAGCGACCGCACGGTGGCATGACCGCCGCAGGTGCAGCCGGCGCCGGCTTCGTCGACCCGCAGCGCCGACATGAGGGTCACCCCCGCCGGGGTTGGGACGCCGTAGTCGGCCATGACCTCCTCGACGGTCAGATCTCCCCTGGTGCCGACCACGATGGAGCGGGGCACCGTCGGAACCGCCTCGATCTCGTCGAAGTCGAGGCCGAGCGAGAAGCCGAGGTTCGGATTGGAGTCGGTGTCGACGGCCAGGACCCGACGTCCTCGCTGCTGGAGGGTGCGGGCGATGAGTGCGCTGACCGTCGTCTTTCCCACCCCGCCTTTGCCGACGACGCCGATCTTCATGACTCCATGGTACTCGGGGGCTTCGCTCCGGCCAGCGCCCGGGCGATGGCGAGCTGGCCGAGGGCGATGCCGCCGTCGTTGGCCGGCACCCGGCGGTGAAGCAGAACCCGAAATCCGGCCGCGGTCAGTTGGGCTTCGGCCAGCTCCGTGAGGAGCCGGTTCTGGAACACGCCGCCGGTCAGTGCCACGTTCCGCTGGTCGTCGCCGCCCAGTAGCTCGCAGGTGGCGACGATGACATCGGCGACCCAGTGATGGAAGCGTCGGGCTACCACCGCCGGACCTACACCGGAGTGGAGTTCGTCGACGACGGCGGCCAGCAGACCGCTCACCTCGATGATCGACGGGCCCGCTGTGTCGGGCGAGGTGATCTCGACCGGGTACGCACGGCCGTTTGGGTCGTTGGGGGCCGTTCCGGCGAGATCGACCGTCTCCGCCAGTTGTTCGAGCTGTGCGGCGGCCTGCCCTTCGTGACGGGCCACGTCACCGCCGGCCACACCGCACAGCGCCCCGATCGCGTCGAACAGCCTTCCCATGGACGTGGTGGTCAGGCCGGTCGACCCGCTCGGCACCGACGTGGTCGAGGCCGCGGTCAGCCAGCCGACGGCGGGAACATCGATCCCCGCGGCCCGAAGGTGGTGCACCGCCATCCGCCACGGTTCCCGGAGAGCGGCCGTCCCATCCGGCATCGGCACCGACGCCAGATGGGCCACCCGTTCGAACCCGGCGGCGTCACCGATCAGGAACTCGCCACCCCACAGGGCGCGGTCGGTCCCCCAACCGAGCCCGTCGAACGTGACGCCGATGGCCGGGCCGTCGTGCTCGTTGTCGACCAGGCACGACGCGAGATGGGCGTGATGATGCTGTGACGCCAGCGTCGGCGCGAGGTCGGCGGCCAGAGCGAACTTCGTCGACAGATATTCGGGGTGCCGATCGTGAACGACGAGATCGACCGAGCCGCCGACCAGCTCCAGAAGGTCGGCGATCGTCACCTCGAACGCCTCCAGGGCCGCCGGTTGTTCGAGGTCGCCGATGTGCACCGACAGCACGGCGTCGTCGCCGATCGCCAGCCCGACCGTGTTCTTCAGCTCGGCCCCCACCGCCAGAACCGTCGGTCCGTCACCGCCGAGCTTGATCGACCGGGGGGCGAACCCGCGGGCCCGGCGGAGGATCCGGTACCGGCCGGCGACGACCTGGCCGACCGAGTCGTCGGCTCGGCGCTCGATCCGCCGGTTGTTGCTCAACACGACGTCGGCCACCCCCGCCAGTTCAGGCCTGACGAGGCCGTCGGCGACAACCATCGGCTCGTCGGACCGATTGCCGCTGGTGCACACCGCCACCGCCCCGACGGCCTCGTGGAGACGATGGGCCAGGAGGTGGTGGAGCGGGGTCGACGGCAGCATCACGCCGAGCGTCGAGTGCAGTGGCGCGACGTCGGCCGCGACCGGCGCCTCCGGGCGCCGAGGTGCGATGACGATCGGTGCCGCCGCATCGACCATCGCCGCCCGACCGGCTGGGTCCAGATCCACAAGCTGCTCTGCGATGTCGATCGATGGGGCCAGGAGGGCGAACGGCTTGTCGACCCGAACCTTGCGAGTCCGTAGTCGGGTGACCACCTCGTGGTCGTCGGCTCGGCACATCAGCTGGTACCCGCCGACACCCTTGACGGCAACGACCCGGCCGGCGACCAGCGACGCCACGGCGGCGTCGAGTGCGGCCACTCCGGTCACGACGTCGCTCGGGGCATCGACGAGATGTTCGAAGCGGAGGTGTGGCCCACAGTTCGGGCAGCAGATGGCCTGGGCGTGGAAGCGGCGGTCGGCCGGGTCGCCGAACTCATCTCGGCACAAGCCACAGAGGTGGAACGGCGCCATCGACGTCCGCTCCCGCTCGTAGGGAAGCGCCGAGACAACGGTGTAGCGGGGCCCGCAGTCCGTGCAGCAGATGAACGGGTACGCAAACCGGCGGTCGTCGGGATCGTCGAGCTCGGTCAGGCAGTCCGGACAGGGGGCGATGTCGGCGGGAACCGTGAGACGAACCTCGGCAGCAGGCCGGCTGGAGGTGATGACGAAGTCGGTCTCGCCGTCGAGCGGCTCGAGCGCGGCGACGTCGAACCGATCGATCCTGGCCTGCGACGGCGCCTCGTCCCGCACCCGACGGATGAAATCGATGACCCGGTCGTCGGATCCCTGCACCTCACAGGTGACGCCCTGGTGGTCGTTGACCACGAATCCGGTCACTCCGTTGCGCCCGGCCAGGCGGTGGAGAAACGGCCGGAATCCGACGCCCTGCACCGTTCCCCGGATGGTCAGGCGAGATCGTCTCATCGATCTTCAGACTAATGGGTGCCGAAGGACGATCCCCGGTGCGTCCGGTATGAGCCCGAGCGGATGGTGGAGGGTTGACGACCCGGTGCCGGCAAGGCCAACATGGGCGATTCAGCGCGGCCTCCGACGAATGGCGGAATGCCGTTCATCGAAGCACGTCCGGCCCGGGGTGGGACCATGGATATCACAACCAAGCCGCCGAGTGACCCGGAGTTGCACGATCCGACCGGCCGCCATGTTCGGGTCGCGTTCGTCGGCAAGGGCGGTTCGGGCAAGTCGACCATCTCGGGCACGTTCGCCCGGCTGCTGGCCCGGCTCGTCGATGATCCGGTGGTGGCGCTCGACTCGGATCCGCTGCCCGGGATGCCGTACGCCCTCGGGATCGGCGTCGACGACGACCCGATACCGGCCGAGGCTGTCGTCGAGGGCCCTGACGGCGGTCCTCGCTGGATCATCGATCCGGCGATGACGGCCGACGAGTTCATCGAACGCCACGCCGCATTCGGACCCGACGGCGTCCGCTACCTTCAGTTCGGCAACCTGTGGGGCCATGTCGTCGCCCTCCGTCAGGCCCAGTTCGCCTGGAGCCAGGTGGTCCGGGAACTGGACCCGCAGCGATGGCATCTGGTCGGTGATCTGCCGGGCGGCACCCGTCAGCCGATGGCCGGCTGGGCGAAGTATGCCGACGTGGTCTGCGTCGTCGTCGAGCCGACCACCAAATCGCTCCTGTCGGCCCGGCGCCTGCTCAATCTCCGCCGTGCCGAGTGGCGCCCGCTGCATCTCCTGGTGGTGGCCAACAAGGTCAACGGTCCCGACGACGTCCACCGGATCGCCGACCGGTTGGCGGTGGAGGTGTCGGCCGTGGTTCCACACGACGCCCGGGTGCTGGATGGCGACCGAAAGGGGAGCGCCCCACTCGACAGCGCCCCGGACGGACCTTTTGCCGATGCTGTCACGGCTCTGGTCGAGCGGGTCGTCGGCCTCTATCCTCGAGTGCAACCCTCGACGGAGGTCACCTCATGAAAATCGCCATCGTCGGCAAAGGCGGTTCGGGCAAGACGACCACCAGTGCGATCCTGGCCCGCTCGCTGAGCCGGGCGGGCCACCGAGTGGTGGCCATGGACTGCGACACGAACCCCAATCTCGGACTGTCCCTCGGGGTGGGCGACAACGAGACCGAGCGGCTGATCTCGCTGCGGGAACAGGTCGACGAGGGAGATGGCGAACATGCCCCGAGCTGGGGTGAGATCCTCGACCGCTACGGCACCGACGCACCCGACGGTGTCCGGCTCACGGTCATAACGAGGATCGAGAATCCCGAACCGGGTTGACCCTGATGTGGTCTTTCCGCTGAGCAGTTGCTCAGCTCCGTCACCGAACCCGACACCACGATCGTCGCTGATCTGGAGGCCGGTATCGGCACCCTGACCCGCCTGCCCGAGGGGTCAGTCGACGTCGTGGTCGTGGTGGTCGAACCGACCCCCCGCTCGATCGACGTGGCCCGGCGAGCCATCACCGTCGCCGCCGACAAGCAGCAGGGTCGAATCCTGGTGCTGGCCAACAAGATCGTCGACGATGGCGACCGCGAGCGGGTGATCGACGGCCTCGTCGACTTCCGTGATCGCTACCGGGATCTGGTGGTGGTCCCCAACGACGACGTCGTCGATCGGGCCGACCGGGAGGGGGTGTCGCCGGTGGATCTCGATGCGGCGTCGCCCGCCGTGCAGGCCATCGAAAAGCTCATCGCCCTGCTGTAGCCCGATCCTCGACCGCCTTTCGCTAGATGCGAACAACATCTAGTATGTATGACAGAGATCCGACGTGGATGAACGACGAAGGGAGGCGCCCGTGTGGCTCTGGTGGATCGGCAACGCCCTCCTCCTGTTGGTGGTCGTTCCGGTTGTCCTGCTGCTGGCCAATCGGGTCATCCGACCGGCCTCGGAAATCGAACGCTACGGCGAGGACATTCTCGAGCACGGGGTGAACCTCACCGGCCATCTCGATCCCGTACCGGCCGTGGCCGACACCCGTGACCTCGTCGCCGCCGCCAAAGGACTCGCCGTCCGCTATCTGACCGCCGCAGGACCACTTCTTTAGACCCCGCATCCCGCCGACGCCAAGGACCCGACCCAATGCCCCTCGTCGCCATCGTCACCATCGTCGTCGCCCTCGTCATCTGCGTGGCACTGGCCTACTACCTCATCAGGGTCGTCCTGATCCTGCGGGCCGTCAACGACTCCCTGGGCAAGATCACGTTCGGGGTGCGGGCCATAGCCCACCGCACCGCTCCGCTCGGTGAGCTGCTGACGCCGATCAAGTCCGATCTAGAGGATGTGGCCGACGCCGTCGAGGGAGCCGTCGAGTCGGTGAGGGTCACCTCGGCGGCTTGAGAACCGAAACCGGGAAGGAAACCACACCATGGCACTCGAGTTCGCCTGTCAACGGGTCGGGGTCACCGACTGCAAACACAGCGCCACCGCCGACACGAAAGAGGAGTTGCTGGCGAAGGTGGCCGAGCACGCTCGCACCGTGCACGGCGTCGAACTCAACGAGACGCTGATCGATTATGCGCTGACGACGGTCGAGGAAACCTGACCCCGGCCGAGCCCCCTCCCCGGATCTGAGGTATCTCGCCGCTCACGACGGCGGTGGGAAACCTCAGAACCGTGCCGGTGGCGAGGTAGGCCGCCTTGTCGGGTTATGGGGCGGTGGTGGAGGTGACCGAGGGCGAGGTGTCGGGCGCGCTGGTCGTGGTCGAGGGCAACGAGGCCGAGGACGTTGTCGTGGTCGGCGGGCGGATCGTGGTCGTGACCTCGACCCGCTGGGTGAAGAACACCTGGAGCTCGTGGCCATCGGTGTCGAGTTCGTCGACCAGCTGCTCCAGTCGACTGAGGCCGGCCGACGTCGGTGGCTGGGGGCCGGCCACCTCCACCGTGAGGAGGTCGCCGTCGTAGCCGACCGAACGAACCGTGAGACCACGAATTCGGGCCCACTGCCGGACCTCGGCGTCGACGGCCTCGGCCACCAACTCCAAGGGGGAGACGACCTCGTCGCCCGGCTCGATCGTCTCCAGGTGCGTCCAGTTGAGTCGGGGCGTCAACCCTTCGGCGAGTCCCACGATCCGCTCGCTCAACGACGCCACCGACGGCGGATCCCCGGCGCCGGCGGCATCGATGCGGATGACACCGTTGAGCACGATGACGTTGTCGATCTGGTAGTCGATACCCGACTCGTCGAGCCAGGCCCGGACCTCGGACTCGATATCGGCCCGCAAGGCGTCATCCGGACTCGGCGCCGCCGTGGTCGTCGTCGTGGCCCGGTCGGTGCGGATCCAGTAGACCAGCGGGGCCCGTTCCAGTCCGGGGAACCGTTCGGCCAGCGCAACCTCGACCTCACCCTGATTCACGGGAGCCTCGAAACCCTGCAGCTCGACCGACAGCAGACCGTCGTCGAACCGCACCGTTCGTTGCAGGTCGACGTCGCCAAGCCAGTTGTCGACGATGGCCTCGGCGTCGGCCAGGTCGTTGTTGGCCTTGATGGTCGACTGAGCCGCGCCGTAGAGCGGGTAGGCGATGGCGATGACCAGACCGACGATCGCCACCGATGCGATCGCCAACCGGGGCAGCGTGGTGACCAGCCGCCGTGGCGGCACGAACCCGGTCGCCACGAACACGACGATCGAGACCATGATGATGGCCGCCAGGTTCGTGGTGTAGAGCAGCAGGGCGCCCAGGGTCCGGTCCATGTCGCCGGCCTCCAGGGTGATGCCGATCGCGGCCAGGGGCGGGACGAGCGCGACCGCCACGGCCACGCCCGGCAGCGAGGCCGATGCGTCCTCCCGCACGGTGGCGTAGGCGCCACCGGTTCCGGCGGCCAGCGCCACCACCAGGTCTCGGATGTCGGGTTTGGTTCGAGCCAGGATCTCGGTGGTGAACTCCCGCTCGGGCAGGAACCGGGCGATGAGGTAGGCCAGGAAGATGACCCACGCCGTGGCCAGGATCACCTTTGTCATGGCCCGTAGGGCCTTCCCGAACAAGGCCATCGAAAGACAGGCCCCCGTGGCCAGAACCGGCTGCATCAGAGGGGCGAGCAGCATGGCACCGATGACGACGGCGGCCGAGTTCAGTTCCATGCCCATGACGGCGACCACGGCGGACAGCGTCAACATCATGCCGAACCGGTAGACCCAATGTTCGACCGGTCGGATGGCCAGATCGTCCATGATCCGTCGGCGGTCCTCGGGAGCGCACGTCCGGTGCCACCACGGGCGGCCAGGCAGGGGGCCCGGGATGCCGTTCGGCTTCGGCGGCGCCGTGGGCGTGGGTGCCGGACCCGTCGGTGGTTTCGGTTCGGTCGCATCGTCGGGCGAGTCGGTTGTGTCGGCCACGGCCACGAACTTCGATTCTAGCCTCGGTCGGGTGTTCGGGAGATTCCGGGACACGGCGATCACGGGTCGGGTCCGGCTTTGCCCGGCTACGATAGGGTCTGCGGGAAAGCAGATGGCAGGTACGGGCGATGATTGAACTCCGCCTCGGCAATCAACAACGGCATTCGATCACGGCGGTGCTGCTCAGTGCGGTGGTGATCATCTTCGGACTGGTGCTCGTCGACGTGCTGTCGAATTCGGAGCCCGAGCCTCTCGGCGGACAAACCCGGGCGGTCGACACATCGTCGAGCTCGGCCGACCTCGGCGTCTCCGAGTCCAACGACGACCTGACGGCAGGCGTGGCCCGAAGCAATGCTCGATTCACGCTCAACCCGGACGTCACGGTGTTCGGCAGCGAGTCGACGACCAGCACAACCGTTCCCCGCAAAACCACCACGGCGGCCGTCGTCGCCACGCTCGCCACGACGAGCCCCACCACCTTCGCCTCGAGCACGAGCGCCTCGACGACCTCGAGCACCGAACCCCCGGAGACGTCGGCATCCTCCGGCACCAGCTCGACGACCGAAACCACCAACTTGGATCCGCGTCCGAAGCCGTCCACTACCGTTGTCGACGATGAAACGACGACGACCAAGAAGTGTCGGGGCAACCGACCCGACTGCCGCAAACCCTGAGCCCGAACTTCGTTGAGCGGCGACCACGACGTGATCGCCGAAACGGGCCGGCCACCGCTGCCCTTCGGTATCAAGGTTCTGCTCTCCGCTTTGTTCGCCAGTTCCATGGCGAACCGCTCCCAGCTGGTGGCGCTCGGCCTGCTGGTGTTCGACGTGACCGGACGCGAGATCGATCTCGGTCTTCTCGGTCTGGCCGAGTTTCTGCCCATCTTCATCATGGCCCCGTTCAGCGGCTCGGTGACCGATCGTTTCGACCGCCGCCTGGTCTATCTGTTGGGTCTGCTGGTGGAGATCGCGGCCGCCGCACTGCTGTTCCTCTACGCCCGGAATCCGGCGGCATCCATCGGCCCGATCCTGGCTCTGGTCGTCGTGTTCGGCCTCGCCCGATCGTTCGTCGCTCCCGCCAGCCGGGCCCTGCCGATCGATCTCGCCCCCAAAGGCGCCGTCGAGCGGGTGGTGGCGCTGCGGTCGGTGTCGTTCCAGGTGGCAGGCATCGTCGGGCCGATCGTGGTCGGGCAGTTGTTCCGATTCGGCCGGTCGTGGCCGTTTCTCTTGTCCATCGCCGGTTTCAGCGTGGCCGCTCTGCTCCTTCAGCTCGTCCCCCAATCCGAGGTGAGCCGACTCACCACCCCCAAAGGACCCCGTCAGGCGATCCGGGATGCAGTCGACGGTCTACGGTTCATGCGCCGGTCGCCGGTCGTGTTCGGAGCCATCAGCCTCGACCTGTTCGCCGTGTTGTTCGGCGGTGCGGTCGCCCTGCTGCCGGCGATCGGTGAGAAGCGACTCGGAGTCGACGAGGCGGCGGTCGGCATGCTCTACTCGGCGGTCGGTGTCGGCGCGTTGATCACGGCGATGGTGTTGTCTGTGCGCCCGATTCGACGTCATGTGGGGCTCTCGTTGTTCGGCGCCATCTCGGTGTTCGGTCTGGCCACGATCGCGCTCGGCCTGACCACCAACTACTTGATCGCCTTGGTGGCCCTGATGATCCTCAGCTCGGCCGATGCGGTCAGCGTGTTCGTGCGGGCGACGATCGTCCCGCTGGCCACGCCGGAGGAGATGCGGGGCCGTGTCCTGGCCGTTGAGAACATCTTCATCGGCGGATCGAACGAGCTGGGCAGCCTGGAATCGGGCTTGACCGCCGGTTGGTTCGGTCTGGCTCCGGCGGTGGTGATCGGCGGTCTCGGCACGCTGGCCGTCGTCGTGATCTGGATGCGTCGATTCCCCGAGTTGCGCCGGATCAACCGTTTCGAGGAGGTTCGCGCCGGACCCGCCCATTAGGCTCGACCACGTGGTTGACAAGGTGACGTTTCTGGTCGACGAACTCCAGGGGGTTGACGGCTACAAGCTGGTCACCGGCCTGGTCGTACCCCGACCGATCGGCTGGATCGGCTCGACCTCGCCGGAAGGGGTCAACAACCTTGCCCCCTACTCGTTCTTCAACGCCGTGTCGGGCGATCCACCCACGGTCATCTTCTCGGCCGGCGCAGGCCCTGGCACGAGGAAGGACACCGCCGACAACGTCAAGGCGAGCGGTGAGTTCACCGTCAACATCGTCACCGACGAGGTCGCCGAGGCCATGAACGTCACCTCGGCGGCGGTCCCCGCCGCCATCGACGAGTTCGCCCATGCCGGCCTCACCCCCGTTTCGGGTGTGGTGGTCGGGGCGCCGCGGGTGGCCGAGGCCAAGGCCCAGATGGAGTGCCGGGTCACCCACCACCTCCACATCGGGCGCGAGGGCGGCGGCAACCGGTTGTTCGTCGGGGAGGTCGTCGCCTTTCACGTCAACGAAGACCTGCTCGACGGAACGAGGGTCGATCAGGCCGCGCTGGCCGCCATCGGCCGCCACGTCGGAAACGGCTACAGCAGAACCCACGATCTCTTCACGATGATTCGACCAGACTGAACACCACAGGGTGGTCGACGTCAGAGGTCGAGGCGCCCCCGCCAGACGCTGCGCCCCGAATGGGTGGGGTCACCGTCGAGCGCCTCGGCGGAAACGTCGATGACGGGGTAGGCGGCCGGATCGAGGTTGTCCGGGAGGGCGTAGCGGCCGTCGCCGGCAACCACTCCGAGCGAGAAGGTGCCGTCGATGTCCGTGTCGACGATCCACAATTCGTAGTAGCCCTCGACGCTCGGGAGGTCGGTGACGTCGCCGTCGAGATCGAGATCGAGGTAGTACCGGTCGCCGGATCGGACGAGGCGGGCTTCGCCGATGGCTCCCGTCTCGGTCGCTCCGTTCGACAGGCCCTCGTCGGTGATCTCGGTCACGGCCACCACCTCACCGTCGAGTTCAGCCGTTTGGCCGTTGTCGCTGTCGGTTCCGGCGATCTCGTCGGAGAACGCCCAGGTCACCAGGCCGCCGACGATGGCCACCGCCACCGCAGCCGCAACCGGGAGCCACTGGCGCCGCCATGTGCTCATTTCGGGTGGGAGCGTCGGTTGGTCGGTCGATCGTCGGCGGGCGGCCAGCGCAATGGTGGTGGTCGCCTGCCGTTCGATCGATGAGAGGTCGTCGGCAGCCGAGCCGTTGCTGTCGGTGAGGGTCAACGCGAGGTTGGAGCCGCCGTCGCGATCGGCGGCGATTGTGGCGGCGATGGCGTTCCAGATCGAGGGCGGCGGCTGGAGCCGAAGCCGGTCGGCTTCGGTGATCTCGGCCAGGAGGGCGGCGATGGTGTCGCCCCCCTCGAACGACAGGTCGTTGTCGGTCGGTTCACTCGGGTGGTGTTCACTCATCGTCGCCGCCCAACTGTTTGCGCATGGCGGCCAGCGCCCGGCGAATGTCGCTCTTGACGGTTCCGAGCGGACTGCCGGTGGTGGCGGCGATCTCCGGGTGGGTCAGCTGCTCGAAGAACGCCAGCTCGACGGCCCGGCGGGCGCGACCGGGGAGCTGGGCGATCACCTCTTCGAGAAGCATCCGGTCGGCGATGCGTTCGAGGGCGACGACGTCCTCGATGGCCGGCTCGTCACCACCTTCGGCGTTGTCGGTGGCGAATTCAGGGCGGCGTCCGGATCGGCGCAGCGCGTCGACGCATCGACGCTTGGCGATCGTCATCAGCCAGGCGGCGAACGAACCCCGTTTGGAGTCGTAGTTCTCCCGTGACCGCCAGGCCGAGATGAACACCTCCTGGGTGACGTCGGCGGCCAGATTGGGCCCGACGACCCGGTGGCAGTAGCTGTAGATGAGCGCCCCGTGTTCCTCGTAGAGCACGCGTAGCGCTTCGTCATCGCCGAATCGAAAGCTCGACACCTCGTCGATCACGCTACTCCTTGCATCGCCGGAGCCCACTCTAGTGCTCGTTGAAATCGGCCCGGTGGGAGCGGACCGAGGATTTCGGCGGGTGGAGGCGATCGGAGGCGACGGTCAGGCCTCGAACGACGATGACCGGTCGACGGTGCAGATCTTGATGTCGTAGAATTGGTAGAAGCGATCCCGACCCTTTTTCATGGCGGCCCGGTGTTCGGGATGGCGGGCCCAACCCTGATGGGATTCCTCATCGGCGAACTCCACGATCGTGACCCGTTCACCGTCGTCCGCGGTGAACGTCTTGTGCGAGACGTAACCCGGCATGGCGACGGCCAGGGCCGCGATCCGGGGAATGAGGTCGTGGTACTCGGGGCTGTGGTCCGGGTTGAGCCGGTTGCGGAAAACCGTCACGATCATCGCTTCACCATAGCGACCCCAGACCGGTGGGTCGGGTGAATTTTCCCGATCCGGCTGGTGTGACACCATGGGGCATGCCTGAAGCTCCGGATGCCCCACTGGACAGTCTGACCGCCATGGCACTGGCTCAGCCCGACAAGACGGCCATCATCGATGACCGGCCGGGCGGGCCCGTTCGGTCGATGACCTACCGGGAATTCAACCACTACGTGAACCGGTTGGCGAACGGCCTGCTGAGTCTCGGGGTCGAGCCGGGCGACAGCATCATGTGGCTCGGCCAGAACTCGATCGAGGTGTCGGCGTTCAGCCACGCCGCCCGCAAGATCGGAACCGTGTCGGTTCCGCTGAACTACCGGCTCACCGACTCCGAGTCGGTGTACGTCATCTCCGACTCCGACTCGGTTCTCGTGTTCGCCGACGCCCCCTACGCCGACATGCTCGACCGCATCCGGTCCCGGATCCCGGCGGTCGACAACGTCGTCATCTTCTCGGGCGATGGCCCCACCGACGGGTCGCCGATACACGCCAACCACCTGCATCCGGGACAGATTGCCGAGACCGATCTGCTCGGCGCCCTTGACGAGCCGCCACCAACACCGAGAACCGGCAAGGTGATGATCTACACGTCGGGCACGACGGGCAATCCGAAGGGTGCGGTTCGTGACGCCTCGCTCGGGACCGAGCAGGTCGGGGCGCTCCTCCAGATGTTGAACTACCGCCCCGACGACGTCTACATCACCTGCGGTCCGCTCTATCATTCGGGCCCCGGCGCGTTCGCCTCACTCGGCTTCATCATGGGTCACACGGTCGTCGTGCAGCGCAAGTTCGATCCGGAGGATTGGCTCCGGCTGGTCGACGCCTATCGCTGCAGCTCCAGTTTCTCGGCACCGACGCCGATCCGGATGATCGTGAACCTGCCCGACGAGGTGAAACGGCGCTACGACACCTCGTCGATGCGGGTCATGGTGGCCAACGCGGCACCGTGGCCGTTCGCCCTCAAGGAGGCCTACGTCAAGGACTTCCCCCCGGAGTCGCTGTGGGAGGTCTACGGATCGACCGAGCTCGGGGTCAACACCGTGCTTGCGCCCGAGGATCAGCTCCGGAAGCCGGGATCGTGTGGTCGGCCGGCACCCATGGTCGAGATCGCACTGCTCGACGACGATCGCAAGCCGATCACGGAGCCGCATGTTCCCGGTGAGGTGTTCATCAGGGCCAGCTCGGTGTTCGAGAGCTACCACAAGGCCCACGATCGGTACAAGGCCGACGAGCTCGACGGCTGGCACACCGTCGGTGACATGGCCTACCGCGATGAGGAGGGCTTCTACTTCATCTGCGATCGCAAGAAGGACATGATCATCTCCGGCGGTATGAACATCTATCCGGCCGAGATCGAGGCCGCGCTGGAACGGCATCCGCTGATCTACGAGGTCGCCGTCATCGGGGTGCCATCGGACGACTGGGGCGAGTCGGTCATGGCCGTCATCGTGCCCAAGACGGTGGATTCGGAGACCCCGTTGACGGTCGAGGAAGTCGAAGACTTTGCCCGGACCCAGCTTGCCGGCTTCAAGGTTCCCCGGCTGATCGAGTTCGTCGACGAGATCCCGAAAACGGGTTCGAACAAAATCCTGAAGCGGGAGCTCCGGAAGCGATTCGCAACCGTCGAATCGTGAGCGGGGTCTCGGGTCTACCGGTCGAACGGACCGGCCTCGACGGCCTCGCTGCTGATCATCGGGGCCGACCCGTCGGCGAGGCTGTCGGCCGTGTTGATGGCGATCGAGGCGACCGCGCCGGCGACTCCGGCCGCGACGAGGACGGCGGCGCCCGCGACGAGGCGTAACAGCCGGCGAGGCCGGGGCCGGGCAGGCGGCGGTGAGTGCCGCCGAAGGGATCCGTCGACGCGACGGCGGGCCGGGGGCGGCGGCTTGGGCGGAGGAACCCTGTCGACCCGGTCGGCCGTCTGTGGAGCGGGGGCGTCGATCCGTACCGAGTCCCGCAGGTCGTAAACATCAGGGAGCCGATCGGCGAGGACGACGTCGTCGACGGAGGCGGTCGGATTCGACTTCAGCACGGGGGCGACGGAGGCGATGTTGAGGGCGAGCCGCCGGGTGATGGCGACCTCGACGGGTCGCCGCTCGTCGAGCCACAACAGGAGAATGGCGTGGCGGCTGTGCTGCTGGAGGTGGGCGTCGAGTGAGAAGTTGGCCCAGGGGATTCCGCTGAAGTCACCGGAAACGTGGTCGCGCACGACCAGTCCTCGAGTGGTCACCAGCAGCGTGTCGTAGCGCGGCGAGACCAGACGAGGTTCAGCGTCGATGACGCGTCCGACTTCGGGTGGGAGCGCGGTGACGAGGTTCGGTTCGGGTAGGTGCGGCGGTTCCAGCACCGTGAGTACGATGCCCATCGGTTGTCCAAGGTAGACCCCGGTCGGGGCGGTCGCCATGTGTAAATCGCCTCACCGGCGGTGAACATCGTTGGCCAACCTCGGCGCTGGATCAGCGGTCAGTCGACGGGGCGGCCGGGATCCAGAGTCGGTCCGTCGACGGTCAGCCGAACCACGTGACAGTCACCGACTCCGGTGGCTTCGGTCGTCGCCGTCCACGTGCCCCCGACGAAACGTCGAGCAGCGTCGCCGGCCCAGTCGCCCGCAGCCTCGGCCGTTTCGGCGGTCGGGGCGAGGGCGACGACCAGACCCTGATCGGCCGCCGTCGATCGCTTGCGTGCGGCGCGACGCTTCGATCGTCGGCGGGCCTTCCGTCCCGACTCCGACGGGATGAGATGGCGCAGCGAGCGCCACAGCGGCGGGGCGTCGAGCAGGCCGAACTCGTCGGGCCAGTCGAGCTCCGGCAGGTGATTCCCGCGACGACCATTGCAGCGGCGGTGAGCCAGCCGGAGGTTGGTGTCGTCGTTGGAGCCTCCCCGGCTCCTCGGCACCACGTGGTCCACGGTCGGCGATGATGGCGAGCCGGCCGGGGCATGCGGGTCGACACGGTGGCCGCACAGCCAGCACGTCCACTCGTCTCGCTCACCGATGTGCTGTGCCTTCATGATGCCTTCGCTGTGCTTTCACGGTGCCCTCATAATCCGGTTCCAGCGTAGGCGAACCGACAGCGGTCGGCTTCACTGGGAGTCATGGCGAACGCCCACTCGAAACCCGTCAGCCTGCCGGTCGGGATGGCCGACTACCTGGCCGCCCGCAACACGGCGCCCGATCCCCACCGGCAGTCGTTGATCGACGTCGCCGCGGCCATGGAACACGGTGCCATGCGCCTCGGCACCGAGGCCGGGACCCTGCTCACCATCCTGACCCGGGCCACCCGCCCGTCGTTCGTGGTCGAGGTCGGGACCTTCATCGGCTACTCGTCGCTGTCGATGGCCATGGGATTGACCGGTGACGCACGCATGCTGTGCTGTGACGTGTCCGAGGAGTGGACGTCGATCGCCCGGTCCCACTGGGAGGCGGCCGGGGTGTCGGACCGGATCGAGTTGGTCATCGGGCCCGCTCTCGACACGCTCCGGTCGTTGCCCGCCGATCCGCCGGTCGACCTGGCGTTCATCGACGCCGACAAGGGCAACTACATCAACTACTACGAGGAGCTGAAGGGTCGGCTCAGCCCCGGCGGGCTCATGATCGTCGACAACACGATGTGGAGCGCCCGGGTCCTCGACGAGTCCGACACCTCCGACGACACGATGGCCATCCGGGCGTTCAACGATCACGTGGCGGCCGATGCCGGCACCGTGAATGTGACGGTGCCGGTGGGCGACGGTTTGACCTTCATCTCCCGGGCGGTCTGACCGGTCTTTCCCGAGCCGCGGTGCAACGCCGCTAGACGCCGATCCGGAGGATCGGCTTCACGAGTTTGCGTTTCGTAACTCTCTGGCTGTGCCGGGGTGCCCTGGAGATCGATTTCTCCGCAGCCTGCTAGTGCCCTGACCACTAACGTTTGCGCGCTTTAGGCGGCTCGTTGTTTTGGGTGGCCCCAGCGTCGTTGTTGTTCGCTTCGGATCTTGGCTCGATGTCGCCGTTCGGCGTCGAGGAGTTCGGGATCGCGGGTGTGGGCGTTCCGCCACCGCAGGTAGCCCCGGATGG
>JAOTVU010000055.1 GCA_029863385.1 Acidimicrobiia bacterium
ATCGCCCAGGGGCTGCGCGTCATCGAGGCGACCGGGGTGCGGTTGGAGACAACCGACCATGACCTCGGAGGGGCCCGGTACCTCCGCGACGGCACGATTCTGCCTGACTCGGTGCTCGACGAGTGGCGTCAGCTCGACGCCATCTACCTCGGGGCGGTCGGCACACCGGAGGTCGCACCGGGCGTGATCGAGCGTGGCCTCCTGCTGAAGATGCGGTTCGACCTCGACCTCTACGTGAACCAGCGTCCTTTCCGGACGGACTCGCACGACTTCATCGTCATCCGTGAGAACACCGAAGGTTCGTATGCCGGCGAGGGCGGCCTCCTGCGCAAGGGCACGCCCCACGAAATCGCCACCCAGGGCTCGGTCAACACCCGCATGGGGGCCGAACGGGCCATTCGCTACGGTTTCGACCTGGCCATGAGCCGCAGCAGGCACCTCACGCTCGTCCACAAGACCAACGTGTTGACCTTCTCCGGTGATCTGTGGCAGCGGGCCTTCGACGATGTGGCCGCCGAGTACCCGGACGTTGCGACGGCCTACAACCACGTCGACGCCGCCTGCATCTACTTCGTTCAGGACCCGCAGCGCTACGACGTGATCGTCACCGACAATCTCTTCGGCGACATCCTCACCGACCTCGGCGGCGCCGTCTCCGGTGGTATCGGTCTGGCCGCGTCGGCCAATCTGAATCCGGCGCGAACCGGTCCCAGCATGTTCGAACCGGTCCACGGCTCGGCCCCCGACATCGCCGGACAGAACAAGGCCAACCCCATTGCGGCCATCCTGTCGGGCGGGATGATGTTGCGCTTCCTCGGCGAAACCGAGGCCGCCGACCGGATTGACCGGGCGTGCGAGGCCTGTAGCCATATCGAGGGCTCCACGACCGAGATCGCCGACGCCGTTCTGGCCAAGCTGTAGGCACACCGATGAACGAACCGATCCCCGCCGATCCATCCGTCGGTGCCACCGAGATAAGCCGCCGCGGCGTCCGCGACCCACGCTGGCCGGAGGCTGTCGACATCTTCGACACCACGCTGCGTGACGGCTCGCAGTTCGAGGGCATCGCCCTCACCGCCGATGACAAGCTCAAGATCGCCCGGCTGCTCGACGACCTCGGCGTTCACTTCATCGAAGGCGGTTGGCCAGGAGCCAACCCCCGGGACGACGAGTTCTTCCGTCGGGCCGCAGAAGGCGAGCTGAAGCTCGGTCCGTCGACCCTGGTGGCCTTCGGATCGACCCGTCGGCCCAAGGGCAAGGTCGACGCCGATCAGACGCTGGCCAACCTGCTGGCCGCCCGAACCGATGTGGTCTGCATCGTGGCCAAATCGTGGGACTACCACGTGACCCAGGCGTTGCGCACCACCCTCGACGAGGGTGTGGCCATGATCGGTGACTCGGTTCGCTACCTGATTGACCAGGGCAGGCGGGTGTTCGTCGACTTCGAGCACTTCTTCGACGGCTACAAGCGCAACCCGGAGTTCACGCTCCGAGCGGTGGAAGCTGCAGCAGTGGCCGGTGCCGAGGCATTGGTGTTGTGCGACACCAACGGCGGCTCCCTGCCTCATGAGGTCGAGTCGGCGACGGCGGCCATCGTCTCGGCCTTCGGCGACCTGACCATCGGGATGCACACCCAGAACGACACCGGCTGTGCCGTTGCCAATGCGGTCGCCGGTGTCCGGGCCGGGGCCACCCACGTCCAGGGCACCATCAACGGCTACGGCGAACGAACCGGCAACTGCGACCTCACCACCTTCATTCCCAACATGACCCTGAAGATGGGGATCGCCACCGTTCCGGAGGACCGGCTGGTCCGTTTGAGTTCGATCAGCCACCATGTCGCCGAGCTGGTGAACCTGCCGCCGATGCCCCAGCAGCCCTACGTCGGCCAGTCGGCCTTCGCCCACAAGGCCGGACTGCACACCTCCGCCATCGCCCGACGACCCGACGCCTACGAGCATGTCGACCCGGCCGAGGTCGGGAACGGCACCCGGTTCCTCGTCTCGGATCTCTCCGGTCGGTCGACCCTCGAACTCAAGGCCCAGGACATGGGCCTTGATGTCGACGGCGGCCAGCTCGGCGCCATTCTCGACGAGTTGAAGAAGCTGGAGCACGCCGGCTATCACTTCGAGGCGGCCGACGCCTCGCTCGAACTGTTGATGCGGCGGGCCACCGGCTGGCGGAACGACTTCTTCGAGCTGGAGTCGTTCCGGGTGATGGTCGAGCACCGGCCCGGGCTTCCCATGGCCGCCGAGCAGAACCCGCTGGGTCACTATGACGGCGTGGAGACCGAGGCCACCATCAAGATCCGCATCGGCGACGAACGGGTGGTGGCCACCGGGGAGGGCAACGGCCCGGTCAATGCCCTCGACGCCGCCTTCCGGCTCGCCGTGGCCCGGGTCGACGCCCCGGACTTCGCCGCGCTCGATCGGGTCCGTCTGACCGACTACAAGGTCCGCATCATCGACTCGTCTGAAGGCACCGGCGCCATCACCCGGGTTCTGATCGACGCCACCGACGGCGAACGCCACTGGAGCACCCTCGGGGTCAGCGAGAACATCATCGAAGCGTCCTGGCAGGCTCTCGCCGACTCGATGATCTACGCCCTCCTGGGCTAGCGGCGTCCGGGCGAATGCCCGGCGGAGGCCCACAGTTCGGGACGGATGTGGTGAGCTGCAGTCTGCTCGACTGACAGTCCTCGAACCGGTGGCTAGGCTCGGGTTGGTGAGTCGTGACGCCGCCGATGTGCCATGCCGTTTCATTGGTGACGCAGCAGAGCTGGCCGAACTCGACAAGGCGCTGTCGGTCGCCGACCGGGTGGTGATCGACACCGAGGTTCCGGTCAGCGGTCCCGGGGCCGGCCAGCTTCGCGTCATGTCGGTGGCGGTTCGGGGCGACGACGGCACCGAGTCCGTTTTCGTCGTCGACGCCCGGGATGTCGACCCCACGCTTCTCGGGCCGCTCCTCACCGACCTGACAGCCGATGCCTGGAATGCGGCGTTCGACGCCCGGGTCCTCGACGCGGCCGTGTGGGGTGGGACCGACACGACCGACGCGATGGCGTGGTGGGACGCCCAGCTGGCCGACGCCCTGCTCCACCAGGGGAAAAGCGGGTTCACGTGGTACCACGGCCTGGCCTGGGCCACCCGCCACTACCTCGGTGTCGAGATCGACGGCAAGGGCACGATCCAGCTCTCCTACGACGCCTCCAGCGATCTCACCTCCGAGCAGATCGCCTATGCCGCTGCCGATGCCGTCTACACCCTCTGGGTCGGCGACCGCCTTCGAGCGGAGCTCACCGCCGCCGGGCTCGAAACGGTGTGCGAGATCGAGCAGGCGGCACGACCGTTCCTGGATCGGATGGAACGGAGCGGCCTCCCCTTCGACTGGCCCGGCTGGCGAGCCGAACTCGACAGGCTGGAGGCCAGGAGAGGCGAGGTGCTCACCCGACTCGCCATGCTCACCGGTGGCGGGCAGGCCTCGCTGTTCGAGCCGACCGTCGAACCCGGCTGGAATCCAGCGTCGGATCCTCAGGTCCGCGACGCCTTGAACCGCTGGGCCCCCGACGAGGTCAGGGCGTGGACGGCGCTGCGATTCGGGAAGCCCCGGCCACTGACCAGGTTCGACTCCGTGACGGCGTCGGTTCTGCGGGAGATCGGCGGCGACGTCTGCACCACACTGCTCGAGTTCCGCAACCTCTCCAAGACGCTCAGCACCTACGGCGAGTCGATCCACGATCACCTGCACGACGACGGCCGCCTCCGACCCCAGTACCTTCAGGTGGTCGGCACCAACACCGGTCGGCTGGCCAGCCGCAACCCCAACGCCCAGAACCTGACACCCAAGATGAAACCGTTCGTGCGTCCCCGTGATCCTGACCGGGTTTTCGTCTACGCCGATCTGAGCCAGGCCGAGCTGCGATACCTGGCCCAGGTGGCCGACGACCAGGCCCTGCGGGCAGCGTTCGCCCGGGGCGACGATGTCCACGCGTCGACGGCGGCGACGATGTTCGGCTTCGACCCCGATGAGTTGCGGGAACGGGATCCGGACCGCTTCAAGCACCTTCGTCAGATCGCCAAGGCCCTCAACTTCGGGATCGCCTACGGGTCGGGTCCCGCCGCGCTGGCCCGATCGCTCAGCGCCGAGGGGAGCCCCACCACTCGTCAGGAAGCGGAGGCACTCCTCGGCCAGTACCGGCGCACCTACCCGGGTGTTGCCGCCTGGGCCGAGGGGCGGATCGCCGAGATCGACCGTTTGCGGTCGACCACCGACACGATCGACTGGCGGCTGACCATGCGGCTGGCCCGCGGTTATCGGGATCTCGCCGATCGCCGTCGGGCACTCCGGGCGGCCAACGATCGCTGGCCGACACCCGACGAGCTGGTCGACACCCACCCCGACCGTCTGACCACCGACCGTGGCGCCCTCCTCGAGGAGACGGCATGGCTGCTGCGCTACTCGGCCCCGGTGGCCTTGACCGCGGACGGCGAGCCCTTCGTGTTCGCCAGCCGTACGTTGTCGGGTCGCCGTCAACAGTTCAACCTCCACCTCGACCGGCTCTTTCTGGTGGCGGTGCTCGACGCGCTGCATTCGCCGTCATCGGGGATGGTGGCGGTACGCCGGGCGTTCGAACGGGAACACGGCCTTCGCCTGGGGATCGCCAACGACGACGGGGTCGATGCCGACGCCCACCTGGCGCGCGAGTTCGACGACCGCACGCTGCGCCGGCTCTATGTCGAGGCGGTGGCGGCCGAGATGGGGGAGCGGGTGGCGCACGGTTTGTTGGACCGGGCGGCCAAGGAGCGTCTATCGGCCATGGTCAATGCCTGGCGGAACGCCCCAATCCAGGGCGGGGTGGCCGACATCATGCTGGTTGCCTACGCCGATCTCCATCGCCGCCTCGTGCGCTACGACGGGGCGGTGCCGGTCCAGACCGTTCACGATTCGGTGACGGTCGAGTGCCGGCGAGCCGACGCCCCGGCGATCGCCGTCGATGTCACCGAAGCGCTTGAATCAGCCGCCCGTCGTTTCCACCCCGATGTCGTACCGAAGGCCGACGTCGATATACGGCTGTCGCTCGACGAGGCCGACACCGTGCGCTAGCTCAGCGCGGGGTGGTTCATCCGGTGATGAATCGTCCCCGGATTCGATTCATCGACCCTGCCTCCCGCTCCGTGTCACCGCCGGCCAGGAACAGGTCGATCCGCTGGGCGGTCTCGGCCGGTTGGGTGTAGAGGAACAGATGTCCGCCGTCGACGATCTCGAGTTCGGAGCGAGGAATCTCCCTGGCCATGGCCTCGGCGTTGACGGCGGGGATGATCGGGTCGTCGTCGCCGGCCATGATCAGCGTCGGCTGGGTGAGATACCGGAGCCACGGCCAGCTGGTCCAGCGTCGGAGCGCCATCAGCTGCCAGGTGTAGCCCAGCGTCGACGGCGGACGACTGGCCCGGATCTGTGCGTGTTCCCTCATCAGTTCACGATTGTTGCGAATCGCCCCCCCGTAGAGGGTTGGGGCAACCTGGTACAGGTACTTGGGTGAGTAGTACCGGGCCGGCGACAACAGGATCGACATGGCGGCCGGGCGTCCGGGTGTGGACGTCCAACCGTGCATGGTGGCGGTGAGGATGAGCCGGCCGACCTTGTCGGGGTGGCGATAGGCCAGCTCCTGGGCGAGCGCGCCGCCCCACGACAGCCCGAGCACGTCGACCTCGTTGTGTTCGAGGGCATCGATCATGTCGGCCACCAGTCGGGCGAGCTGGCGGATCGTCGGCGGATAGAGCGGCGTCGACGAGAACCCGACGCCGGGTGCGTCGAAGGTGATGATCTCCCGGCCGCTCAGGATCTCCACTGCGTCGACAAACGGCTCGAACAGCTCGCCGGTGGCCCCGATACCGTTGATCAGGAGGAGTGGGCGCGGTCCGTCCGGCGTGGAGAACCCACGCTGTTTGACTGCAAGGCGAAGCCCGGAGATGTCGAGCATCCGTACTCCCAGCAGATCGCCGGGATCGGAAACCACCTCCGGGGTGGTGCCGTTGTTGCCGGAATCAGGCCTTTTCGTGGACGTACGTTCCCGGTGCCGGGCCGAGGCTCGGGTAGTCGGCGCTGTCGAGCCGTTTGGGCGCGTTGACGAGGCCATCAGATCGCTTTTCGAGCCATTCGAACCAGTGAGACCACCAGGACCCAGTATGTTCGGTTGCCTCCTCGAGCCACGAATCAGGGGTGTAGCGCTTCTTCTTGGCGTTCGAGCCCTTCGCTCCGGACGGCTTGTCGATCGCCAGATATTTCGCCTTGGGGTTGTCGGTCGGGCAGACGAGGGTCTGCACGTGTCCCGACTTGCAGAGCACGAACTCGGCGTCACCACCCACCATGTTGATGGTGCTGAGGCAGCCTTCCCACGGGGTGATGTGGTCGGTCTGCCCACCCACGACATAGGTGTCGGTCTTGATCTGGCGGAGATCGATCTTCTCGCCGAGTACCTCGGTGGCGCCCGGAATGGTCAGCGTGTTCTGGGCCGAGATGGTCATGAAGTCGGCGTGGAGCCCGGCCGGCATGTTGGCCGAGTCGACGTTCCAGGCCAGCACGTCGAACGCTGGTGGTTTCTTGCCCATCAGGTAGTTGTTGACCCAGTAGTTCCAGACCAGGTCGTTGGGTCGGAGGAATGCGAACATCTGACCCAGATCCCGGCCGGACAGGATGCCGGCGGCCTGGGATCGCTGCACGACGGCGCCGGTGTTGGCCCCCGAGATCATGGCCGCCAGTAGGGTGGGATCGCCCCAGTCGAGCCCGGTCACGAGATAACTGGTGGAATTGATCCGTTCGTCACCGATGGCCTGCAGGTAGCCGGTGAGGACCGCAGTGGTGATACCTCCGGCGCACGTGCCGAGAATGTTGAGGTCGTCCTGCTTGGTCAGCGAGAGGACGGCCTCCATGGCCTCGATGAGTGACACGACGTAGAAGTCCATGTCCCAGTGCCGCTGCTCAGGGGTGGCGTTGCGCCACGACACCATGAAGACCTGCTGGCCCTCGGCCACGGCAGCCTCCACCAGGCTGCGACCGGGGGCAAGGTCGAGAACGTAGTACTTGTTGATCTGCGGTGGCACGATCATCAGCGGCCGCTTACGGACCTTGGTGGTCGTCGGGGTGTAGCGAAGCAGTTCGAGCACCTCGTTGCGGAAGACGACCTCGCCAGGGGTGGCGGCGATGGTCTCGCCGATTACGAACGGCTCGGTGTCGACCATGGTGGGCATGCCGCCGTTGTTGGCCTGATCGTTCAGCCAGTTACGGAATCCCTGTTGCAGGCTCCTGCCCCGGGTGGCGATCGCCTCCTCGATGGCCTTGGGATTGCCAAGAAGACTGTTGGACGGGGCGACGGCCTCGGTGACGATATCGGCCATGAAGTGGCCCTGCTTGGTTGTGCCCTCACCCAGGTCGAGATCGTCGATGTAGCCGTGCACGGTCTCCCGCCAGGCCAGGTATTGCTGGCCGAGACGGCGCAGAACAGGGTTCGATTCGTACTGTTCGTGGGCGAAGCGGCGGTCCTCGGTCGGTTCGATACCGCTCACACCGAGCATGATCTTGGCCGACTCGGTGGCCAGACCGGCCATTCGACGGAGCGCGACTGCAGGCTTGGTGACCATCGCGACGCCGATTTGCTGGAACGCGCTGGGCTCCGATTCGACCTTGGCCAGCGGATCCGGCCCAAAGAACGGGTTGAAGGTTCTGATGGCCTCGAACGCGGCGTCGAAAAGCTCCTCGTCGGACTGAACCGGTTCGTCCGTGTCGGTGCTACTGGTGTTGGAAGGCTTGGTGCTCATTCTTGGTGTTGTCTCCGTCTCGGGCTTTGGGCGACGCGGTGTTGGGCTCGGTGGATCACAGCCGCCTGCCGAAGGGAACCGTCTCCCGTTGAATCACTAAAGTAAATTTGACATTGATTGTCAAATTCGATCCGTGGATTGAACTATATCTTGAGAATAGATGGATGAGCCGCTACGGTGAAGACGGACATGAACACGGACATGGTCGAGTCAGTCGAAGAAGACAAGTCGGTCGAGATCGCCACCACGGGGGCGTCGCAATACGCCGGCAAAAGGCAGCGAACGCGCCGCCGTCTGCTCGCTGCGGCCACCTCGGTGGTCGCCGACAACGGTGTCGACGGCGCCACGATCGGCGCGATCGCCAACGAGGCCGGGATGGTTCCCGGAACGATCTATCACCATTTCGGTGGCCGTGATGCGCTGATCGCCGACGTCGTCGACGAGATGGTCCGGGCGGTCGGCGACGGCATGCGGCAGGCCCGTCAGGCTGTCGACGATCCCGCTGTCCGCATTGCGCTGGCCGGCGTCGGTCTCTTCGATCGCGCCATGGCGGATCGGGATTTCGCCCGAGCGTTCGCCCGGCTTCTCGATCCGGCATCGGGGCTTCGGCAGTTGCTTCATGATCAGGTGGCCGAGGTGGTCACCGCCGGCGCCGAGACCGGGCGATTCACCATCCCGGCCGGGGTCGATGCCGTCGCCGTCGACGCCCTGCTGGCCGTCGCCTCGGCTGCCGCGCTCCGAGTCGCCGGCGGCGAACTCAACATCGACGCCCGCCAGTCGGTGGCCGAGGTGATGCTCACCGTTGTGGGGGTGGATCCCACGGAGGCTGCGCAGGCGGCCAAGGAGGCATGCGCGATGATGGATGCCGTATCAATAGGTACAAACAGTCAATCCTGAATGAGGAGGACAAACGTGTCACAGGATCGTTGGCAAGACGTGAAAGCCAAGGTCGAGGGTCTCGGGCTGAAGCTGAAGCTTCATCTCGAACAGGAGGCCGATGGGGACGGCACCGAGGGTGAGTCCTCCGGCGAGGCCCACGCCGCCATCGAGGAGATGGGGGCGAAACTGCAGGATGCCGTCAACAGTCTCGGCAATGCGGCCAAGGATCCGGCCATCCGGGCCGACCTCAAGGATCTCGGTGTCCTGCTCCGAGACGCCATGAACGAGACGTTCAGCACGGTCGGCGCCGAAGTCGGCGGCATACTCAAGAAGACGAAGGGTGAGGTGGCCGCCGAGCACGAGGTGGAGGGCGATGACGGAAACGACGACGCCGATGAGGGCGAAGAGGAATAGCGCCGGTCCCACCTAGTCCCTGAAGTTGCGCAGTACCTCGAGGAGGGCTCGTTTCTGGGTCTCGGTCAAATCCGGGTCTGCCAGGATTCCGGCCTCGGCCGTGAGCGGCTGGCCGTCGTCGCCCGACGTGTCGTCGTCGGTCTCGGCTCCCATGAACCGCAGCAGATTGTCCATGCCGATGTTCAGTCCGCCGGCGATCGACCGCAAGACGCGGATCGACGGCTCGTGAAGCCCTCGCTCGAGTTGGCTCATGTAGGTGTCGGAGAGGTTGACGAGCGCGGCCAGTTCGCGTTGCGACAACTCGGCCAGCCTTCGCTGTGAGCGGATGTAGGTGCCGAGCTGTTTGAGGTTGGTCTGCCAGAGGTCGTCGTCCGAGCCCATGAATCAGATCGTACTGGTCGAAAACGGCCGATGCGGTGGCGGGCCGGCCTCGCCACCGCATCGGTTCAGATCACGTCGATGAAAGTCGACGGGTTGTTACTTCTTGGAGGCCTTGGCCTTTGGGGCCTCGGGCATCCACGCGGCAACCATGTCCTCGGTGAACTTGCGGGTGTTCTCGAGCCACTCGGCGGTCATGTCGAAGGCCTGACCCACGAAGTCGGTGTCGGTCATGGCCGGTACCTTGAAGTCGGGGAGGGGGAGGGTCTCGACCATGCCGCTGACGGACTGGGCGAAATCCTTGTTGGCCTTCAGCACGCGGTCTTGAATTTCGGTGACCATTTCGAGGCTCTGGCGCTGGGCGTCGATGAGGGTGGATCCGATCATTTCGGTTCTCCTGTGTTGGTTGCTCTGTTGCTTTGGGGAGTGAGAGTTCGAGGGGATGTGACTCTCAAAGTTTGCTTGCTACTTTGCAAAGTATAGTGCGCACAAGGCGAATGTCAACGTTGTAATCCGTGACTGACGACACATCCCCGCCGATCGAACCCCGGCCGGCCCTCGTCGGTCGTGACGTCAGCTCGCGGGGGATTCGAGCCGCTCGGCCTGGAGAGCCGAACGGCGAACTTTTCCCGCATCGTCGCGTAACGACTCGGCGGCCCACTCGATCGAGCGGGGCAGCTTGTAGGCCACGAGCCGCTCGGCCAGGAACCGCATCAGCGCTTGCTCGTCAAGCTCGCTGACGGGTGCGCGCTGCACGATGGCGTGGACACGGCTCCCCTTGTCCTCGTCGGGAAGCCCGATGACGGCCGACGACAGCACGTCGGGATGGGAGCCGATGGCGGCCTCGACCTCCGCCGGATAGACGTTGGCCCCACCGACCAGGATCATGTCGGAGCGACGATCGCCGAGGTACAGGTAACCGTCCGCGTCGACCCAGCCCATGTCGCCCAGCGTTTCCCAACCGTCGCGGGGGTCCGATTCATCTCCGATGTAGCGGTAGGTCGGTTTGTCCCGATCGGGGTTCCGCATCCACACCTCGCCCTCGACACCGGGCTCGACCTCGTTGCCGTCGGCGTCGCAGATCTTGATTTCGCCCATCACCGGTTTGCCCACCGAACCGCGATGGGCCAGCCACTCGTGGCCGTCGATCACGGTGAACATCTGACCCTCCGTGCCGCCGTAGAGCTCGAAGAGCACGTCGGGCCCGATCCAGTTGATCCACTCCTCCTTCAACCATTTCGGGCACGGCTCGGCCAGATGAAAGGCGGTCCGGAGTGACGTCAGGTCGTAGGAGAACTTGGTTTCGTCGTCCAGTTTCCAGATCCGCTGCATCATCGTCGGCACCAGATAGATGGCCGAAGCCCGGTGAGCCTGCACGTGGCGCAGCGTCTCCTCGGCGTCGAACCGGGGGAGAAGGGCGACCCGACCGCCGGCCAGGATGCTCAGACAGCTCCAGATGAACGGCCCGTTGTGATACAGCGGTCCGGGCATGACCATGGTCTCGCCCTCGGCGGCACCGATGATCGCGCCGAGCCCGACCAGATTCTCGGTGTGGATCGACGGGTCACCGGACACGATCAGCTTGGGTCGCCCGGTCGAGCCGCCGGACGTCGGAGCCTTCCAAGCCGGCGAAACGGCATCGGGAAGGTCGGCGTAGTCGAACGTGGCCGTGGTGATGTCGGTGGCGGAACCGGCGGCCAGGCATCGTCGACCGTCGACGCGGGCGCCGACCACCACCGCCGAGTCCGCCAATTCCACGATCTGCTCCAGTTCGACGCCCGGAAGACGGGCCGACACCGGCTGCGGTATCGCACCGATCTTCCAGCAGGCCATCGTCGTCAGGAGGAACTCGGCCGAGTTCGGTTCGGCCACCGTCACATGGTCGCCGACGCCGACACCGAGTTCGGCCATCCGACGGGCGAATCGGTTGGTCCAACGATCGAGGTCGGCGAATGTCGTCGTCTCGGCCCCGATCGTGATCGCAGGAGCATCGGGCTGCGCCGCAGCCAGATGACGGATCCGTTGGGCGAACGACTGGTCTCCCATGACCGACAGTGAAGCGTTCGCCGTCAGCGGCGGTCAAGTCTGGCGGTGGTCTCGCGGCCTCAATGCCCGGGCTTCCAGATCATCAGTACGAGGGCGCCCACCAGCAGCAGCTGTGTCCCGGCTTCGCCCATGGCGAGCCGGGTCAGAAGAGGCTCTGCCTCGGTCCGATCGGCCAGGTCGCCGTCGTCGGCGGACGAGCCACCGGACTCGTTCGCCGACGCGGCCGCCAACTCCAGCAACCGGGCCCGAGCCGGTCGAATGAGGCCGTGGACCAGACCCACGATCAGGACCCAGACGACGAACGAGGCGGATATCCACGGTTCGCTGTAGCGGTAGACGTCGTCGCTCAGGGCGATGAGCACGATGCCGAAGCCCACGACCGCATACAGCCCGTACTCGGCGACTCGAACGACCTTCGCCGTGGCCCGCAACACCGGAACGGCGTCCGATGACGACGATCGCACCGCGGCGGCATGGAACGAACCATGGGCGATCAGTGCGCCGAACCCGACGATCGCCGCTCCGATGTGTCCGAGCAGCATGACGCGATAGATGACGGCTGTGGTTTCCATAGGGCTCCTGTACGGGTGGTCGGCGGCAGCTTTCTGGTCGACGGCCGGCGGTCCTCGGTGGGCACCGACGGCGGGGAAAGGGGCGCTCATGAGTGCCCGTGACCTGGTGTGCACAGTAACCTGTTGGACGTGGCTGCACCTGACTTTGTACCGACCGATCCAACGCAACGGACACGGGTCTACTCGTCGCCCCCACTTCGTCCCGGCGGCTGGAAGCCCGGACGTCCCGGCGAGATCGACGGTGCTCAACCGAAGGGTGCGGCCCTGGGGACCACTGGTCCCGACCAGGGTTACGCCTACAAGCTGGTACGCCACCTCGAGGACCGGATGCACCTCGGCGACGTGAAACGAGACGACGCCGAGGCCGGCTGCGTCGCTCTCGCCATGAAGCGATCCGGTCTGCTCGGTCGGGCACCCGTTGTGCACGATCTCACGGCTGCGTTCACCATCTTCGGCTTCCTCGACGCCGACCCTCCGTCGGAACTTGCCGCGTGGCGGCGGGAGGCCTTCGCCGAGATCGCCAGTCATCACCACTATCTCGAGCGACGGGAGCTCGTCGACCAGGTTCCTGACGAGCTTCTACGCAAGCCTCATGGTGAGATCGAGCGACTGTACCGCGCCGACTGGAGGCAGTTTCTCCGTGCCGGTGATCACGGGGCCGCAGCGGCGGACGGGCCTTCGTGACCGTTCGGGTTCGGTTCTCCCCGGCACCGACGGGCTACCTGCACGTCGGCAGCGCCCGCTCGGCGCTGTTCAACTGGCTCTTCGCCCGGAAGACGGGCGGCACCTTCATTCTCCGGATCGAGGACACCGACGCCGATCGATCGCGTCCCGACTTGATCGACAACATCCGTGACAGCCTGCGTTGGCTGGGCATCGACTGGGACGAGGAGTATCGCCAGTCGGATCGCTTCGACCAGTACCTGGCCGTGGTCGAGGGCTTCATCGAGCGCGGACAGGCGTACTACTGCGATTGCAGCCAGGACGACGTCCGAGCCCGGGTCGGTGAGAACGCCGGCTACGACGGCCACTGCCGTGATCGGAACATTGCCAGAGACACTGTCAAACCGGCCGACGGCTCGGGTGGCGTTGTTGTTCGGTTCCGCACCCCCCACGATGGCGTGACGGGCTGGGATGACCTCATCCGCGGTCGGGTCGAGTTCGAGAATTCGGTCATCGAGGACTTCGTGATCGTGCGATCCAGCGGTGTGCCGATGTTCCACCTGGCCAATGCCTACGACGACTTCGACATGGGCATCACCCATGTCATCCGAGGTGAGGACCTCGTCAACACGGTGCCCCGGGTTCTCCTGTTGCTCGAGGCGCTGGGAGTGACCGAACCCCCTCGCTACGCCCACCTTCCGTTGATCGTCAACGAGCAGCGCAAGAAGCTGTCGAAACGGCGCGACGACGTGTCGGTGGGTGATTACACAGCCCGCGGCTACCTGGCCGCGGCCATGCGCAACTATCTGGTCACGCTTGGTTGGGGGGCCAAGGACGATATCGAGATTCGGCCGATCGGCGAGATCATCGAACAGTTCGATCTGGCCGACATCAACAAGGCGCCGGCGTTCTTCGACGTGAAGAAACTCGACCACTTCAACGGCGAGTACATCCGGATGCTCGACCTCGACGCCTTCATCGAAGCGTCCCGGCCGTTCGCGGGCCCGGTCGACGGCGAGCTCTACCGTCGCCTCGCCCCCTTCGTGCAGGAGCGGATTCGGCGCTACGACGAGATCCCGGCGCTGATCGCCTGGGTCGTCGGTGAACCACCGGAGCCCGAGGAGAAGGACTGGCGGAAGGTGATGGGCCGCGACGACGTACCGAAGGTGCTCGATCTCGTGCTCGAACGGTTGGAGAAGGTCGACTGGGAACCCGAAGCGCTGACCGAAGCGGTGCTGGGAGCCGGTGAGGTCCTGGGCAGCAAGTCCCAGCTTCCCGTCCGGATGGCCGTCACCGGCCGTCGATCCGGCCTGCCGTTGTTCGAACCCATGGCGGAGCTCGATCGGAGCACCGTCGTGGAACGGATACGGAAGGCCCGTGGCCGACTCGACTGACGTCATGGTTGAAGGTCGAACCGCCGCAGGGCGCCCGAGAAAGGGCCTGACGGGCCGCCGCGTGATTCAGTGGCTCATCGGCATCGGCATTCTCTATCTGCTCGTCAGCATCGTCGACGTGGCCTGGGCGTCGACCCGCCGCACCGACTCGTCGGCCCCGGCCGCCATCGTGCTCGGTGCAGCCCAGTACAACGGTGAGCCGTCTGCAGTGCTGCGGGCTCGGCTCGACACGGCCGCTGACCTGTGGAGCACCGATCGGGTTGACCTGATCGTCGTCACCGGGGGAGGACAGGAGGCCGACGTGACCACCGAGGCCAAGTCGGGCTACAACTACCTGCGGGAGATCCACGGCATGTCCGACGAGGAGCTGCGTCTGGAGGTGCAGGGCTCGTCGACGTACGAATCGCTGGCCGCCGCCGCCCGGTTCCTGACCAGGGAGGGTATCGGCGAGGTGATTCTGGTCACCGACCCCTACCATGCCCGCAGGTCACAACTCGTGGCTGAAGAAGTCGGCCTGAACGCCGAGGTGTACCCGACGAGGCAGTCACCGTCGGTCGAGCGGATCCTGCGGGAGGGACTTGCCGTGGCCGCTGGTCGGATCGTCTCATTTCGGCGCGTCGACACCTACCTCGCCCAGCGGCTTTCGAGCTGACGGCGCCGGAAACGAATTCCGGCCCGTACGAAGGAAAATCCGGTCGCCAAGTCCCTGGGTGGGACGCTAGCCTAACGGGGTGCCGTCTTTCGGGGATGGTGTAATTGGCAACACAACTGGTTCTGGTCCAGTCATTGGGGGTTCGAGTCCTCCTCCCCGAGCAAGTTGATCCATCGGATTCGTCGCCTCGTTCGAGGCGGAAATCGGGCGGATCGATGGCAAAGCGGTTGCGCGGATCGTTCGCTCCGCTATCATCCGCTGAGCACTTCCAGCCCCGTTCGTCTAGCGGCCTAGGACGCTGGCTTCTCATGCCAGTAGCACGGGTTCAAATCCCGTACGGGGTACTATGCCGCAGCGAGTTTGTGTAGCAAACTCGGGGTGACCGCCTCCGGCGGTCACACGCCAGTAGCACGGGTTCAAATCCCGTACGGGGTGCTCGAATCAGCTGCAGAGCAGCTGACCTTCAGTTCGGCCTTCGGGCCGAACTACGTTGCTTTTGAGCCATCATGTGCATGTCGGATGGTTCTGACCGGTGGTGCTTCTTCATGACACCGGCTGCGTTGGCCAGTTGTGGCGACTGTCTCGGTGATCGCAACGTCCGGGTTCACCTGGGCGTCCCGCATATGATCATCGTCTCGGAAATCAGTGGCGAGATCATCGAAGAAGCACTGCGAGATCTCGAAGCCGCAGGTGCTCTTGAGGAGCACACCATGCTGATCGTCGATCAGGATTGAGCAGGCTTGAAGGATCCAGATCGGCCGCGCCGGCCCGATTCATCGCTGGGTCATCTGGTGACCTCACCTAAGATGGACGCCATGCCCATACGGTGGCATAGTTGTGGTATGCCGAGAGTGCGAGTGAGTACAACCGTCGACCAGGAGCTGCTAACTGCTGCCCGAAAACTACGTTCCGAGCTCAACGATGCCGCCCTCATTGACGAGGCGCTCGCTGCGCTGCAGCGACAGCACCGGGCTGTGGAGATCGACAAGGCCTACGAAGCCTACGACCAACATCCTCTCGATGAGCAGGATGAGTGGGGCGACTTGGCCACGTTCCGCAAAGCGGCTGGAACTTCGTGAGTCTGCCGGCAAGAGGGGAGATCTGGTGGTGCGAACTGCCGGACATCTCGCGCCGTCCTGTTGTGGTGCTCTCCCGTGACGCTGCCATCCCGCGACTCCGCAGAAGTCTCATCGCTCCATGCACGACGACGATTCGAGGTCTCCCCAGCGAGGTCGTCGTCGAACCGCCCGGAGATCCGGTCCCACGACGGTCGGCGGTGAATCTCGATTCGGTCGAAAGTGTTTCCGTAGGTGTACTCATCGAGCGTTTGGGCCGACTGTCAGGTGATCGGATGCGAGAGATCTGTGATGCGCTGGAGGTCGCTGTCAGCTGTGACCGTTGAAGAGTAGGTCGGCCGTTTGTCGCACCCCCACGGCGAGGTGGTGGTTCGACATAGTGTCTTGCCAGGGGCGCTCGTTCGTCCCGCTGCAGGAAACCTGACGTTCCCATCACTGGAGCCTTTACCGTCTCAACCATGCCCGATCCCGCGCTCAACCATCCTGCTCGCCACCGCCCGGGAACGCCTCGTCGACACAATCAAAGACGGCGCACCCACGATCAAGACCTGGGGTGGACGGATCCTGATCGCGGTGGGGATCTGGTTCATCCTCCTCGGCAGCTTCGCCGGCTTTTTCGCCGACATCTTCCCCCGTCTGAGCGTCGGCCCAGTCCGACCCACGAGTCCGACAGCCGACGCGGTCGAGCGCCTTCACCCGAATTCGGAGGTGACAAGGCGGCTGAGGGCGGCGACGGCCTCACGGCGGATGACGGCGTCCTCGTAGCCGATCACCGAGATCCCCCACAGGAAAACATCGAGCAGGCGTTGGACGTAGGCCGTGTCGCCGAGTTGGAGTTCACCACGGGCGATGGCGCGCTCGACCATGTCGTCACGAAAGCTCCCGACCTCGGCCGGCCGGTCCTGAAGATGGAGCGACGGGCGCTCCTGATCGATCTGGACCCGGACGGCCAGAAGGGCGATGGACGGCCGTTCGGCCAGTATCGCGTCGGCGGCCTCGAGGATGCGCCGTAGCTCCTCGGCCAGCGAGTCGGTTCCGGTGGCGACTTCGCGGTAGCGCTCGTAGCTCAACGACACCCCGTGTTCGTAGGCCCGCCGATAGAGATCCTCCTTGGAGGGGAAGTGGTGGAACAAGGTCGTCGTCCCAACGCCGGCCCGCCTGGCCAGCTCGCGGGTGCCGATGCCGTCGAACCCGGACTCGGCGAACGTATCCAGGGCCACGTCGAGCAGCAGGCGCCGGGTGGCGGCGCTGTCGTGCTCCTTCGGTCGCCCGGCTGGCCGACCTCCTCGGACCGGTGGGGGCGGCGAGCCCGTCGCGGCCAGGGCGCTCCTCCCCGGATTCGGGCCGGTTTCGTCGCCGTCTGTCGGGGTCGCAGTCGGGGGTCCTGCTCCATCATCTCGATTGGCCATAGCCGGAGAATACCCCTTGTATCCGTTTCTTATAGATCATATGATCTATTTAGTGAGCGGACTGCGATGATATCCATCCCGGAGGCTCGACCGCTACTGCAGGAGGTACTGCCGCAATGCCCGGCACACTCATCCGCCAGGCCGGTGACGGTGGCTACGAGGCCGCCGAACCCGGCATCACCATCCGTGACCTGGGGGTCACCGATGCCACCGGAGGCGACTACACCCTTCTCCTCGTCCGTATCGAGCCCGAAGGGGCCCGCGTCGAGGAACTGCACCGCCACGACGAGGGTTTCTCGCTGGCCTATGTCCTGTCGGGGTGGCTGAAGGTCGAGTTCGCCGAGATCGGCGTACAGACGCTGCCGGTCGGTACCGTCATCCCGGCGTTCAACGGTCCGACCCACCGTGAGCTCGATGCAGGCGACGGGCTGGAGCTGCTGCTACTTGTCACCGCCAACGACATGATCGGCAACGACAACGAGAAGATCGTGCTCCGATTCGAGGACGAGACCCCGTACCAAGACGATGTCGCAACCGGATTCCGGTGCCGCGACTTCGATCTCGCCGAGCTGACCGGGGGACGTCTGACCGCCCGTGCCCTCCGGCCGATCCCCGGCGTCGAGGCCGACCATCAATGGCATCAGCACGATTACGACGCACAGTTCCTCTACGTGGCCGAGGGCTGGTTCGATGTAGAGTACGCCGACAGCGGCATCGTGCGGCTCGAGCCAGGAGCGATGGTCTTGCAGCGACCGGGCGTGCCGCACATCGTGCGAGGCCACAGCGACGACCTGCTGCTCATCGAGATGACGCTGCCGGCGACCTTCGAGACCGAGATCGTCGCAGCCCCCGCCGAACACGCTGACAGCATCGCCGGTTGATCAGAGCGGGATGCCGGCCGGAACTCCGGCGGCCGAATCGGCTACGAGACGGTCGGTTCGGATCCCTCGCTGTGCGAGGCGTTCTCCGGACCGCCGGCCAGAGCCTCGTTTGCGGTCGTTGCCGGACACTCCTGGTAGGAGAACCCCAGGCCGGCCAGAAACCCGGGCGAGAGCTCCGTGTCGACGTCGGGGACGATCAACTCGATGCCCCGGTCGTCGGCGTCCTCGCCGATGTAGCCGAGTGAGCGAATCGCATCCTCGTCACCGGCGCCCGCGTGGCGGAACAGCGCCGGCAGGGGTGCGATGTAGCCGATGGGTAGGTCGGAGACGGCCTTCCACGAGGTCCAACCCCCGTCGAACCGGCTGACGACGACCGATACGTCCATCGACGCTGCGTCCTCGACGAAACGCCGAACCGACGGCTGCGAGCCATTGGAGTGATCTGCGTCGATCTCGGGTTCGGCCGTCAGCGCGGCGATGTCGATCTCCAGGACCAGTCGGCTGGGCGGAATGCGATGGTGTTCGAGGAGCGGGAAGATGCGCTGAGCGAACGAGCGTGCGCGTCCGGCCTCCGCCGTGATCGGCAGTGTGATCCGGAGCTGGGCCGAGGCACCGGCGAAAAGTCGACCGATCTGTCCGGCCAGCCAGACCTCCAGCATCGCTCGCTCGGACGAGTCGAGAGCCTCCAGATCGATGGGTTGGGGTGAGCTGCTCGAAAGCGGCTGCAGGCCCGGTTCGAGCCGCAGCCACAGCCACTCCGGTTCCGGACGATCGACCGGCTCGAGGCGGTGGGCCAAGACGACGAGCCGATCGTCGTCGGCGGCGCCGATGAGGCCATTCGATTGTCCCCGATGCACCTCCCGTTCCGCCGGGCCTGCGATTGCCGGGTGATCGGCGATCGACAGCGACTCGACGTCGCGGCCTCGATACTCCACGAACGAGAGTTGACGTTTGTAGGCCTTGGCCAGTGCCGCCTCGGCGTTCAGCCAGACCTGCTGGGTCAGCCCGCGTGCGGCGCCCGAGATCAGGCGGGGGCGGTCCATCAGATCCGACACGTCGATCGAGCCGACGAGATCGGCGGCCAGGGGCCCGTGGCCACGGAGGTGGTGGGCGCGTCGAGGTCGACCGTCGGAGTCGGGCTCGTCGAGCCAGGAGTCGAGGACGGCCTGCAGCGCGGTGCCGACCGGTGCGACCCACCGATGGTTCGTGTCGTTGGTTCGAGTCAGGATGGCCAGGCGGCCGTTGCCGAGGGACGCGACGTGGGTGGACGGGCTCGCGAAATCGAGCAGACAGCGGGCCAGACGAGGAAGCAGGCTCGAGTAGTCGTTTCCAAGCGGTTTGACCTCGAACAGGGCGATGGCAAAAGGGTCACGATCGAGATCGGCCTGGATGACCTGCTGCTCGAAGTGGTCCAGGTCCGGCAAAAGCGAGTCGATGTGTTCGGCTTCCACACAGTACAAGTCGGCCTGAGAGGCGACTTGCTGAAGCCCGATGGGCGTTACTGCCCAGTGGCTAGGCCGTGGTGTCCCCGACGTCGGCCCAGATCGGAATGCTTGAGGTGGCGGTGTCGAACTCCCGGAGCCAGACCTGGTAGAACATCGGATCGACGAAGTCGTCGGGATGGAAGCCGGGGAGCAGACTGACGGTCAGGTTGCTCAACAGCTCGAATGCAAACACGACACTCCAGCGAAGGAGCCTGATCCACGCCACCGGATGGTGCAGCCGGCGTTCCCCGGCCAGCATCACCGTGGTTCCCCACACCACGAAGACGACGACGAGGACCAGGGCGAGGCCCATGGCGGCCGCGAACCGAAGCCGGGAGCGCGCCCTCCGGTTCTCGACGTCGGTGACGTGGCGGTGGATCTCGAACGCGGCAGACTTGTGTTCCACCTCCTCGGCAAGGTGCCACAGGAACAGCGTCGATGCCACCTCATCGGCATCGCGGAACAGTTCCGAGCGACGTTCGGCCGCCCAGCGGGCCGCCGAGTAGGCCATGGTCTCCGAGGCGGCGGCGAAGGCACAGCTGAATTCCAGGGAACGGGTGCGCTCGAGCCATCGGTAGGCCGAACCCATGACCCGCTCGGTTCGGCGCAGAGCCGGGTAACGGTCGGTCAACAGGCGATTGAAGAGCCGGTGCTGGCGAAGATGTTCCGCCTCCTGCTCCAGATAGGCGCGAGCGGTCGACGCCAGATCCGGCGGCAGCAACGGCAGGGCCCGTCGAGCCGAGCGGACGAAGTACGGCTCGATGACCGGCATCATCAGCGACACACTGTTGGCCGCGCACGAGAATTCGGGTCGTGTCGGCGTCCAGATCGGGGAACGCACGGCTGTGTAATCGAAGGTGACCCGACGCGGTGAGAGCACCCTTTTCAGGTCGGCTCCCGGCCCCGATACCTGAAGGTTCGAACCGGTCCTACCCCATCGATGGCTACCGTGATCCCGATGGCATCGAATTCGACAGCGCTTCGGACACCGAGCCCGGTCCGTCTCATCGCCATGAGCGTTGCGCTGGGTGCCGGGACACTGGCCGGCTGCTCCGGTGAGGAGGCCGTTCCGATCGATCCGGCCAACCCGCCGGTTCTGGACGCCGAGCCGCCGGAGGTGTCCCACCCCATTCAACCGACGCAGCAGATGGAGGAGTTGGCCCGCCGGCAGTGTGTCGATGATCCGTCGCTCGATGAGGGGTACGTGGAGGCCGTCGACCCGAACACCGACCAGGTGCTGACCCGGATCACGGTCGATTGCGCCACGGTCAGGGCCGAGGGATAGCGTCCTACAGCGCCTGTCCGAGCTGGAGCCCGAACCAGGCGAACGTCACGCCGCTCAACACGGTCAAGGCGAGATAGGCGAGGGCGAGGTACCCCTCACCCCGCCTGGCCATGATCGCCGCCTCGTTGGCAGCCGCCGACCAGGTCGACAGCGCGCCGAGCGCGCCGGTCCCCACGATCAGCGACATGGAGTCGCCGACGTCGGCGCCGACGAGCAGACCGAGCAGGGTCGAGGCCAGCAGGTTGACAGCAAGCGTGCCGACCGGAAACTGGTCGTTGAAGAGCAGGCTGGTGAGGAAGCGCACGATCGTTCCGACACCGGCCGCCGCCAACATTGCCGCCATCACCGCGACCACGGTCATCGGCTGATCACCCCCAGCCGGTAGCCGAGGCCAGCGGCCACCAGCGCACAGAACGCGGTTCCGATCCCGTTGGTTGCGGCATCGACGACCCGGCCGCCGTCGAGCATCTCGGCCACATCGACGGCAAAGTCCGAGAACGTGGTCAGGCCCCCGGTGAAACCGGCCCCCATGGCGAGGAACTGGCCGTGGCGCATGAGGTCTCGTTGGGCCAGCAGCACACCGAGCAGTAGCGATCCCAGCACGTTGATCGCGAACAGCGCCAAATACACGCCGGACATGGTCGCGTCGGGCGAGGGGTCCTGGCCGCCGGTGGCGATCTCGAGCACGCCCCATCGGGCCAGGGAGCCGGCGGCACCACCGAGAGCCACGGCGAAAAGGGTGGGGAGGGGCAACATCGCCGCCCAGTGTGACATGCGGGCACGTCCATTGCCACGACTCTGCAGGTGACATTTCCCATCCGATCATGGCCAACCGGTAACCTGGGTAATGTGGCAGCATCAGCAATGACCGTCGAGTTCGAGGAGACCCGCGACGGCGAGACGCAACTGGTCCGCCGTTGGTCCTTGACCGCCCCCGGGGCCGCGCTCCTGCTGGTGCACGGCATCGGTGAGCACTCGGGCCGCTATGTACATGTCGGCGACTTCCTGGCCTCGACCGGAATCGATGTCGTGGCCTACGACAACCGGGGCTTTGGCCAGAGTGGTGGCCGAAGGGCCCACATCGACGACTTCGAGACCTTTCTCGACGACATCGAGGACCACCTTGCTCAACGGCGGGAACTCGGTGTGCCGGTCATTCTCATGGGCCACTCGCTCGGCGGGTTGATGGCCACGGCCTATCTGGTGTCGGATCGGCGGCAACCCGATCTGGCCGTGCTCAGCTCGCCGGCTCTGGCGGCGGACGTACCACGCTGGCAGCGGATCGCCGCTCCAATCCTCGGTCGCGTCGTGCCCTCGTTGTTCATCAAGGGAACGCAGATGAACGGGTTGCTGTCGCGCGACGAGGAGGTCGAGAAGGCCTACCATGAGGATCCTTTGGTCATCCTCGGAGCCACAGCCGGGCTCGGTAAGGCGATCTTCGAGACGATGGAGGAGACCTCGAGCCGGATAGACCGGATCCGGGTGCCCAGCTACGTTCTCCACGGGGAAGAGGATGAGCTGGTGCCGCAGGCGGCGTCGTTACCGTTGAGCGATCTTTCGATCGTCACCTACCGCAGCTGGCCGAGCCTCCGCCACGAGTGCATGAACGAGCCGGAGCGGTTCGAGGTCCTCGGCGAGATCCGAGCCTGGTTGGACGAGCAGCTGGCGCAACCGGCCTAGTCACCCGATCGTTTGAGGGTTTCGCGGGTCGGGCCCGAGAAGAACGGCGCAACCCGGGCGTCGTCGAGGTACCCATGTCCCTCCTTCCATGCGGCGGAGAGGCGGCTTCCCATCCCGACGTGCTCAGCATCGGTTGTCGACGTCGATGTCGATGTCGCAGCCGTGGCGGGCAGCGGGCCGATGGCCGACGGGTCGTCACCGTCGCTGGGGGAGGAGCTGTCGGCGGGCTGGGTCATCGGGCCGAGTCGATCCCGGGCCCGCTCCAGGAGGAGCGCTCCTCGACGCCGCGCGATCGCCGGCGCCAGATAGCTCACCGACAGGAGTCCGACACCGAACGAGGCCATGATGATCGCAGGGTCTCGCATGGATCGCAGGACGATCTCCAGGGCCACGGCGAAGAGCACATAGGACGACGGCACCGTGAACCGGACGACAGCGGCGAAGGCGGACCCGACCACCATCCAGCCGGCGGACGACGCCAGAATCCACCAGGCACCCCGACGCAGCACGGGGGTCGGCTCATCGGCCACGATGAACGAGGTGACAAAACCGATGGCGGCCGCGGTCAGGGCAAGAAGTGCGAACCGGTCGGCCAACGCTTTCAGGCCGGAGAACCAGGTGAGTCCATCGACGGGTAGTCGCACTCTGACCGGGGGATTGACCAGTATCCGACCGCTCAGCGAGGGGCGGGCCGCAAGAAGGGCATGGCGGGCCGCCTCGTTCACGTCGAAATCATTGAACGTCGGTTCGGCTTCGTCGTTGGCGAGACCGAGGAGGTGGGCCTCCGAGATGGCCTCGCGAACCGCAGCGGCGGCAAACGGATCGGCCAACGCCTCGGCAGCCACAGTGCGCAGCTCCTGGCGTGACATCGGTTCGTCGGCGGGTACGTATCGTTCCATTCCCTCACCGAGCCGATTGGTGAGGACGGCGTGGACAACCTCGTGGTCCGCCAGCCGGGCCGACAGTTGACGGGATTGATCCTCGTCCAGCACGCCACGCGCGAAAACGAGACCGGCCCAGCCGGCTGATGCCACCAGCAGCGACAATCCCATGAGCATCGAAGCGAAGCCTCGGCGCATAGTTACAAACTCCCAAATGCCTTCGAAAATACCTGTCCCCGGTAGGGGTCTTGTTGGCGCCGCCCGGTCAGTATCGCGGCTCAGCACGAGTCCGTGGTCGATGCCGGTCGATCGGGACGTGTTTCCGACCACGAATGGTCGGGTCCCCACCGGCTAGCGTCGGGGCCATGACGTGGGTCGATGCGCTTGTTTTGCTTGTCGGCGGTTTCTTCGCTGGTGTGATCAATTCGATGGCGGGAGGCGGTTCGATGCTGACGGTGCCGCTGCTCTCGCTGGCCGGCGTCGCGGGAACGGTGGCCAACGGAACCAACCGAATCGCTGTGTTGATCCAGAATCTGGCCGGGGCCTACGGCTTCGCCCGACGTGATGTGAGCGATAGGGCCCGGACGATCGCGGTGCTCGTTCCCGTCATGGTGGGAGCGCTGGCCGGATCCCTCGTCGCTTCGCAGATCCCCGATCAGCTCTTCGAACGCCTCTTCGGTTTTCTGATGTTCCCGCTGCTGATCCTTACGCTCCGCAAGCCGAAGGCCGACGTCTCCGCAGCTCCATGGCCGGCGTGGCTGACCCTCTTCGTCTTCACCGGGATCGGGTTCTATGGGGGAGCCGTGCAGGCGGGTGTCGGCCTGTTCGTCCTGCTGGTGCTGGCCCGTTCCGGATTCGATCTCGTGACGGCCAACGCGGTGAAGACGATTCTCATCCTCGCCATCACCGCCATTGCCGTTCCGGTCTTCCTCTACAACGACCAGATCCGTTGGGTCCCCGCACTCGTGCTCAGCATCGGCATGGGCGCCGGTGGCTACGTGGGCGCCAACCTGGCGGTCGACGGCGGTGAACGGGTGATCAGACCGGTTTTGATCATCGTCGTGGTGGCGTTGGCCACCAGGATGCTCGGTCTCTGGGAGTTGATCGGCGACCAGCTGGGCTGAAGGCCGGCCGAGGGATCGAGCTCAGGCGACGCCTGAGGTCGACAGCGGCTCGGTGTCCCAGTACGGATGCGTGCTGGTGTCGGCCGGTGTGGTGAGAATCTCGGCGCCGTCATCGGTCATGAGAATCGTGTGCTCGAACTGAGCGGTACGGCTGCCGTCGGCAGTCACGGCCGTCCATCCGTCGTCCCACAGGCGGACCTTCCAGGATCCGGCTGTGATCATCGGCTCGATGGTGAAGGTCATTCCCGGTTCCATGATGTCGGTCAGCCGGGGATGGTAATAGTGGCAGATCTGCAGATCGGTGTGGAACTGTTCGCCGATTCCGTGGCCGACGAAGTCGCGGACCACGCCGAACCCCTGGGCTTCGGCGTGGGTCTGGATGGCCCTTCCGATCTCGTTGACGGGCCGGCCCGGCTTTGCCGCCTCGATGCCCTTCTCGAGTGACTCACGGGTCACTCGGACGAGGCGCTTCGACAACTCGTCGACCTCACCGACGAAGAACGTGGCGTTGGTGTCTCCGTGGACGCCTTCGCGGAACAGAGTCACGTCGAGATTGACGATGTCGCCGTCACGAAGCGGCCGATCGTCGGGTATGCCGTGGCAGATCACCTCGTTGACCGAGCTGCAGACCGACTTCGGGAAGGCGATGACGGGGCCGGGGTATTCGAGCGGACTCGGGTAGGCGTTGAGTTCGATGGCCCGGTCGTGGCAGGCGGCGTCGATCTCCTCGGTGGTCACGCCGGGTTGGCAGAGCGTACCGAGATAGGCGAGCAGGTCGGCGGCATCACGGCCGGTTCGCCGCATCCGCTCGATGATTTCGGGTGATTTGACCCGCGGCTCGTCCCACCGGTCGGCGTGGCCGCCATCGGCCCACGTCGGCTTGACGATCGAGTCGGGAACCGGCCGCAGCCGCGAGATTCGACCCGGTTGCACCGGGGATGTGGCGGCCTTGTGGCAGCGTTTGAACTTCTTGCCGCTACCGCACCAGCAGCGATCGTTTGCCTTCGGGAAAACACCCATAACTCAAGCCTAGAGCCGATGGTTGGGCATTGCGTAGCGGGGGTGGCGTCGGGCGAAGTCGGCCGATGGCGGGGTCCGTGGGCGCCATCTCCACTTTTGATGGCAGGCGTCGACGTCAGGGAGATGGTCGCATCACGATATTTCTATACCTGTCACCACCCTTGTCGCTTTATATCGTACTATGTGGTCTCGACAGGCAAATGATCTGATTTCTAGCCGGATTTCAAGACCATGGCATATCATGTTGATCCTTCAACAAGCACCTACCTTATTCACCAATTCGCATCTCGACTATGGATGCGGTTGGCAAGCGAACATTGTTGCTGCGTCCCGGTAGCAAAGCTCAGGATGACAACCCCTGGTCGCTGGAGGTAGGGTGATGTGCCTAAGCGCGGAACGGCGAGGGATCTGGAAGACGAACCGAACTTTTTCAAGGACCGTCACGGCGAGCCGATGGAAAACGTTGTCGGTGTGTAACGGCATTCCCCGGTAAGGACAGATTGATGGAAGAAGCGAAGATACCGTATCTAGGTCTATCGCTGGCGGGCAGAATCCTGGTGGCCCGGCCGGAGGTACACGCCGATGGATTCAGTTCCACACTGACGCTAATCCTCGAACACGGCTCGGAAGGCGCGCTCGGTGTCGTCATCAACAGGCCGCTGGCCGATTCGCCGATGGTCGACACCTTCCCCGACTGGGAGGAACTCGATCTCGAGCCCGGGTTGCTGTTCGAGGGAGGGCCGGTCGATCAGGACGCCCTGATCGCCATAGGCCGCCCGTCGGGCCGGCCGGGTGAGCTCGTCCTCGGCGCCCATCCGGTCGACCTCGACCAGCAGCCGGCCCTGGTCCGGGCGCAGGGTGTGAGTGCGGTCCGCATCTTCGCCGGCTACGCGGGCTGGTACCCGGGTCAGCTCGAACGGGAGATCGCCGCCGACGGCTGGTGGGTCGTCGACGCCACGATCGACGATCTCTTCTCCACCGAGCCCGAGACGCTCTGGACCCGGATCCTCAAACGCCAGGGTGGCGACCTCGAGTGGTACGCCCACTATCCGATCGACGTCAGCCTGAACTGACGGACGGAGCCCCGGCGAAAGAGTCGCTCTCCAGGGCTACAGGCCCGCTGCCCGCAAGGCTGCGTAGCGCGGCTTGATCTGCTCGTTGATGATGCGCAGCCGCTGCTCGAAGGGCCAGAATGCGCTCTTCATGGCATTGATCGTCAGCCACTCAACGTCGTCGATCCCGTAGCCGAACGCTTCGGCCAGCTTGATGAACTCGTCGGACAGGGTGACATCGCTCATCAGGCGGTTGTCGGTGTTGACCGTCACCCGGAATCGCAGCCTTCGCAGCAGACCGATGGGATGCTCCTCGATCGACGGTGCCGCACCGGTGTTGACGTTCGACGTGGGACACATCTCCAGTGGGATACGTCGATCCCGGATGTAGGCCGCCAACCGCCCAAGCACAGCGCGACCGTCGTCGTCGAAGGCGATGTCGTCGACGATCCGGACGCCGTGACCGAGCCGCTCCGCTCCGCAATAGTTGAGCGCCTCGGCGATCGACGGGAGGCCGAACGCCTCGCCGGCATGGATCGTGATGTGGAAACTCTCCCGCATGGCGAGCTGGAATGCGTCGAGGTGCCGGCTCGGAGGGTGTCCGGCTTCGGCTCCGGCGATATCGAAGCCGACGACACCCGCATCACGATGGCGAATCGCAAGCTCGGCGATCTCATAGGAGTGGGCGGCGGTGCGCATCGCTGTGCACAGGGTGCCGATGGTGATCGGCCGGCCGGCCGTCCCCAGCCGGAATCCTTCGAGGACCGACTCCACGACCTCGTCGAGCGTCAGGCCTTTCTCGGTGTGCAACTCGGGGGCGAAGCGAACCTCCGCGTACACGACGCCGTCGGCCGCAAGATCCTCCGCCGCCTCGGCGGCCGCCCGCATGAGCCCGTCCTTCGTCTGGGTGACGCCGACGGTGTGGGCGAACGTCTCGAGGTACAGCTCCAGGTTTCGGCGATCGGCGCCACGGGTGAACCACTTGGCCAACTCGTCAGGGTCGGTGGTGGGCAGACGATCATAACCCTGTTCGGCCGCCAGGTCGATGACGGTCGTCGGCCGCATTCCGCCGTCGAGATGGTCGTGGAGCAGGACCTTGGGGGCCGACCGGATCTGATCGAAGAGATCGGTGGAAAGATCGGTCGATTCGGGGTGATCAATTGCCATAAGTCATGCTATCCACCGAGGCGGGACTCGGGACCGGATACCCTTGTGGCTCCCTATGGCCATCTCTTTGGTTGGATTCGACGCCGATGACACGCTGTGGCACTCCGAATCCCATTTCGCGTTGACAGAGGACCGGTTCCGGGCGCTGGTGAGTCCCTGGAGCGAGCGGGGGGAGACCTCCGAGCGTCTCCTGGCCCGGGAGCGGGCGAATCTGGAGCTGTTCGGCTACGGGGTGAAGGGCTTCATCCTGTCGATGATCGAGACGGCCATCGACGTCAGCGACAGTGCCATCCCGGTTGAGGCGATCCAGCAGATCGTCGAATGGGGTAAGGAGATGATGGCCCACCCGGTCGAGTTGATCGACGGGGTGACCGACGTGCTCGACACCGTGGGCCGCAGCTACCGCATGATTCTGATCACCAAGGGTGATCTCTTCCACCAGGAGTCGAAGATCGCCGAATCGGGTCTCGCCGAACGGTTCGAGCGGGTGGAGATCCTGAGTGAGAAATCTCCTCGGCATTATCGTGAGGTTCTGTCGCGTACCGGGGTCGACGCCTCCGAGTTCGTGATGGTCGGTAACTCACTCCGCTCCGACGTTGCGCCGGTGGTCGAGATCGGCGCGACCGGCGTGCACGTCCCGTACACGATCACCTGGGGTCATGAGCAGGTGGCCGACGGTTCGCTCGACGACCGCCAGGGCGACCGGGCCCGAACGCTGGCCACGATTCGGGATCTGCCCACGCTGCTGTCGGAACTCGCCTAGCGAAACCGGTGGCTCGGGCCCGGCCGGTGGAGCCGCTGTCAGCCCTCGCTCATCCGCTTGGGCTCGAATCCTCCGGGTAGGAGCTCGGCCGCGGTCCGAACGGTGCCGTCGCCGTCGACGAGGCAGTCGCCGCCGCCGTGCTCGAGCAGCAGCTGCCGACAGCGGCCGCACGGCGAACACGGACGACCGGAGCCCGAGACGATGGCGACGGCCACCAGGCGGCCTCCCCCCTGTGTATGGAGGGCCGAAACCAACGAGCACTCGGCGCACAGGGTCAGTCCGTAGGAGGCGTTTTCGACGTTGCAGCCGGTGATCAATCGCCCATCGTCGGTCAGGGCCGCCGCACCGACACGGAACTTCGAGTAGGGCGCATAGGCGTTGGCGGCCACCCGGTGGGCTTCGGCCCGCAGCAGGTCCCAATCGATCGTCGGGTCGAGGTCGGCCGCATGGCCGGGCTGATCGTCGGCTGTCATCTGTTTGCTCTCTTTGGCTCGTGTGCCGCTATTTCGTCCCGTAGATCCGGTCGCCGGCGTCGCCGAGGCCCGGCACGATGTAAGCCTGGTCGTTGAGCCGTGGATCCAATGCGGCCAGTGTGATGTGCACGTCGGGGTGTCGC
>JAOTVU010000201.1 GCA_029863385.1 Acidimicrobiia bacterium
TAGATGTGATAGGAAGGCAGTGCGCCCTGGCTTCGCCAGACCGGAGGCGCGGTTGTAGCAACCTCACCAGCTTTGGAAGGACCAGCGGGGAATGAACAACGCAACGGCAAACGGATCCGGCCCCCTCGACAATGTCCGGATCATCGAGATGGGACAGCTCCTCGCTGGCCCGTTCGCGTCGCAGATCCTCGGGGATTTCGGCGCCGAGATCATAAAGGTGGAGCCTCCCGGTGAGGGCGATCCCATGCGACAGTGGGGTCGGGAGAAGCCCTATGGCAAGTCGCTCTGGTGGCCGGTCATCGCGCGGAACAAGAAGTCCATCACCCTCAATCTCAGGACCGAGGCCGGTCAGGAGACGTTGCGCGAGCTTGTCCGACACGCCGACGTGGTGATCGAGAACTTCCGCGCCGGCCGACTGGAGAAGTGGAACCTCGGCTACGACGTTCTGAGCGAGATCAACCCTCGCCTCATCTTGACCCGTGTGACGGGGTACGGGCAGACCGGCCCGTATTCGGCCCGGGCCGGGTTCGGGTCGATCGGCGAGGCCATGGGTGGGTTGCGGTACATCACCGGAAGCCCCGACGGAATGCCGAGCCGGGTGGGTGTTTCGATCGGCGACCAGTTGGCCGGCACCATGGGGGCCATCGGAACGCTGGTTGCGTTGCACGCTCGTGAACGCACGGGGCGGGGGCAGGTCGTCGACTCGGCGATCTTCGAAGCGGTGCTGTCGTACATGGAGTCGATGATTCCCGAGTACCAGATCGCCGGTTACATCCGGGAGCGAACCGGCGCGATCCTGCCCAACGTGGCCCCGTCGAACGTGTACCCCACCGCCGACGACCAGATGGTCCTGATCGCCGCCAATCAGGACGCGGTCTTCCGGAGGCTCACCGACGCCATGGACCGGCCCGAGCTCGCCGAAGACCCGCGCTACGCCACCCACTCCGCACGCGGCCAGTCGCAACAGGAACTCGACGATCTGATCGCTGAGTGGACCCGCACGATGTCGTCCGATGTCGTGTTGGAGCTCATGGAGACGCACGCGGTTCCCGCCGGCCGCATCTACCGAGCTCCCGAGATGCTGGAGGATCCACACTTCGCAGCTCGGGAGTCGATCGTTCGCCTGCAGCACCGCGACTTCGGAGAGTTCCCATTGCAGAACGTCGCCCCGAAGCTCTCGGACACACCCGGGCAGGTTCGCTGGCTCGGCCCCGAGCTCGGCGAGCACAACCAGGAGATTCTCGGAGATCTGCTGGGCCTGGACGACGAACGGATCACCGCAGCGACCAGCGAGTGAGGGAGGCGCCGGTGGGCCGCACCATCGTCGAGAAGATCTGGGCCGACCATGTCGTTCATCGCGGCGACTCCGGCGAACCGGACCTCCTCTATGTCGATCTGCACCTGGTCCACGAGGTGAGCTCCCCGCAGGCCTTCGACGGCTTGCGGAGCGCCGGCCGGCCCGTGCGGCGTCCCGACCTGACGCTCGCAACAATGGATCACAACGTGCCGACCGACCCGCTGATGGTGCGGGGTGAGGTTCCCCACGACGATCCCGCCTCGGTCGAACAGATCGAAGCCCTGCGTCGCAACTGCCGCGACTTCGGCGTCCCGCTGTTTCCGATGGGCTCGCTCAATCAGGGCATCGTTCACGTTATCGGTCCCGAACTCGGCTTGTCCCAGCCGGGCATGGTGATCGTCTGTGGCGACAGCCATACGTCCACCCACGGCGCGCTCGGCGCCTTGGCCTTCGGGATCGGAACCTCGGAGGTCGAGCATGTCCTCGCCACCCAGACCCTGCCGCAACGCCCACCGCGGACGATGGCGGTCGAGATCGTGGGAACCCGTGCCGCGGGTACGACGGCCAAGGATCTCATCCTTCGCATCCTCAACGTCATCGGCGTCGACGGTGGTCGGGACCACGTCGTGGAGTACCGGGGACAGGCCATCGGCGATCTGTCGATGGAGGAGCGCATGACCGTGTGCAACATGACCATCGAGGGAGGGGCGCGCGCCGGCGTTATCGCCCCCGATGAGACGACGTTCGCCTATCTGGAGGGCCGACCCTATGCACCGGTCGGCGAGGCGTGGCAAGCCGCTCTGAGCCAGTGGCGTCAGTTGGCCTCCGATCCCGACGCGACCTTCGCCAGGACCGTCCAGATCGACGCGAGTTCGGTGGCCCCCTATGTCACATGGGGTACGACTCCCGCTCAGTCGGTACCGATCACGGCCGTGGTACCGGACCCCGCCAACGCGCCGGACGAGATGACAGCCGACCAGTGGCGCCGGGCTCTCGAGTATCAGGGGCTTCGCCCCGGCATGGCCATGACCGACGTCCACGTCGACAAGGTCTTCATCGGCTCGTGTACCAACGCCCGCCTCACCGATCTCAGGGCCGCCGCCGAGGTTATTCGGGGTCGTCGCCTCGCCGAGGGGGTGACGGCGCTGGTCGTGCCGGGCTCGGGCTCGGTCAAGCGGGCCGCGGAAGCCGAGGGGCTGCATCGCATCTTCGAAGAGGCGGGTTTCCAGTGGCGCGAGCCGGGGTGCTCGATGTGCCTTGGGATGAACCCCGATGTGGTCCAGCCCGGTGAGCGGTGCGCATCCACGTCGAACCGCAACTTCGAGGGTCGCCAGGGGCCCAGGAGCCGCACGCACCTGGTGTCACCGGCGATGGCGGCCGCAGCTGCGATCCACGGAAGGTTCGTCGACGTGCGCGACGACGTCGAGGCCTGATGCGCCCGCTCGACCGTGTGGCCAGTCGGGTCTGCCCCATCGACGCGATCGACGTCGATACCGACCAGATCCTCCCGAGCCGGTTTCTCAAGCGCATCCAGCGTTCGGGATTCGGTCCTTTCGCGTTCTACGCGTGGCGCTACGACGAGTCAGGCGAACCACGGCCCGAGTTCCCCATGAACCGCCCCGAACACCGTGGCGCCAGGATCTTGGTGTCCGGTAGGAACTTCGGGTGTGGATCCTCGCGTGAACACGCCCCGTGGGCCCTGCAGGACGCGGGATTCGATGTGCTCATCGCTCCGTCGTTTGCCGACATCTTCCGGGCGAACTGCGCCAACATCGGGGTGCTCACCATCGAGCTCGACGAAGGAACAGCGGCGCAGCTTTTCGAGCAGGTCGGCCGCGACCCGGCGTGGGAGCTCGTCGCTGATCTCCGGACCCAGACCCTGACGGGCGACGGGTTCGACGTGGACTTCCAGGTCGATCCGCATGTCCGCCACCGCCTGCTCGACGGCCTCGATCCGATCGACCTCACTGAGCGTCACGAGGACGACATCGCTGCGTTCGAACGCGGCCGCCCGGCTTGGCGGCCTACCATACATTCAGTGCCAACCCGAGTGGAGCCCACCCGGAGGAAGCTCCACCCCTAAGGAGAAGGTCGAATGTCGTTCACGATGGTGCCCGTCGAGCTCCTTCCGGAGCCGTTCCGAACGAAGGTGGAAGGCATCCAGGCACTGGGTGGCGACCCGAGCTTCTTCCAGTTCGCGGCCAACGCGCGCCCGGTGGTCGACTTCTACTGGGGAGACTTCTACGGCTCGCTGTTCTTCAACGGGACGGTGCCGATCCGCGTGAAGGAGCTTGTGCGACTTCGGCTCGCGGCCCACTCGGGCTGCGGGTTCTGCCAGGTCGGTGACGCTGAGTCCGCCCGCACGCACGGTTTGACCGACGAAGAGATCGAAGCTGTCATGGCATTCGAACTCGACCGATTCGGTGCCGCGGAACGGGCAGCTTTGATGATCGCTGACCTCACAGCCGCGACCCAACCACCGAAGCCGGCCGATCCATCCCTGCTCGATGAACTGCGAACCCACTTCTCCGACGCCGAGCTGGTCGAGCTGTTCACCGTGGTGGGCGTCCTCAACGGTATGGGCCGCATGCTGGTGGCGACAGGGTTCGTTCCCGCGACATGCGAGGTCCCGTCACCGGAGTAGACCCACTCCCCTGAAACCCAGGCCTCCGGTCGGCCAGGCTCGCCGTTTCGGCCGACCGCCGCTTGCCACGATTCCTGGGAGTGGCTACAGTTCGGAGGTGTCGCCACAGTCGGGGAGCCCAGTGCAAGATTCGGTGCAGATCGTCGAGGTCTCCCCGAGGGACGGACTGCAGAACGAGAAGAAGATTCTCGACACTGCCACAAAGATCGAGCTGATCCATCGGCTCATCGATGGTGGGCTGACGCGGATTGAGGCCGTCAGCTTCGTCCATCCCCGGTACGTGCCAACCATGGCCGATGCCGAGCAGGTGATCGCCGGCCTCGGCCAGCTCGATGGCGTCGCACTCGCCGGCCTGATCGTCAACGAGCGTGGCCTCCAACGTGCGCTCGAGACCGACGTCGACGAGATCAACTACGTCGTGGTGGCGAGCGAGACGTTCAGCCAGCGGAATCAGGCCGCCAGCATCGCCGAGACCCTCGACACCTGGGAGCGGATCAGTCCAGCGATCGCCGAAGCCGGTCGACTGCGGACCGTCACGATCGGGGCGTCATTCGGGTGTCCGTTCGAGGGTGAGATCGCCGTCGAGCAGGTCGCTGACCTGGCCCGCCGACTCGCCGAGATTGGGGTCGACGAGCTGGCACTGGCCGACACCATCGGTGTCGGCGACCCCGTCGACGTCACGCGCAAGCTCGCTGCGGTCGCCGAGGTTGCGCCCGGTGTGCCGCTGCGCTGCCACTTCCACAACACCCGCAACACCGGGCTCGCCAACGCAGTCGCCGCCGTTCACGCCGGTGTCAGCGCACTCGACTCGTCGATCGGGGGCGTCGGTGGATGCCCCTTCGCGCCGAACGCCACCGGCAACATCCCGACCGAGGACCTCGGCTACCTGCTCGATCGCATGGAGGTCGCCACCGGTCTCCGCCTCGGGAAGCTCTTGCCCAGCGTCGGCTGGATCAGCGAGCAGCTCGGCCGGCCGGTCCCGGGCATGCTGGCCAAAGCCGGGATGTTCCCGCCCGAGCCGGTCGCCGCCGGCTCCACCGACGCGATGGCCAGAGGCACTTGATCGGTGAGCGAGCTCGATGCCTTGCTCGATCACGCGGCCGCGGTCATGGACGGCGAGCGCGGCGAGCCATGGGACGACCAGCTCCGGGTGGGAGTTGACCTCGGCACCGCTCACACGGTGGTCGTGGTCACCGACGGTACCGGCTGGCCGTTGGCCGGTGCGTACAAGTTTGCCCAGGTCGTCAGGGATGGAGTGGTCGTCGACTTCCACGGGGCGATCGCACTGGTCAAGGAACTCAAGGTGGAGACCGAGGTGCGCCTCGGCCGGAGCATCGATCGTGCGGCCTCCGGTTACCCGCCCGGGGTGGCGCTCGCCGACGTTCGGGCGGTCGAGCACGTGCTGGCGGGCGCGGATCTGAGATGCACGGCCCTGGTCGATGAGCCGACCGCGGCCAATGCGGTGCTGGGGGTTCGAGACGGAGCGGTCGTCGACGTGGGCGGCGGCACGACCGGTATTGCCGTCTTCGCCGACGGTGAACTTGTCACCGTCGCCGACGAGCCGACCGGCGGAACCCACCTCACATTGGTGATCGCGGGCGCGCTCGGCCTGTCGATCGAGGAGGCCGAAGCCCGCAAGCGCGACCCGGCGAATGCCGCTGAGTTGTTCCCGGTCGTGCGGCCCGTTCTCGAAAAGATCGGCACCATCGTCCACGACGTCATCAGCCCGCACGAGACCGAACAGCTCCACCTCGTCGGCGGCACGTGCCGGTTCCCGGGTATCGCCGAGGTCATCGCCGGCGTCACCGGCGTGGGGGCCCGGGTACCCGGCGATCCTCTGTTCGTGACGGCCCTCGGTCTCGCCGCCAACGACATCCCCTCCCGACTCGGGGACCAGAACTGATGGCCGAGGTCCGTGCGTACGTCTACCTGGACCAGATCCAGCCCCAGTTCGGGGCCTACGTCGGGACGGTCACCTCGGGCGACCTGGTCATGCAGGGTATGGCCGCGCTCTACATCGAGATCACTCCTGGCAATGACGTCTTCCGGCTCATCGACATAGCGCTGAAAAACTCCGACATCCGCCTGGGTGCCCAGATCGTCGAGCGCGAGTTCGGGCTGATCGAGGTCCACAGCTATGACCAGAGCGCGGTCCGTATGGCGGGTGACGTAATGCTGGTACACCTCGGGCTCGCCCCTGAGGAGGCCCATCGGCCCGAGGTCACCTCGATCGAACGCATCACCAACGTGCACGCGTACCAGGCCCAGCTGCTCAACCGGACGCGCAGCGGCTCGATGGTCATCCCCGGAGACACGCTGCTGGTTGTAGAGTGCCATCCCGCCGCCTACATCAACCTGGCCGCCAACGAAGCCGAGAAAGCGGCCGAAATCAAGCTGGTGAACAGCGCCTCGGTCGGACGGTACGGACGCCTCTGGATCACCGGGCGGGAAAGCGATGTCGAGGCGGCCGAGGCGGCTGCGATCGCTGCCCTCGACCGGACGCCGGGGACATGAGCTCGGCCGTTGACCCCTGGATTCGCCGGTGGGACCCGGCGGTGACGAAGATCAGCTCGACGGGCAGAAGACCAAGGGATGGAAGGTGAACCGGGGACGATGAGCAACGACGACCTGAGCAACGACTACGACGGAGCGGGCTTCGGGAACAGGATGGGCTTCGGGGAACGCCCGGCGGTGCTCGTCGTGGATATGGTTCGCGCCTACGTCGATCCGACCTCGCCGCTGTACGCAGGGGTCGAGGACACCGTCGCTCCTGCGAGGGCGGTGCTCGACGCAGCCCGCTCCGCAGGCGTGCCGGTGATCTACACCGAGGTGGTGTTCGGACCCGGCGGACTCGACGGGGGCACCTTCTTCAGGAAGATCAAACCGCTCGAGCTGTTCGTCGGGCGCGGGGAGATGGGCGAGATCCTCCCCGAACTTGCGCCGGCCGAGAACGAACTCGTCGTCACCAAGCAATACGCCAGCGCCTTCTTCGGAACCTCACTGGCCTCGACGTTGACCGCCCTCGGCCGCGACACCGTCATCGTGTTGGGGTATTCGACCAGCGGCTGCGTGCGGGCCTCTGCCGTGGATGCCACCCAGCATGGGTTCATGACCGTGGTGGTGAGCGACGCCGTCGGAGACCGGGACGACCGGCCCCACGAGGCCAACCTGTTCGACCTGGCTGCCAAGTACGCCGACGTGGTTGATTCCGACGATGTCATCTCCTACCTGAAAGGGATAGAAACCTGATGCCGGACGCCGTTGGCTATCGATCCAAGATGGCGGTCATCATTCCGTCAACGAACACCGTCGTCGAACACGACTACTCCCTCATGCGCCCACCCGG
>JAOTVU010000202.1 GCA_029863385.1 Acidimicrobiia bacterium
GAAGCGTTCGGTGCTCCGTTCGGGCCCAGAGGCGTTCACCGGGCCGAGGCCACCTACGAGCCGGACCAGTACTGGCGGGGGCCGGCGTGGCCCCAACTCACCTATGTGCTGTGGCGGGCTGCGCAACAGGGAGAGCGCAACGGTCTGATCGACCCGTCGATCCCGCGGCGTCTTGCCGCCGGGCTCGTCGACGGCGCTCGGCGGTCCGGCCTGGCCGAGTACTGGAACCCCGAGACGGGGGAGGGACGGGGCGCGGCGCCACAGTCATGGGCCGGTCTCGCGGCGTGCGTCTGAGTCGACGTCAGGGCCGCCACCCCCGGCTCTCCAGAAGCCGGGCGATGTCGGCTTCCATACGTTCGGTCGACAGGTGCTGTTCGACCAGCCGCCGGTTGTCGGCCAGGGCCCCCTCCGACGGTGCCGCCAACTCGGCGGCGACAGCCGGATGATCCTCCGGGTCGAGCCAGTGGAAACCGAGGGCGCGCAACTCGTCGGCGACGGGGTAGTGCCCGACGGCAGCCGGGCGGAGATGGATCGCCGCCTCGATCGGCGGGTTGCCGAACCCCTCCCAGGTCGACGGGAAGGCCACGAGATCCGATGCGGCGTACAGGTCGGACATCGTGACGTCGGTCCGGTCCACGGGGTGACGGATCACCCGGGCCGACGTGGCGGCCAGGAGCCGCTCGAATTCGTCGCCGTAGCCCTCTTCGGCCCGGCCCGGAATCCAATATGCGGCGTCGAGTGCCTCACAAAGCCGGAGGGCCGACGGGATGTTCTTGCGGGCGATGGCCCGCACCGGATGGACCACGAGCCGGTCGCCGGCGCCGACGTCGAGCAGCGCCCGGGTTCGGTCCCTCCGTCCGGGCGGTGGGTCCAGATCGAAGCCGTTGTAGATCGTGGTGGCAGTGAGTTCTCGATCGGCGAACTGACGCTCGGTGAGACGGTTGATCGTGACGTGGGCCCAGGCCGGATGATCGGGCGGCAGCAGGGTGATGTGGGCGAAACGGGCCCGTTGCCACGGTGGGTCGTGGTGGTGGAGGATGGCCGGGCGCCCGGCCAGTGCGTCGATGACGACCGTGCTGGCGGCGAGGTTCATCGGAATCGACAGGAGGTTCTCGACGATCACCAAATCGCACGCCCCGATAGCCCGATCCAGGTCGGCGGGCGAGGGCGGTCGGGTGGCGTCGATGGCTAGTCCGGGAACCAGGTGATCGACGGGGCCCTCACCGGCGACGGTCGTGGTCTCCCAACCGAGACGCTCCAGGGCCTGGCGCCACAGCTCGGCCACCACCGACACACCGTCGGTCATGCCGAGGCGGAAGGACAGGATGGCGCACGTACCCACGGGGAGAATCTACCGGCTGGTGTCCCGAGCTTCTGGACCTCCACGTCCTGTTTGAGGGCCGCAACCGTACAAAAGCCCGGATGGGAGGTGGTCAGATGGCCGGGAGGAGCTTGTCGAGGTGGGTGAAGCAGACGAAGAGGCAGCCCAGGAACGGGATGGCCGTCACGGCGCAAGCCGGTGCCCGGCGCCAACGGTGGCCGAGAAGCCACCCTGCTGTCGCCGTGAGGGTTGACAGCGCACTCCAGAGCGCAGTTGCAGGCCAGTGCTCGGGTTGCCAGCCTAGTGATTCGTCGAGCGACTGGGAGTCGTCGACGACCACCTCGTCGACGGCCACCTCGTCGACGGCCGGCAGTTCCTCGATCGCCGGATCGGGCTCGCTCGGCGCCGGATCGGGAGCAGGATCGACATCCGAGGTCTCGGCGACGACCGGTGTCGGCGGGGCGGGGGTCGTGTCGAGCGTGGCCGTCACCACGATCCGCCGGGCGGCTGATCGTTTCGGATGGCAGGCCGTCAGGGTGAGGCGGCTGTCGCCGTGGTCGTCGAGCACCCAGGTCGCCGTCGGGTCGACGACGAAGTGCCCGAGCGCAATGCCGTCGTCGGTCTCGTGTTCGTTGACGAGGTAGGTGAACCGTCCCTGGAGGGTCTCGACGATGATCTCGTCGCCCGGCTGGAGTTTGTCGAGGTCGAAGAAGGGGGCACCGTAGGTCGTGCGGTGGCCGGCAATGGCGGCGTTGCCCCGCTGCCCGGGAAAAGCGGTCAGCGGGTAGTGGCCCGGGCCCTTGCGGAGATCGTCCCGGCCGACACCCTGGACGTAGGTCTTGTCGACCTCGATCGCCGGGATGATGATGCGACCGGCCGCCTCACCCGGTTCGGGGACGTCGGCCGGATCGAGCATCGGTGCCGGGGAGCCGGCGATCGGTCTCTCTACCCGGCCGAGGGGGTCCACAAGCTCCGGCGGATCGGTGTCGGGCTCGAATTCGGTGTTCGGATCACCCGGATCAACGACAGCGTCGGCGTCGTTTCGCGCCGAGGCCAGCTGCGTGAGGAACTCATTGCCGAGATGCTCCTGGGCTCGGGCCTCGGCCAGGCCGGTGCCCCAGTACTGGAACGCGGCGAAGGCCAGCACGAGAGCGCCGATGGTGGTCAGCGCCCGGCCCAGTCCGCCTATCAGTCGATGGATTGTCGTGATCATGGTAGTGGGTACGTCGGTACGCGGTCGGTGGTCGAAGCGCTTGTCGCCTGCTTCCCGTCGGCCGCGGCGGGCCCGGATTGACCGGTGGCGGTACCGCTGGGCACCGGAGGGCCGTATCGTGGTAGCCGGTGAATGATTGGGCCCCAAACACGCACACCACGACGATGGTGAACCTTTCGGGAGCGATCAGCCTCATCGGCGGGTTTCCCGCCCTGGCCGGTGTGGATCTGACGGTCGCCGACGGCGAGATCGTGGTGCTCCGCGGCCCCAACGGCGCAGGCAAGAGCACGCTGCTGCGGCTCTGCGCCGGCTTGGCCCACCTGAACGGCGGGACCGGCACGATCCTGGGTCACGATCTGTCCAGCCGGGAGCAACGGCGGCGCATTCGGCGGGAGACCGGTTTGCTGGCCCACCAGACGTTTCTCTACGACGAGCTGACCGTGGAGGACAACCTCATCTTCTGGGCCAGGGCCAACCGGGCCGATCCGAGCACGGTCGAACCGATTCTCGACCGCCTCGATCTGGGAGGACGGCTGCGTACGGTGAAGATCTCGGCGCTGTCGGCAGGTCAACGTCGCCGGGCGTCGGTGGCGGTGATGGTCTGCCGTCGCCCGAAGCTCTGGCTGCTCGACGAGCCCCATGCCGGCCTCGACCAGACCGGGCGTGACTTCATCGACGACATCGTCCGTCACGCCGTGCGCTTCGGGGCAACGGTCATCATCGCCTCGCACGACCACGAGCGGGTGTCGAATCTGGCCACCCGGACGGTCCATCTTGTGGGCGGGATGGTCACCGGAGCCGAGGACGGTCGCGAGGAGGGACAGAATGTTTCGTGACGCCTGGCTGATGGCATCCAAGGACCTGCGTATCGAGTGGGCCACCAGGGTGGGAATGGGCCAGATCCTGCCGTTCGGCGGACTGGTGCTGATCCTGTTCGGCCTGGCCATCAGCCCCGACCTGGCCGTCGCCGGTTCCGACGGTCGTTCCCTGCTGGCCCAGGCGGCACCCGGCCTGTTCTGGATCACGGTGCTGCTGGCGTCGCTGCTTGCGCTCGGCCGTTCCTTCGCCGTCGAATCGGCCGACGGCAACCTCGACGCACTGAAGATGGCCGGCCTCGACCCGGCCGGCATCTTCCTTGGCAAATCAGCCGCTGTCGCCATCCAACTGCTGGCGCTGCAGGTGGTACTCGGCCTCGGCGCGTTCGTGCTCTACGGCCCGCCGTTGACCGACCTCGTGCTGCTGCTGGTCGTCGTGATCCTGGCCACACTCGGCATCACCGCCGCCGGAACCGTCTACGCCGCGGTCGCCTCGGGATTGAGGGTTCGCGACACAATGGTGCCGCTGCTTGTTCTGCCCGTGGTGGCCCCGGTACTCTTGGCAGCAACAAAAGCAACCGAAGCGGCGGTCTTCGGCCCGCTCGAGAACGGTTGGTCGTGGGCCATGCTGCTCGGCGTTTTCGCTCTGCTTTATGCCGGCGTGGGAATGCTTGCCTTCGGTCCGATAATGGAGGAGTCGTGACGTCTACCAGCTCAAAGGCAACCTACGTCATCGGATGGGCGGCCATCGTCGCCCTGGCGTCGTCGCTGCTCTTCGCGCTCGTGTTGTCGCCGCCCGAGGTCAGCATGGGCGACAGCGTTCGGTTGCTGTATCTCCATCTGCCCACGATCGCCGTGTCGTATCTGGGTTACGGCATCACGTTCCTCGGCAGCGTGATCTACCTCCGGAACCAGAGCGTGTTCTGGGATCTGCTGGCCGGAGCGGCGGCCGAGATCGGTGTGTTGTTCACCGCCTTCGTGCTGATAACCGGGTCGATCTGGGGCAAGCCGACGTGGGGAACCTACTGGGAGTGGGATCCTCGCCTGACCGCCACCACCGTCATGTTCATCATGTATCTCGGCTATCTCGCCATTCGCCGGATGGACCTGCCGCAGGAGGTTCGGTCCCGCCGGGCTGCGGTGATCGGTATCATCGCCATCGCCAACCTGATCATCGTGCGCTATTCGGTGCAGTGGTGGCGCGGCCTGCACCAGGGTCAGACCCTCGGTGTCGACACCCAGCTCGACGGACTGATGCTGTTCTCGCTGTTCCTCAGCGTCGTTGCGTTCCTCTTCCTGGGAGCGTGGCTGCTCATCCACCGTTTCCGCGTGGCCTGGCTCGAACGTCAGGTCGAGGACATGCGCCTGGCCCGAGCATTGAACGAGCGTCGGGGTGAAGCGGGCGACGCCACACTTGGAGGTGCCGTATCGTGAACCACTGGGCGTTCGTCATCACCGGCTACGCCGTCGTCTTCGTCGGCATCGCCGTCTACACCGGATGGGTTCTGGCCCGCGGTCGATCGCTGACCGACGAGGTTCCCGAAGAAAGGCGCCGATTCCTTGACTGACCTCGACCTCACACCCCGGGACGTGCCGACCGGCCGTTCCAGCTCACTCCGCAACTGGCTGATCGTCGGGGCCCTGGCCCTGATCGCCGGATTCGTGCTCTTCCAGGCGCTCACCAGTGCCAGGGTCTACTTTCTCAACGTCGACGAGGCGGTGGCCCAGCGGGCCGATCTCGGCAACGACACGTTCAACATGCAGGGCACGGTGATCAGCGAACCGGTGTCGACCGGTGACGCCATGCTGTTCACGATGACCTTCGGTGGTGAGAACGCCGAGATACGCCACATCGGTGCCGAACCGACCGACCTGTTCAAGGTCGGCGAGCAGGTGGTCGCCAAGGGCCGCTGGGAGGGCACCGAGTTCGTGTCGAACCAGCTCCTCGTCAAACACTCCGAGGAGTATGTGGAGGACAACCCCGACCGGTTGAACTATGAACTCGACGAAAGCGACGATCCGGTCCCGGGCAACGCCGACGATTCCGACGATCCCGGCCAGTGAGGCGCGCTCGGAGCCGATGAGCATGGCTGCAAAAAGAGACGTGCGGGTGGTAACGAGGGCTGGATCGTGAATTCGGTTCTCGGGTTCGCCTTCGTTGCAGTCGGCCTGGCCGCCTCGGTCATGGGCGCCTTCGGCGGAACGTATGCCCTGGTGGCCATGGCCCCCGACCGTCAACCGATCTTCCTCCGCACGGTGAGGCGCTGGGCGGCCCTCGTCGTCGTGGCCGCCGTCGGAGCCTTCGTGGTGATGGAGGTGGCACTGTTCCAGCGTGATTTCACCGTGTCCTACGTCAGTCAGGTCGGGAGTCGGGCCACGCCGCCGTTGTTCAATTTCGCCGCTCTGTGGTCGTCGCTCGAAGGTTCGCTCCTGCTGTGGGTGTTGATCCTGGCCCTCTACATCGGCGCCGTCCTGGCCAAGTTCCGGGATCGGGCCGACGATCCCCTGCTCAACTGGGCGCTCGTCGTGATGCTGGTCGTGTCGGCCTTCTTCTTCGGCCTACTGGTCGGTCCCGCCAACCCGTTCGGCGCGGTCGAACTCCCACCGGGTTTTGTGGACGGACCCGGTCCCAACCCGCTTCTCCAGAACCACGTCTTGATGGCCGTTCACCCGCCGATGCTCTATCTGGGATACGTCGGTTTCACCGTGCCGTTCGCCTTCGCCATCGCCGCGCTGATCACAGGTCGCGTCGGGGAGGGCTGGCTGGTCGAAACCCGACGGTGGACCGTCGCCGCCTGGGGTTTCCTGACACTCGGCATCGTGCTCGGCGCCTGGTGGAGCTATGAGGTGCTCGGCTGGGGAGGCTACTGGGCCTGGGATCCGGTCGAGAACGCTTCGCTGCTTCCGTGGCTCACCGGTACGGCCTACGTCCATTCGGTCATGGTCCAGGAACGACGGGGCATGCTCCGGGTCTGGAACCTGTCACTGTTGTGCGCCACGTTCGCGCTCACGATCCTCGGCACGTTCCTGACCCGTTCCGGCGCCGTCGAATCGGTGCACGCCTTCACCGCCGGCGTCGTCGGCCCCGCGCTGCTGGCCTTCTTCGCCATCGTCGCCGCCGTCAGCGTCGGCCTCATCGGCTGGCGCGGCGACCAACTTCGCTCACCGGGTGCGATCGACGCCCCCCTGTCACGCGAGGGCTCCTTCATGGCCAACAATGTCGCCTTCGGGGCGTTGGCCTTCGTGATCCTGCTCGGCACGGTATTTCCGTTGCTGATCGAGGCCTGGGACGGCACGCGGCTGACGATCGGGCGACCCTACTTCGATTCCATGGCCCGACCGATCGCCATGGTGATCCTGTTCCTCATGGCCAGCGCTCCGGTGCTTCCGTGGCGCAAGGCGTCGACCGAGGTGCTCACGACCCGCCTGTTCTGGCCCGCCGTTCTGGCCGTCGGCTCGATGGCGTTGGCCCTGATCCTGGGCGGACGGGGCTTCTATCCGGTCCTGACCTTCGGGCTCGGCGGGTTTGCCGCCGGGGCCGCGCTGCGGCAGGTGGTGCTGGCCACCCGTCGTCAGGGTTGGCGGGGCCTCATCGGCCGAACCAACGGGGGCATGATCGTCCACCTCGGGGTCGTGATCCTGGCCGTCGGAATGTCGGCCAGCGAAGCGTACAAGAGTGAACGAACCGTGAATCTTGCGGTTGGCGAGTCCGCCACGGTCGAGGGTCACGAGTTACGTTACGTCGAGCCCGGCGCCGACATGAACGACCGCCGGCTTCGGGTGTTCGCCGGCATCGAGATCGACGGCGGCGACGTGTACCATCCGGCCACCACCAGTTTCCGGTCCAACGGCCAGACCGTCCCAAACCCGTCGGTTCGCTCCGGA
>JAOTVU010000056.1 GCA_029863385.1 Acidimicrobiia bacterium
GTGGTTGGTGCCGCGGTGCTGGCGGTCGTCGGTTGTGTCGTTGTGGTGGTTGGCGCCGCCGATGTCGACGACACGACGGAGGTCGACGGTGGCGCAGTGGTTGCGCTCGTCGTCGATTCCTCGACGACGACGACCTCGTCGAAGGCCAGCGCCTCGGGTACCACGGGTTCCGGGATCACGGCGACGAGTGAGACGGCCGATGCGGCGATGCCGGCGCTTATCACCGCGGGAGCCGAGGTGAGGTTGGTCAACGGCAGGTTCGACATCGTGGCGAGCAGCCCTGCAGTCCATCGTCGCCCGAGCGACACGTTGAGGAAGGCCCGAACGACGGCAGGGTCGAAATGGGATCCAGCGCGATCGACCATCTCGCGGCGGGCCGCCTGCACGGACAGGGCCTTCTTGTAGGACCGATTGGACGTGATGACGTCGTAGGCATCGGCAACGGCGGTGATACGACCGGCGAGCGAAATCTCCTCGCCGGCCAAGCCGAGTGGGTAGCCGCCGCCGTCCCAGCGCTCGTGGTGGTCGGCGGCGGCCCGGGCCCACGGTCCGAGCCAGTCCTGGAGCGGGGCGAGAAGCCGTCCACCCGCCCCGGGATGTGTCTTGAGGAGTGCCCACTCGGTGTCGGTGAGCAGCCCGGTCTTGTTGAGCACGTCGGCCGGAACGGTCACCTTGCCGATGTCGTGCAGCATCACCCCCCAGGCCAGCTTGGCTCGATCCTCTTCCGACAGGCCCATCTCCGTCGCGATGATGTCGGCGTAGGCCCGGACACGCTCCGTGTGACCTCGGGTCATCCGGTCGTGGCCGCTGAGCACGGTGATCAGCTCGATGGCCTTGGCCGATGCTTCGCTCGCGTCGGCTCCCAGGCCGTTGCGGTTCACTTCGGCCACTCGCCGTTCAATGCGGCGGAAGGACCCGGCGCGGAGAGCTACCGCGAACCGAGACGGCGCCTCGTCGGGAAAGATCATCGACATCTTGAGCAGCGCGACGAGCGGTAGCAGCCGCCGCGCCCAGCGGTCGAGGACGACGGAGATCATGGTGCCGACCGCCACACCCTGGGCAAACCAGAGGGCCAGTCCGATGGTTCCGGCCGGGCGATACAGCAGATCGACGATGAGGTACAGGCCGGCAAACGCACCGACGGTCGGGATGAGCCAGATGACGATCCGAACGACCAGCGCGAGTCGCGTGGAAGCATCCCACTGGGAGTCGGACGCGTTCTCGGACGCGCCCCGCGTCGGGCCATCGACTGTCACGTCCACAGGATCGACCCGAGATCGGACGACCTTGATCATCGCGGAGTGGTTGCCCGGCGTCATGGTCCGATCGACCCGTGTGGGTCAGGTGCCACACGACGGTCGCCGGGAAAATGAGAAGGAGTGAGCGTCCGCCGGTCGGCCTTGCAGGGGTCCGGGAAATGCGCTCGAAATGAGCAAACATCCGGATCAAACCGGGTGGAACGCCCGAACCTGGCAGGTAGAGTCAACAGGTCTGGGATTTGGGTGTCCGCCACCCAACATCAATCGACGTCCGTCAAGGCCTCCCGCTCTCGTAGCCGAGGAACCCGACGGCACAACCTATAACCGCTCCGCTCTGTCTGCTCGATTCGCAAACACGCGGAGCGTTCGCGTGAACGGCTGCCGAGTGTTTCGTCGCCCAATGAGCGGCGGATGTAAGGCGGCCCGCTGACGGGAAAGAGAAGAAGATGACACAGAAAGCCATCGTCGGCAGAAAAGTCGGCATGACTCAGGTGTGGAACGAAGACAACAAAATAGTTCCGGTCACCATCGTCGAAGTCACGCCGTGCCGGGTCGTGCAGATCAAGACGCCCGACACCGACGGCTACTCCGCCATTCAGGTCACCACCGGGTCCAAGAAGGCCGCCAAACTGAACGCACCCGAGGCCGGGCACTTCGCCAAAGCCGGAGTCGCCCCCGGGTCCGAGCTGGTCGAACTCCGTCTCGACGATGTCTCCGAGTTCACCGTCGGCCATGAGTTCGGTGCCGAGACCTTCGAGGCAGGCGAAAGGGTCGACGCCATCGGAACCAGCAAAGGCAAGGGTTTCGCCGGCGTGATGAAGCGCCACAACTTCTCCGGCCAGCGGGCCAGCCACGGCGCCCACCTGGTGCACCGCATGCCCGGCTCGATCGGCCAGTGCGCCACCCCCTCCCGGGTGTTCAAGGGCACCAAGATGGCCGGTCGCATGGGCCACGATCGAGTCACCGTGCAGGGTCTCCAGGTCGTCCAGTCCGACCCCGACAACCACCTCGTTCTGGTCAAGGGATCGGTTCCAGGGCCCAAAGGCGGAACCGTCGTCATTCGCAGCGCCGTCAAGGGCGGCTCGAGCAACGGGAGCGAAGCCTGATGCCCACCGTTTCCATCAAGACCTCGGCCGGCAAGGCCGCAGGCTCGGTCGATCTCGACGCCGAGATCTTCGGCATCGAGCCCAACGTGGCCGTCATGCACCAGGTCGTCACCGCCCAGTTGGCCGCCCGACGGGCCGGCACACACAGCACCAAGACCCGCAGCGAGGTCCGAGGCGGCGGCTCGAAGCCGTGGCGCCAGAAAGGCACCGGTCGGGCCCGGGCCGGTTCGATCCGGTCGCCGATCTGGATCGGCGGCGGTATCGCCCACGGCCCGAAGCCCCGCAACTACGCCGAGCGGACCAACAAGAAGATGATCAATCTGGCCCTGCGCTCGGCTCTGTCGGACCGGGCCGCCGACGACAAGGTCGTCGTGGTCGATTCCTGGGGATTCGACAAGCCCAGCACCAAGGCGGCCAAGGCCGCGCTGGCCGCTCTCGGTGTCGAGGGCCGGGCGCTGGTGGTCGTCAGCCGCGACGACGACGCCGATGTCGTCGTCCGTAGCTTTCGCAACCTCCCCGAGGTCCACCTCCTGGCTGCCGATCAGCTCAACTGCTACGACGTGTTGGTCAGCGACTACGTGGTCTTCGCCAAAGACAGTGTTCCCGGCGCGGCTGCGGCGTCTGCCCCGGGAGTTGCGAAGGCAACTCCAAGCGACGAGGACGCGGAAGCTTCCGACGGAGCCGCCGAGCCCAAGGCCACCAAACCGGACGCTGCCGAACCGACCGAATCCGGGTCGGGCACCGCCACCAGTGAGGAAGAGTGATGAGAGCTCCTGAAGATGTCGTGATTCGGCCGGTCGTGTCGGAGAAGTCCTACGTCACCGCCGAAGATCACAACGCCTACACCTTCATCGTGGCGCCCGACGCCTCGAAGCCCGAGATCAGCGATGCCATCGAGAAGCTGTTCGACGGTGTGAAGGTGGCGAAGGTCAACACCCTGAACCGCAAAGGCAAGCGGGTCCGCAACCGTCGTAACAACACGGTCAGCTCCCGCCCGTCGAGCAAACGAGCCGTCGTCACCCTCTCCGAGGGCGAGATCGACCTCTACGGAAACTGAGGCCGCCATGGGTATCCGCAAACGTAAGCCAACCAGCCCCGGTCGCCGCTTCCAGACCAGCTCCGACTTCTCGGACATCACGACCGACAAGCCGGAGAAATCGCTGCTGGCAAAGCAGCACTCCACCGGAGGCCGCAACAACCACGGTCGCAAGACGTCTCGACACAGAGGTGGAGGCCACAAGCGCCGCTACCGCGTTGTCGACTTCCGTCGTAACAAGGACGACGTTCCGGCCACCGTGGCTTCGATCGAATACGATCCGAACCGCAATGCCCGGATCGCCTTGCTCCACTATCACGACGGCGCCAAGAGCTACATCCTCGCTCCCCGTGACCTGAGCGTCGGTGATCGGGTCGAATCCGGTCAGAACGCCGATATAAAGCCGGGCAACGCACTGCCGATCCGCTACATCCCGGTCGGAACCACCATCCATGCCGTCGAACTCCAGCCCGGCGCCGGCGCCAAGCTCGGCCGCTCGGCCGGAACCTCGGTCCAGTTGGTGGCCAAGGAGGGCACCACCGCCACGCTGCGGCTGCCGTCCACCGAGATGCGCCGGGTCTCGATCGATTGTCGGGCCACCGTCGGTGAGGTCGGCAACGCCGAGGCCGAGCTGGTCAAGGTCGGCAAGGCCGGTCGCTCCCGCTGGAAGGGCAAGCGGCCCCAGACCCGTGGCGTGGCCATGAACCCGGTCGATCACCCCCACGGTGGTGGTGAAGGCAAGACCTCCGGCGGTCGCCATCCGGTGTCACCCTGGGGTCAACCCGAGGGTCGCACCCGCAAGAAGGGTAAGAAGTCGGACGATCTGATCGTACGTCGTCGTCGTACGCGTGGAGGACGGAGGTAGTCATGCCACGGAGTCTGAAGAAAGGTGCGTTCGTCGACGACCATCTGTTGAAGAAGGTCGACGAACTCAACGAGAAGAACGAGAAGCGCGTGATCAAGACCTGGTCCCGGCGCTCCACCATCATTCCCGACATGGTCGGCCACACCATCGCCGTCCACGACGGGCGCAAGCACGTGCCGGTGTACATCACCGAGTCTATGGTCGGCCACAAGCTCGGCGAGTTCTCGCCGACCCGGACCTTCAAGTTCCATGCCGGCCAGGAGCGGGGAGGTCGTCGCTGATGGCTGCAACCGCCACCGGCGCCCGGCCGGGAACCAGGGCAAAGGTCCGCTTTGTGCGCATGTCGGCCTCCAAGGTTCGGGTCGTGCTCAACCTGATCCGGGGCAAGCGGGTCACCGAGGCCATCGAGATCCTCGAGTTCTCCGAGCGTCTGGCCGCCAAGGAAATCTTGAAGTGCCTGCGTTCGGCCGTGGCCAACGCCGAGCACAATGAGGAGATTCCCGTCGAGGAGCTTTTCATCTCGGCCTGTTTTGCCGACCAGGGTCCCACCCTGCGTCGCTTCCGCCCCCGGGCTCGGGGTCGGGCCGGCCGTATCCAGAAGCAGACCTGCCACATCACCATCGAGGTCAGCCGCCTGACCGCCGAGGAACTCGACGAGATCCGCGAGCGGGGCGAGCTCAAAGCCGCAGGCAAGGCCTCGTCGAAGAAATCGTCCGGAGGCGATCGTGCCGCCCGGGTGGCCAAGTCGAGGGCGGCCCAGGAGGCCGACACGGCCGACGCCGACGAGACCACCGATGATGACGTCGAAGACGTCGCAGCGGAAACCGATGAGAGCGCCGAGGTCGCAACCGACGAGGCCGATGCCGACACCGATGCGGTCATCGACGACACCGAAGACGTCGACGCCAACGCCAACGCCGACGCCGACGCCGAGGAAGCGGAAGCTTCCGACGGAGCCGACGACACCGAAGACGCCGACGGTGCCGGAGAGGAAGAATAATGGGTCAAAAAGTTCATCCCTACGGCTACCGCCTGGGAATCACCACCGACTGGAAGTCGCGCTGGATCGCCGATCGGCAGGAGTACCGCGACTACCTGTTGGAGGACCATCGCATCCGCAAGTACCTGATGGACGAACTGCCCAACGCCGCCATCAGCCGCATCGAGGTCGAACGCACCCGCGACAAGCTGCAGGTCGACGTGCACACCGCCCGTCCCGGCATCGTCATCGGTCGCAAGGGTTCCGAGGCCGATCGCCTTCGGGCCGGTCTGACCAAGCTCACCGGCAACCCCCGCATCAAGCTCAACATCGTGGAGATCAAACAGCCCGAGCTCGACGCCGCCCTGATCGCCCAGGGTGTGGCCGACCAGCTCATGGGTCGCATGGCCTTCCGTCGGGCCATGAAGCGGGCCATGCAGAACGCCATGAAGGCCGGGGCCAAGGGTGTGCGCATCCAGTCGTCCGGCCGCCTTGGCGGCGCCGAAATGGGCCGCACCGAGTGGTACCGCGAAGGCCGGGTGCCGCTGCACACGCTGCGGGCCGACATCGACTACGGCCTGCGTGAGGCCCACACCACCTACGGCCGCATCGGCGTGAAGGTGTGGCTCTACAAAGGCGACATCCTGCCCTACAAGGCTTCGAGCGACAAGGCCACCAAGGAAGCGGCGATGGCCGTCGGCGAGGCCGCCGGCACCGTCGACGCCCCCCGCCCGGTCGTCTCGTCGTCCCGCCGCCCCAAGGGTGGTGCCGGTGCCCAGTGGCCTGGCGCTGCCGCTCCACAGGTTCCCGAGCCCGAAGCGGCGAGCGCCGCAGGTGCGGCCGACGAGCCCGCTCCGTTGGTCAAGGAGGCCGATCCCGAGTTCGAGCGCCTGCTCGCCGAGGAGGAGGCCATCGAGGAGACCCTCAACAAACACGCCGGATCCGAGGATCTGAGCTTCCGTCCCGGGGATGGTGACTGAGTCCGATGTTGATGCCCAAGAAAGTCAAGCACCGCAAGCACCATCGCGGCCGGATGACCGGCAACGCCAAGGGCGCCACCAAGGTCGCCTACGGCGATTACGGCATCCAGGTCCTCGAACCGGGGTGGATCACCTCCCGCCAGATCGAGGCCGCTCGTATCGCCATGACCCGCCACGTCCGCCGTGGCGGCAAGGTGTGGATCAACGTCTTCCCCGACAAGCCCGTCACGGCCAAGCCGGCCGAGACCCGCATGGGTTCGGGCAAGGGCAACCCCGAGCACTGGGTGGCCGTGGTCAAGCCCGGCCGTGTGGTGTTCGAGCTGTCCTACCCGGATGAAGCAATCGCCAAGGCGGCCATGAACCGGGCCATCCAGAAGCTGCCGGTCAAGGCCCGCGTGATCTCACGGGAGAGTGGATTCGATGGCTGACGCAGCAATCACCGACATTTCCGACGCCGAGTTGGTCTCGATGCTGAACGACGCCAAGAAGGAACTGTTCAATCTGCGGTTCCAGCTGGCCACCGGACAGCTCGACAACACCGCACGACTCTCACAGGTCAAGCGGGACATCGCCCGAGCCAAGACCGAAATGCGCAGCCGCGAAATCGCCGCTGCCGAGAAGCTCGCCCTCGAGCCCCTCGCCCAAGCCGCCACTGGCACCGACTCTGGAGAGGCATCATGAGCACCGAAACCGAACAGACCGCTGACCGGTCCCAGAACCGCAAAGTTCGCGAGGGTCTGGTCGTGTCGACCAAGATGGACAAGACCGCCGTGGTCGAGGTCATCCGTCGCTCCCGCCACCCCCAGTACGGCAAGACGGTCCAGAACTCGAAGAAGTACTTCGCCCATGATGAGGACAACGACCTCAACGAGGGCGACCGCGTACGCATCGTCGAGACCCGGCCGCTGTCGGCCAAGAAGCGGTGGCGGGTCCTGGAAGTCCTGGAGCGTGCCCGATGATCCAGCAGGAGTCACGCCTGCGGGTGGCCGACAACTCCGGCGCCCGCGAGGTTCTGTGTATCAAGGTGCTCGGCGGCTCCCGTCGCCGCTACGCCGGCATCGGCGACATCTTCGTCGCCACCGTCAAGGACGCCATGCCCGGTGCCGCGGTCAAGAAGGGTGATGTCGTCAAGTGCGTCGTCGTCCGGACCGCAAAGGAACGGCGGCGAGCCGACGGCTCCTACATCCGATTCGACGAGAACGCCGCCGTGCTGATCAACGAGAACCGGGAGCCCCGTGGCACCCGTATCTTCGGCCCGGTCGGACGTGAGCTGCGCGAGAAGCGTTTCATGCGCATCGTCTCGCTGGCCCCGGAGGTGCTCTAGCCATGGGAATGAGAGTTCGCAAAGGTGACAAGGTCCGGGTTCTGGCCGGCAAGGATCGTGGTGCCGAGGGCACCGTGGTCGCCGCCTATCCCGACCGCAGCAAGGTGGTCGTCGAGGGCGTCAACACCGCTCGTCGCCACACCAAACCCCGCTCCCAGGAGGAGCCGGGCGGCATCATCGACAAGGACATGCCGATCCACGTCTCGAACGTGGCGGTGATCAGCCCGAAGGACGGGAAACCGACCCGGGTCGGTTACAAGGTCACCGACGGCAGGAAGGTCCGCATCTGCAAACGCACCGGAGTGGAGATTCCGGAGGTGACCCTGTAATGGCTACCGCGACAATCGAAACCCCACGGCTGAAGCAGCTGTACCTTGAGCAGATCCGGGATCAGCTCAAGACCGACCTCGAGCTCGACAACATCATGGAAGTGCCGCGAATCGAGAAGATCGTGGTCAACATGGGCGTCGGCGAGGCGCTGGCCAACTCGAAGAACCTGGAATCGGCGTTGAACGACCTTGCGCTGATCGCCGGTCAGAAGCCGGTCGCCACCAAGGCCAAGAAGTCGCTGGCCAGCTTCAAGTTGCGTCAGGGCAACGCCATCGGCGCCAAGGTGACCCTGCGGGGCAACCAGATGTGGTACTTCTTCGACCGGCTGGTCACCCTGGCCATTCCCCGGATCCGAGATTTCCGTGGCCTCAATCCCCGTTCCTTCGATGGCAACGGCAACTACACCTTCGGTCTCACGGAGCAGCTCGTGTTCCTCGAGATCGACTACGACACGGTGGACGCCCCGCGGGGTATGGACATCACGATCGTGACCACAGCACGTTCCGACGCCGAAGGCAAGGCGCTCCTCGACGCCTTCGGCTTTCCGTTCCGGCAAGGACAGGCTCAGTAATGGCAAAGAAAGCACTCAAGAACAAGCAACGCAAGACTCCGAAGTTCAAGGTCCGGGCCTACACCCGGTGCCAGGTTTGCGGCCGGCCCCGAGCCGTCTACCGCAAGTTCGATCTTTGCCGTATCTGTTTCCGCGAGATGGCCCACGCCGGTGAGATTCCGGGCGTGACCAAGGCCAGCTGGTGATCGGGAGGGAGTGAAACAATGTCAATGACCGATCCGATCGCCGACATGCTGACCCGCATCCGCAACGCCAACATCGCGATGCACGACGAGGTTCAGATGCCGTCGTCCAAGCTCAAGGTGGCCCTGGCCGAGGTCCTCAAGGCCGAGGGTTACATCACGAGCTTCGAAGCGTCCGAAAACACCGACGGTCCGGGCTCGACCCTGACCATCAACATGAAGTATTCGCCGGAGCGCCAGCGGGTGATCAACGGCCTGAAGCGGGTGTCGAAGCCCGGTCTTCGGGTCTACACCAAGACCGATCAGATCCCCCGGGTTCTCGGCGGTCTCGGCGTTGCCGTTCTCTCGACCAGCAAGGGTCTTCTCACCGATCGGGCCGCCCGCAAGGCCAAGATCGGTGGCGAAGTGCTCTGCTACGTCTGGTAATAGTGTGGCTACGCCACCACGAGTTTGGCCTTCGGCCAAACGTCGCAGGAGATAATCATGTCACGTATTGGAAAAGCCCCCATCACGGTGCCGTCCGGGGTCGAGGTCTCGGTCTCCGGACTCGACGTCACCGTCAAAGGCCCCAAAGGAACCCTGGAGCACACGATCCCCGAGACCATCTCGGTGAGCGTGGACGACGGTGAGGTCACCGTCGACCGAGCCAATGAGCAGCGCCAGACCAAGGCGCTCCACGGTCTCACCCGGTCGCTGGTCAACAACATGGTGGTCGGCGTGAGCGAGGGTTTCCGCAAGGCCCTCGAGATCATCGGCGTCGGCTACCGGGCCCAGGCCAAAGGGAAGGACCGCCTCGAGCTCGCGCTCGGCTTCAGCCACCCGGTCGAGGTCCAGGCTCCCGACGGTGTCGAATTCGACGTGCCCGAGCCGACCAAGATCGGTGTCATCGGCATCGACAAGCAGGTCGTCGGCCAGGTGGCCGCCGAGATCCGGTCCTACCGCAAGCCCGAGCCCTACAAAGGCAAGGGCGTCCGCTACGTCGGCGAACGCGTCCAACGTAAGGCCGGGAAGGCAGGTAAGTAATGAGCTCACTCACGGAACGTGCCGAGCGCCTCCTGCCTGGACGGCCCCGGTTCACAGCAGGGAAGGCAGGGAAGTAATGGCTTCCAAGACCGCAGCCCGTCAAGCTCTCCGAGCCCGCCGTCAGCGCCGGGTTCGCAAGAAGGTCACCGGTACCGGCGAACGTCCTCGTCTTGCCGTCTACCGGTCGAACAAACACATCAGCGCTCAGCTGATCGACGACACCAAGGGCCGGACACTGGCCGCCGCCTCCACCTACGAGGACGAGGTCCGCTCCGGTATGGGCTCGACCGCTTCCACGGGGTCGGTCGACGCCGCCACCAAGGTCGGCAAGCTGATCGGCGAACGGGCCAAGGCCGCCGGTGTCGAAGACGTCGTGTTCGATCGCGGCGGTAACCGTTACCACGGTCGTGTGGCCGCCCTGGCCGACGCCGCCCGCGAAGCCGGACTGAAGTTTTAAAGAAGGACGGATCATGGCAAACGAACGAGACAATCGAAGTGATCGTGGCGATGGTCGCGAGTCGCGGGTGATAACCATCAACCGGGTGGCCAAGGTCGTCCGCGGCGGTCGTCGCTTCGCCTTCACCGCGCTTGTGGTGTTGGGCGACGGAAACGGTCGCGTCGGACTCGGCTACGGCAAGGCCAAAGAGGTTCCCCTCGCCATCCAGAAGGGGACCGAAGAGGCCCGCAAGCTGATGTTCGACGTCCCCATGGCCGGGGGCACCGTGACCCACGAGGTCATCGGCGAACAGGGCGCCGGCCGTGTCATGCTGAAGCCTGCCGCCCCCGGTACCGGTGTGATCGCCGGTGGCGCCGCCCGCGCCATTCTGGAGGAGGCCGGCATCCGCGACGTGCTCTGCAAGTCGCTCGGCTCGGCCAACCAGATCAACGTGGCCCGTGCCACCATCGATGCGCTCCAGAGCCTCAAGCGGCCCGACGAGGTGGCTCGGCTTCGCGGCCTCGACGCTTCGGAGTTCACCCCCAAGGGCATGCTCGAGGCCTACAAGGAGCGGGAGCGGGAGCTGAAGTCGGCTCGGGCGACACAGACCGCCGACGCGTAAGGTCGAAGGACAAGCACCATGAGCGAAATCAAGATTACGCAAACCCGGTCGGCCATCGGATCCAAGCCCAAGCAGCGGGGAACGCTGCGAGCGCTCGGTCTCGGCCGGATCGGCAAGTCCAATGTTCTCACCGACGGTCCGGTGGTTCGGGGCATGATCGCCCGCGTCCCCCATCTCGTCGAAGTGGAGGAGAGCTGATCATGAAGGTTCACGATCTCAAGCCGGCCGAAGGGTCGCGCACCCGGCGTAAGCGCGTCGGCCGCGGCATCGCGGGCAAGGGCGGCAAGACCGCCGGCCGCGGCACCAAGGGCCAGAAGGCCCGCAGCAAGGTTCCCGTCGGTTTCGAGGGTGGCCAGCTGCCATTGCAGCAGCGCCTCCCGAAGCTGCGCGGGTTCACCAACCCGTTCCGGGTCGAGTATCAGGCCATCAACCTCGACACGATCGCCGAAAGCGGCCTGTCCGAGATCACCCCCGAGTCGCTGCTCGACAAGGGCCTCGTCTCCAAGGGCGCTCTGGTCAAGATTCTCGGCCGGGGCGAGCTGTCCGGCGCCGTGACCGTCAAGGCCCACGCCTTCTCCAAGAGTGCCGAAGCCGCCATCACCGCGGCCGGGGGTACTGTTGAGACGTTGCCGCTGCCGTTCAAGGTTCGTCCGGCGGCGCAGGGCAACCAGCACATGAACCGATAGAGGGATCCCGGCGTGTCAACGTGTCTCACCCTTCGGGCTCGCCCTCGAGTTTCGTGATCTGACGGTCACGAAACTCGCAATAAGAACCAGCAAGGAATCAACCAGTGTCAACGTTGCTCAACGTCATTCGAACCACGGAGCTGCGGAACAAGATCCTGTTCACGATCTTCATCCTTGTGGTGTACCGGCTCGGGGTGCAGATCCCGGCGCCGGGCGTCAGCCTCACCGGCATCGAGAACCTCCGCCGCCAGATCGACGACTCGGAGGGCGGCATCTTCGGCTACTTGACGTTGTTCACCGGCAACGGCGGCGTGCTGAACCTGTTCGGTCTCGGCATCCTGCCCTACATCACCGCGTCGATCGTCATCCAGATCCTCACGGTGGCGGTTCCGAAGTTGGAGGAGTGGCAGTCGCAGGGTGCCGTCGGCCAGCGGAAGATCACCCAGTGGACCCGCTATCTGACCGTGATCCTGGCGCTGATCCAGAGTGCCGGCTTCGTGTTCCTGATCAGCCGGAGTCCCGAGCAGATCTACGGCTTCGACCCCGGACTGTTCCCTGAGGACAACAGCATCTGGATGATGCTCTTGGCCGTGCTCTGTATCACCACCGGCGTCGCCCTGCTCATGTGGATGGGCGAGATGATCACCCAACGGGGGATCGGTAACGGCATGTCGGTGCTGATCTTCGCCTCGGTGGTGGCCGGCCTCCCGGCCCTCGGTATCAACATCTGGCGGGTCCGCGGCGTGATTTGGTTCATCATCTCGATGATCGTGCTGCTCATGCTGTGCCTCGGCATCGTCTTCATCGAGCAGGGCCAGCGGCGCATCCCGATCAACTTCCCGAAGCGGGTCGTGGGGCGGCGCCAGTACGGCGGCAACAAGACCTACATTCCGCTGAAGGTCAATCAGGCCGGCGTCATCCCGGTCATCTTCGCCAGCTCGCTGCTGCAGTTGCCGTCGTTGATCGCCAACGTCCTGCCTACCAACGCCACCCAGGACTCCTGGGGTGACGTGGTGCGCACCTTCATCCAGAACCGGTTGTTCCGACCCACCGATCCCGCCTACATCCTGGTCTTCGGTCTGCTGATCATCGGCTTCGCCTACTTCTACAATTCGATCGCCTTCGACCCGGCCCGCCGAGCCGACGAGCTCCGCAAGTCCGGCGGTTTCATCACCGGTATCCGCCCCGGTCCCCAAACCGAGCGGTATCTGTCCAAGGTCCTCAACCGCATCACGCTGCCCGGCTCCATCTTCCTGGCCGTCATCGCCCTGATCCCGTCGGCGCTGTTGTTCCAGCTCGTCGGCAACAACACCAGTCTCGGCCTGCTCGGATTCTCCGGCGTCTCGATTCTCATCGGTGTCGGTGTATCGCTGGAGCTGATGAAGCAGATCGATTCTCAGCTCCTGGCCCAGAACTACGACGGCTTCTTGAAATAGGATGGCGAGCCATGACTGACGTGACTCGACTTGTTATCTTCGGGCGCCAGGGCGCGGGCAAGGGCACACAATGTGATCGAATTGTCGGTCACTACGGTGTGATCCATCTCAGCACCGGCGACATGTTCCGGGCGGCGGTGGCCGCAGGGACCGACATGGGAAAGCAGGTCGAGCCGATCATGCAGTCCGGCGGGCTTGTCCCCGACGAGATGACGATCGGCATCGTACGGGACCGGCTGGCTCAGTCCGATGTCGAGTCGAAGGGTTTCGTGCTCGACGGCTTCCCACGCACGCCGGGTCAGGCCGAGGCGCTCGTCGAGATGCTTGGCGACGACAAACTCACCGCGGTGATCAACCTCGACGTCCCACTGGACGAGGTGACGGCCCGTATGAAGGGCCGCGGGCGTGAGGATGACACCAACGAGAGCATCGCCAAGCGTCTCGCTCTCTACGAGGAGGAGACGGTGCCGACGATCGACTGGTTCGCCGAGCGGGGCATGGTCGTCAACGTCGATGGGCTCGGCACCGAAGACGAGGTGGCCGAGCGGATCTTCTCCGCCATCGAACGGTCCGGCTGAGTACCTGACCTCGATGACCGACTCGATCCAGCCACCGCTGGCCGGGCGGGTCGCACTCGTCACCGGAGCGAACCACGGCATCGGGGCGGCCACCGCCGTGGCCCTGGCCCGCAAGGGCGCCGATGTCGCCATCACGTATTTCCGCACAGTTGGCGACGGCGGTGATGGAGCCGAGGGCGATGTCAGCGATGCCTACGTGGAGGCCCGTCTGTCCGGGGGCGGTGCCGTCGCCGCCGAGGTCGAGGCTGCCGGTCGTCGAGCGATCCTCATCGAAGCCGATCTGACCGACGTCGAAACACCGGGTCGGCTCTTCGACTCGGCCGAGACGACGCTTGGGCCCGTCTCGGTGCTGGTGCACAACGCCAGCGGCTGGCAGAAGGACAGCTTCGCTCCCGACTCGGCCGATGCTGTTGGCCGACTCGGTCATCCGGTGACGGCCGCAACCATCGATCGTCAGTATCAGGTCGACGCCAGGGCAGGCGCCCTCCTCATGCAGGAGTTCATCACCCGCCATCGGGCTCGGGGTGCGGAGTGGGGCCGCATCGTCACGCTCACCTCGGGTGAGGGCCGGGCCTTCCCGGGTGAGGTCTCCTACGGAGCGGCCAAGGGGGCGTTGATCAGCTATACCCTCTCGGCCGCATCCGAGATGGCGTCCGACGGCGTGACCGCCAACGTCGTGTACCCGCCGGTTACCGACACCGGATGGATCACCGACGAGGTGCGGCAGTTCGTGGCCGGCGACCCGGATCACCACCACGTCGCCGCTCCTTCCGAAGTGGCCGACGTCATCGCGTGGCTGTGCGCGGATGCCGGACGAGTTGTCACCGGCAACATCATCCGCCTCCGCTGACGGCACCGGCGCGGAGCAGCCGGCGGGCGGCACGCCGCTAGAGTTTGCTGCGCAAACTCCCTGGCTGCGGCGGGGTGCGCTGGAGATCGGTGTTGCTCTGTCGTCGGGTCAGATGACCCAGACGGCGCAGTCGGGTTCGAGGACCGAGTCGTCCTGTTCGCTGTTGCTGGCGACGATCATCTTCGAGTATTCGGGCAGCTCGAGCGCCGTGGAGGCGAAGTTGACGATGCAGCGCAGGCCGTTTCCTCGACAGTAGGCGAGCACCTCGTCGCCCAGTTCGAGCATCGTGATCTGCTCGTCGTCCGTGCCATACTCCCGGCGGGCGGCCAGGGTTCGGCGGTACAGCTCGAGTGTCGAGGAGGAGACGCCGGTCTGGGCCTCAACGGCGTAACCGGCGAACTCGGCGGGCTGCGGCAGCCAGCCGGCCACCTCGCTGAACCCGAACGACGGGCCGTCCATCGACCACGGAATGGGCACCCGGCAGCCGTCGCGACCGCGCTGCCTGTGCTCCGAGCGCTCCCAGACCGGGTCGTCGAGCACCTCTTCCGGGAGATCCCACACTTCGGGGAGACCGAGTTCCTCGCCCTGATAGACGTACGCCGATCCGGGCAGCGACAGAATCAGGAGCGCTGCCGCCCGTGCCCTCCGCAGCCCGAGCTCGGGATCGAGGGAGTCGAACGGGCCTTCGACCGACCAGGTCCGCCAGTTGGTTCCGTTGGGCAGCCCGTAGCGGGTCGTCTCCCGCATCACGTCGTGATTCGACAGCACCCAGGTCGGGGTCGATCCGACGGCGGCCGCCCTGTCGACCGAGTCGGTGATTATCGAGGCCATCTCGTCACGGTCCCAGCCGGCCAGCAGCAGATCGAAGTTGAAGACCTGGTGGTACTCGTCGGGTCGCAGGTAGAGCGGGTAGGTCTCCGGCGAGACCCAGGCCTCGGCCACCATCATCCGCTCCCCGTCGTAGCTGTCGAGCAGGGCCCGCCAGCGGCGGATGATGGGATGCACGTCGTCGCGGTCCCAGTGAGGATGGTTGGGGACGCGGTTGCTCGACATCACGGCCTGGACATCGGTTTCGATGTCGGGATAGGTCATGTCCTTCGTCAGGCTGCTGGCCACGTCGACCCGGAAGCCGTCGACGCCTCGATCGAGCCAGAATCGCAGCACGGCGTCGTACTCATCGGCCACCTCGGGATTCCGCCAGTTGACGTCGGGCTGCTCGGGGGCGAACAGGTGGAGATACCACTCGCCGTCGTCGAGCCGGTGCCAGGCCGGTCCGCCGAACACGCTCATCCAGTTGTTCGGTGGTTCGCTGCCGTCGTCACCCCGGCCGGGAAGGATGTGGTAACGGTCGCGGACGGGGTCGCCGGGCTCGGCGTTGACGGCCTCGACGAACCAGGCGTGCTGGTCGGAGGTGTGGTTCGGGACGATGTCGACGATCACCTTGATGCCGTGCTCGTGGGCTTCGGCGATGAGGGCGGTGGCCTCCTCGATGGTGCCGAATCGGGGGTCGATCCGACGGTAGTCGGTCACGTCGTAGCCGCCGTCGGCCAGCGGGGAGAGGTACCAGGGATTGAACCAGACGGCGTCGACCCCGAGATCCTGGAGGTGGCTGAGCCTGGACCTGATGCCGGCGATGTCACCCGTGCCGTCGCCGTTTCCGTCGGCAAACGATCGGGGATAGATCTGGTAGACGACCGCTCGTCGCCACCATGGGGTATCCGTTTGGGGCTGCTCGTGCTCCGACATCTGAGAGATGCTAGCGACGCCGGGAGGACCTATGCGTCCTCGACCGGCTCGAAGGAGAGGAAAGGTTCCGGGATCCACGCCGGTGGCTGATCGGGAAGGTCGACCAGGTAGTAGTCGAGCACGGGATTCGCCTGGTGGAGGATCACGCGGACCTCGGTGCCGTGAGGGGCCGATGCCGTGATCTCGAGCCGGAGATGGCTGCTGTACAGGAGGACCTCGGGTTGGATCAGCTCCCCGTCGTACAGGCCGGTGAGCCAGGCCTGCTCCTGACCGTTCCACGGAAGCGGAATGCCGCACTGGCTGGGATCTGGGTTGTCGGGAAACGGCAGATCGGGAACATCGGGGCTGCGGCCCTCGGGTACCGCGCCCTCGACCGGCTCCGCATGATCGACCGGGGGCAGCGTCGTCTCTCCCGTGGGTGATTCGGTCAATGCCTCGACCGTCGCGGTGTCGGCCCCGTCGTCGAAGGCCAAGAGATACCCGACGACACCGAAGGCGATCCCGACGATGGCGGCGAGAACGATCGCCGACGTGGGCGACGCCCATCGGCTTCGGGTCGGTCGATCATCGGTCGGCGTCGCCATGGAGCGGTAACCGGGTCGAGGCTGGATCAATTCCGGATCGGGCCGACGGTTCGCCGTACCAGTGCACGGCGTAGGGTTCGAGCGTGCCCAGGCCGCCGACCGGTTCGGTCAGCTCGAGACGGCGGTCGGAGAAGTTGATGAGGCAACCGCCCCGGCTACCGGCGTGCTCTCGTTCGATGATCAGGTCGGAACCGGTGATCGTGCGGGCCCGGCACGCACCTTCCGGGTGGAAGGCGGGACGGCGACGGCGCTCCGCCACCATGGCGGCGAGACCATCGAGTACCCGGGCCGCCCGATCGGTGTTCCCGCCACCGTCGGAGCCGAGCGCGGCGAAGTAGCCGTCCGCGTCGACGAACCGGGCCCGGTTCAGCGAGCGGTTGTGGCCGGTTGCGGCGAAGCCTTCCTGGTCGTTCGACGAGCCGAACAACGAATGCACGTAGATCGCCGCGATCCCGGGCAGTGCCAGCAGAGCGGCGTGGGTGGCCAGGTGCCTGCCGATCGCCGTCTCCTCGGTCACGCCGTGGGACAGGAGATCGAACCAGGTCGTGTTGAGTTCGTACGGCTGCTGCCCACCGTCAGCAGTCGACCGGTAGGAGATCCGACCCCCGACCGCCTCGGTCGCCTCGACGAGCACTGCGACGGCGGTCGCGTCGAGAATCCCCTCGATCGGGCGCAGCCCGATCCCGTCGTGACTGGCCAGGAAGTTGAGGAACGATTGTTGGGGGCCGACGACGTCGTCGATCCCGTCGGCCCACGCGGCCAGCGCCGTGGTGTCGCCCGTCAGCGCGGCGTGGGCGGCCAGCGGCGGCAGGGCGAACTGGTAAACGGCATGAACCTCGGGCGGGTCTTCGTGCAGATAGGAGATGTTCTCGGCGTGGGGAACGTTGGTCTCGCTGATGAGGATCGTCCCCGGCGCCACCTCGTCGAGGCAGGATCGATAGAGCTGAATTATGGCGTGGGTCTCCGGCAGATGAATCGAGGACCGTTCCGGGTCCTTCCACAGAAAGCCGACGGCGTCGAGCCGAATGGCCGACCCACCCCGTTCGACGTAGGTGACCAGGACCTCGAGGATCCGCACGATGACCTCGGGGTTGCGGTAGTCGAGGTCGATCTGGTCGGCGGAGAACGTGGTCCAGACCCAGCGCTCCCCGGCGGCTGTGTCGTAGCGGGTCAGGAGTGGGTGGGTGCGGGGCCGCACGACACGGCTGACGTCGGTGCCCGGATCGAGGTGGGGAAAGAACCGGTTGTAGGGCTCTTCATCGGCGAGGAATCGCTGGAACCAGTCGCTCTCGGCCGAGACGTGGTTGATGACGGCGTCGACCATCAGCCGTCGCGACTCCCCGATGGCGGCGATGTCGCTCCAGTCGCCGTACCGGTCGTCGACCCGACCGTAGTCGATGACGGAGAAGCCGTCGTCGCTGCTCCACGGGTGGAACGGCAGGATGTGCACGCCCTCGATGACGTGGCCGAGCTCGTCGGCGAGGATCCTGTTGAGTGTGGCCAGAGGCCTCTCGCCGGGTGCCTGGAACTGGTCGGCGTACGTGATCAGCCAGATGTCGTGATGCGACCACTCGCCGAACCGACCCTTCTCGGATGCCTCGACCGTCGACCGATGGTGTCGATGACGATCGACCACCTCCTCGACTGCGGCGGCGGCGATCCGGCCTGTTGTTTCGCCGAGCACCGACTGCAGGAGCCCGAGTCTGAGCCTCCGTGCTTCGACCTGCCGATTATCCCCGTTCACATCCGACCCCTTGTTGTTGCAGCAGCTTGAAGAAGTGATGCTCAGGTTACAGACCAGCGACGAACGGACGACGGACTTGCCTCCGTGACGGCCACGGCGGTCGAAATGCTTGTGAAAGTGTGCCGCGCGTCGGCTGTATCCGATGGCGCCGGTTACACTTCCCCGGAACGGCCGCTCAACGGTGCGTTGCCGAGACGTCCGAATCAAAGGGAGAAAGTTCATAATGAAGAAACTGTTGGCATTACTGCTTGTGCTGGGGCTCATAGCCGCCAGCTGTGGTGGTTCGGATGAGTCCGAGACCTCCACCGACGAGTCGACCGACGATACAACGGCGGAAGCCGCCGACGAGTCAACCGACGAGTCGACCGACGAGGGTGAGGAGGCCGCAGACGAGGCCAGTGGCGACAAGACCGTCGTCCGCTGGATCTTCGGTGGCTCCGCCTCCGACAGCGCACAGGAACTCGAATCCACCTTCGAGGCCGCGAACCCCGACATCGACATCGAGATCATCCAGGGCCCGGAGTCGGCCACCGACCTTCTCGGCACCTACCTGCAGACCTTCGAGGCCCAGTCCGATGAGATCGATGTTCTGAACATCGACGTCATCTGGCCCGGCGATCTCGCCGAGCATCTGCTCGACATGTACGAGTACGGCGCCGCCGATGTCGTTGACGCCCACTTCCCGGCCATCGTGGAGAACAACACCCGCGACGGTCGTCTGGTCGGCATTCCGTTCTACACCGACGCCGGTCTCCTCTACTACCGCACCGATCTTCTGGACAAGTACGGCTACGACGGCCCGCCCGCCACCTGGGATGAGCTCGAGGAAATGGCTCAGACCATCCAGGACGGCGAGCAGGCCGACGGTAACCAGGACTTCACCGGTTTCGTGTGGCAGGGCAACGCCTATGAGGGTCTGACCTGCGACGCGCTGGAGTGGATCAAGTCGTACGGTGGTGGCGAGATCGTCAGCCCCGAGGGTGAGATCACCATCAACAACGAGAACGCCGTGGCCGCTCTCGAGCAGGCGGCCGGCTGGGTCGGCACCATCAGCCCGGAGGGCGTGACCGCCTTCCAGGAGGAAGAGGCCCGGGCCATCTGGCACGCCGGTAACGCCGCCTTCATGCGCAACTGGCCGTACGCCTACAGCCGCAGCCAGAGCGTTGAAGACGACTCGCAGGTTGTCGACCTGTTCGGTATCGGCCCGCTTCCGGCCGGTCCCGAAGGCAGCCCTGCCGCCACCCTGGGTGGTTGGCAGATCGCCGTGTCGAAGTACTCGGCCAACCCCGAGGAGGCAGCACGGTTCGCCCTGTTCCTCACCTCCGAGGAGGGTCAGAAGATCAACGCGCTGAACGACTCGTTGCTGCCGACCATCGAGGCGCTCTACAGCGACGACGAGGTCCTGGCCAACACGCCGTTCTTCGCCGATCTGTTTGATGTGTTCACCAACGCGGTGGCTCGTCCCTCGACGATCACCGCTCCGAACTACAATCAGACCTCGGTTGCGTTCTTCAACGCCGTCCACGGTGTGCTCACCGGTGAGACGGACGCCCAGACCGCAGTCGAAGAACTCGAACTCGACATCGCCGATATCACCGGCCTCGAGCTCGCCTCGTAATGGTCGGCTCGAACCGAGCCGACCGTAGGTAAACGAAGAGCAATTCCATCGAGCGGGCCCGAGGCAACTGTCTCGGGCCCGCTTGGTCATATCCAACATGACGCGCAATGATGACGGCCGGATCTGAAATTGCTGCCGGTCATCATGTATGGTGAACTCGGACGAGTAAGGGGGACACGTTGCAAACCGTGGAAGAGGAGTCGGTACCCGAGATCGAGGTCGCCGACGCCAAGCCTGTGAAACGTCTCCGCAAGGATGACGACCTGTTGGGGGCCGAACGACGGCTCGCCTACATGCTGGTGGCGCCGACGTTTATCTTGATGTTGGCCATCATGATCTATCCGTTCGGTCAGGTGTTCTACGCCTCGATGACCGATCGTGTCTTCGCCAGTGCACAAGAAACCAGCTTCGTCGGTCTCGACAACTACCGTGAGCTTCTGAGCCTCACCGTAAAAACACTCGGCGACGAGGTCGACGAGAACGGCAACCCCGTGATCGACGAGGAGACGGGCGAAGTTGTGAAGGAGCGGCCGATCGACGTGCTGCCCCGGGAACCTCGGTATCGGGAGGCGTTCACGTTCGGCTTCTTCGGAACCGACGTGGTGATCGGGGCCACCGACCGCGACTTCATCAGATCGGTGTGGGACACATCGCTGTTCACGGTGGCCGCGGTCATTCTCGAGACGTTACTGGGCTTGGGAATCGCACTCCTCCTGAACGGGGCGTTCGTCGGTCGGGGGGCGATGCGGGCGCTGATGCTCGTCCCCTGGGCGGTCCCCACAGCGGTGTCGTCGCGAATGTGGGAGTACATGTTCTCGTCGACCAGATCGGGCCTGTTCAACGTCTTGGGCCAGAACTTCTTCGGCACTGACGGGCAAACGGCGTGGCTGGCCAATCCGAGTCTCCAATTGCCGGCGGCCATCGCCATCGACGTCTGGAAGACCACGCCGTTCATGGCCCTCCTGATGTTGGCCGGCCTTCAGCTCATCCCTGATGAACTCTACGAGGCGGCCCGAGTCGACGGAGCCAACCGATGGCGCCAGTTGACCAGCGTCACCCTGCCGTTGCTGAAACCGACGATCGCCGTCGCCCTGGTGTTCCGAACCCTCGACTCGTTGCGGGTCTTCGATCTCTTCCAGATCGTGTTCGGTCAGAATCGCTTCACCATGGCCTCGAAGACCTACTACGACCTGATCGACAACCAGTTGATGGGCTACTCGTCAGCCTCGTCGGTCGTGATCTTCCTGCTGCTCACCGTCTTCGCCATCATCTACATTCGCACACTGGGGGTCAGCACCGATGAGTGATACCGCAACCGCCGCTCCTCCGAAGGCCAAGGCGGAAATCAGGGCCAAACCGCCGATGACGCCGCGGAAGCTCCTGCGCAAGACCGGCTTCTACGCGATGGTCGTCGTCGTCGCCGTCTACCTGGTCTTTCCCTTCTACTGGGCGGTGAACTCGTCGCTCAAGTCCGAGGGTCAGTTGGCCATGACGCCGGCGACGTTCATTCCCCGCAGCCCGACCGACGGGAGCATCAGCTTCTTCACCCGGAACTACGAGGACGTCTTCGCCGACACCCAGTTCCAGCGGGCGATCATCAACAGCATCATCGTGGCCGTCACGGTCACGCTGCTCGCATTGGCCATCGGCTCGTTCGCCGCCTTCGCCCTGGGCAAGTTGCGTTTCCCGGGCAAGACCGTGGCCCTGTACACGATCCTGTCGATGACGATGTTCCCGCAGATCGCCATCCTGACCGGTCTGTACGCAATCATCAGATCGGTCGGTCTGACACCGCGACCGTCGATGATCCTGACGTACCTGATCTTCTCGTTGCCGTTCACCGTCTGGGTGCTGACGTCGTTCTTCCGAACGTTACCCGGTGACCTGTTACAGGCTGCTCAGGTCGACGGGGCCACGTCGTTCCAGGCGTTTCGTCTGATCCTGTTGCCGCTGACGGCTCCGGCGCTGGTCACCACCGGTCTGCTGGCCTTCATCGGGGCCTGGAACGAGTATCTGTTCGCCCTGACATTCACCACGATCAACCCCGACGATCGCACCATTCCGGTGGCGATCGCCCTGTTCACCGGTCAACAGACCATGCAGGATCCATTCGGGCAGATCATGGCCGCGGCCGTTCTGGTCACCATTCCGCTTCTGGTGCTGGTTCTGATCTTCCAGCGCCGGATCATCGGTGGTCTCGCCGGCGCCGTGAAGGGCTGACACCGTCCCCTCGTGCGCTGAGCGTTCAGCGCGAAAACCTGTCGAACAACACGGCCCGGTCGTCGCTCAATGCGATGGCCGGGCCGGTTGCGATCAGAGGGCCGAAGAGCGCGGCCGCAGGCGCGACCATCAACAGGACGACGGTGAGGACGATCACGATCGCCACGATCCCGAGCCGGGAGGACCATCGAGCGTTGGGGTGATGGAGCGAGCTCGTCAAACCGAGGGCGAATGCCGCGGTCAGCCCGAGGATGATGTCGATGATCAGCAGCGGTGTGGCCAGCAACCACAGCGCCATCGATTTGGCCACTGCCAGGAGGGCGTTGGGGTGACCGGTGGTCAGCGCGGCCAGCCCGAACACCAGCGGTACCAGGCCGAGGCCGACGCCGAGTATCGAACCGGCGGACTGCGACGCATCGTCGGCCAGACCCTCGTTCAAACCGACCAGGATCGCCGAGTATGAGATGACGACGCCGATCATCGTGGCGAAGACCGCCATCCCCCGCCGCAGGTGTACGGCTGAGCGGAATCTGTTGAGAATCGAGCTGTCGTCCACCCGGCCACGCTATCGCACAGCGTCATCCAGGTGCGCCGGGACGGTGACCGGCGCCTCGAGTTCCGGCGATCGGGGAGCCGAAACCCCGAAACCTGCCGCGATGTCGAGAAGTGCAGCCCCTAGGAATCCAGTCCGGCGCCCAACCACTGGAACAGGCGCCACCCGGCGTGGGGGTCGCCGAGGGTAGAGGCGGCGACCGCGGCGGCCTCGTCGGAGATCGGGATGGCGTTCGGGGCCTTGACGTGCACCTCGGCGACCCGCTCGGCCATCACGAACCAGCCGACGGCCTCCTCGACCGAGTGTCCGACGGTGAGAAGCCCGTGATTGCGGAGTATGCACAACTTGGCCGAGCCGGTCGCCGCCGCGATCCGTTTGCCGCCGTCATAGGACAGGACCTCGACCTCCTCGTCGTCGAACAGACCCTGGTCGAACACGAACGCACAGGACTCCTGGCTGATGGCAAGAAACGGCGAGACGTTGGCCGACCACGGGGTGCCGTAGGGGGTGTGGGTGTGGGCGGCCGAGACGGCATCGGGCCGAGCCTCGAGCAGGGGGGCGTGGATGTTGTAGCCCGCCGTGTTGACGGCGCCGGTGTAGTCGCCGGATCGGTCCCGGACCCGTCCTCCGGGGCCGACCAGCACCAGACGATCGGCGGTGGCCTGTCCGAATGGAATCCCCCAGTCGAGGAGCCAGAAGTGGTCGGTCCACTCGGGATCGCGGGCGCTGATGTGACCGTCGCCGAGTTGGCCCCAGCGCATCGAGCCGAAGATCCGGTAGCCGAGCGCACAGACGTGCAGGCGATGGGCCCGCTCGTCGTCGATACTGCGAACGGTGTCGTAGGGCTCGACCCCGGGGAACGGGGGGTAGGGGCTGCCGTCGGTCGGCTGGACGGTTTCAGCCGGTGGTGTCTGCGGTCGTTGGTCCATGTCCGAATCGTAAACCTGTTCGGTGGGAAAGGAAGACTCCACGATCGGACGCGTTCAGACTCTTCTGCATCCAGCGCGGGGGAAGACACCGTAGGACGTGGTGAAAGGAGTGCAGCCGCTTCCCAGCACCGGACAAGACCAGACCGCAATCCCCATGGGTAACCGAAGTAGAACGCACCTCATGACCGAAATCCAGAATCTCACCTTCCGATCCGTCCTCGCCGCCTGGCGGACCCGCAACGAACTGCGCCGCTCCGGGACTTCGATCTCAGAACTCTCGGCCTCCCGTTACAAGCTGGACGAGGTCCGCGAAGCAGCCACGATGGCGATCCGCTGAAATCGCACCTACCGTGGTGGGGGGGCGGTCGAATCCGACCCACCGCCTCACCGGTAGATGAGAAACTCACACAAGCCCACGTCAAGCGAAGCCATCGGTCCCGAGGATCGGGCTGTGGAGCGCCGCAGCTTCGTTGACACGCAGATTCGTAGCCGGGGGATTGTCACGCCGTCTGTTCTCGACGCCATGAGGTCGGTGCCCCGTCATCGTTTTGTCGCTGCTGAGCTGGCGGATTCCGCCTACGAGGACCGACCGCTTCCGATCGGCCACGGTCAGACGATCAGCCAGCCGTTCATGGTGGCCCTGATGGCCGACGCGGCGATGATCCAGCCCGAGGATCACGTTCTCGAAATCGGTACGGGTTCGGGCTACGGTGCCGCCGTCCTCGGTCACCTGGCCCGGTCGGTCGTGACGATCGAACGTCACGGGTCGCTGGCCCGGGCTGCGGCCGTTCGCCTTGCCGCGCTCGGCATCTCGAACGTACAGGTCGTCCAGGGCGACGGCTCACTCGGCTGGCCCGAGCTGGCTCCCTACGACGCGATCGTCGTGACCGCAGCCGGACCGTCGGTTCCCCCCGCGCTTCGAGCGCAGATGGCCGAAGGCGGCCGGTTGATCATGCCGGTCGGCCATCGTCGGGGCGAGCAACGCCTCTTACGTCTCATCCGATCACGCGACCACTACGACATCGAGGACCTGGGCGGCGTGCGCTTCGTGCCGCTTGTCGGCGAGCAGGGCGTTGGGCATAGGACCTTCGGTGAGCAGGAGCCCGCGGAGCGACCGCTTCCCGGGCCGGAAGCCGGGGAGCCGGAACCGAGGCAGGAGGAAACAGGGTTGTCCGGGCCGGGAGACCGGGGCGCCGGCTGAAGTTCTGACCCGGTCCGTCGCCCGTGCTCCAACGGGTGTTCGCGGGCCCGCCGGTCCGGCCGCATACCGGCCGGGATCTTGGCCAACCGCGTGTTGTGGCGGCAATTCGAGGCCAGTAGCATGGTTTGTTGGTCTGTTGCGGTGCTTTTGGAGCCTGCGTTTCGCACTCCTGCCGGCATCGTCGACGTATCGACCGTGCAACTTCGAACGAAAGGTCTCGTCCTGCCAAAGCATAAAGAAGATACGATCGTCCTTGAAGGAACCATCACCGAGTCGCTCCCGAACGCCATGTTCCGGGTCGAACTCGAGAATGGTCATACCGTTTTGGGTCACATCTCCGGAAAGATGCGACGCCACTACATCCGTATTCTTCCGGGTGACAAAGTCCAGGTCGAGCTCACGCCGTATGATCTCACCCGCGGACGGATCACCTACCGCTACAAGTAGGTCGGCCCCTCAGGTCGAACCCGGGTGGTGGAGACTCGGCCGAACGGCGGATTTCTCCCGTGCCCTTCAACCGACATGCTCCGCGCTTGCGGCGCACGCCACCACGGCACCTTCGGCCCACCGAGGCCGCGAGCTGTGTCCGCACGGTACCAACCCAGTTAGTCAGTTCTTATCGGTTCACCGGCCGCCTCCGGTCCCGAGCCGGTGCCCACACCACAGGAATCCAACCAAGTAGGACACTGCGATGAAGGTTCGCCCCAGCGTCAAACCAATGTGTGAAAAGTGCAAGGTGATCCGGCGTAATCGCACGATCCGGGTTATCTGCGAGAACCCGCGACACAAGCAGAGGCAAGGTTGATATGGCCCGCATAGCCGGCGTTGACATCCCCCGCGACAAGCGCACCGAGGTGGCCCTCACCTACGTCTTCGGCGTGGGGCGCTCGACGGCCCAGACCATCACCGAGGCCACCGGCGTCGACCCGAACACCAGGGTCAAGGATCTGACCGAGGAAGAGGTCATGCGGATCCGAGCCTGGATCGACTCCAACCTGAAGACCGAGGGTGACCTCCGCCGCGAGGTGTCACAGGACATCAAGCGGAAGATGGAGATCGGCTGCCATCAGGGCATCCGTCACCGCAAGGGTCTGCCGGTTCGCGGTCAGCGCACCCAGACCAACGCCCGTACCCGCAAAGGCCCGAAGAAGACGGTGGCCGGCAAGAAGAAAGCAACCAAGTAATGGCCAAACCAAGCGCAGGCGGTCGTCGCCCCCGTCGTCGGGAACGCAAGAACGTCACCCACGGCATCGCTCACATCAAGTCGAGCTTCAACAACACCATCATCGCAATCTCCGATCGCGAGGGTCACATCCTGTCGTGGTCCTCGGCCGGCAACGTTGGTTTCAAGGGCTCCCGCAAGTCCACCCCCTACGCCGCCCAGATGGCTGCCGAAGCCGCCGCCCGCCGGGCGATGGAGCACGGTGTGCGCAAAGTCGACGTGCAGGTCAAGGGTCCCGGTTCCGGCCGCGAGACCGCGATCCGTTCGATCCAGAACGCCGGCATCGAGGTCACGGGAATCAAGGACGTGACTCCCGTTCCCCACAACGGCTGCCGTCCCCCAAAGCGTCGGAGGGTTTGACATGTCACGCTACACCGGCCCCCGGGCCCGAGTATCCCGCCGCCTCGGCACCAACATCTTCGGCACGAAGGGTGAGGAGATCGCCCTCGACAAGCGGCCGTATCCCCCCGGCATCCACGGTCGAACCCGCCGTCGGGGCAACCAGAGCGAGTACCTCATCCAGCTCCAGGAGAAGCAGAAGGCCCGCTTCACCTACGGTCTGACCGAGCGCCAGTTCCGCCGGGTCTACCAGGAGGCGTCCCGTCGTCAGGGAGTGACCGGGGAGAACATGCTCCGGTTCCTCGAGCTGCGTCTCGACAACGTGGTGTACCGGGCAGGTTGGGGTGCAACCCGTCCGCAGGCCCGCCAGTTCGTGTCCCACGGTCATGTGCTGGTCAACGGATCCCGGGTCAACGTGCCGTCCTACCGGGTGCGTAAGGGCGACGTGATCCAGATCAAGGAAAAGACCCGCACCAATCCGATCGTCGTCTGGAACAAGGACGTCCTCGACCGCACGCCGCCGGCCTGGCTGGAACGTGACGGCGAGTTCGCCATCAAGGTCTACTCCGAACCGATCCGTGAGCAAATCGATGTCCCGCTGCGCGAGCAGCTGATCGTCGAGCTCTACTCGAAATAACTGTGTGATCGCGTGTCGGGGCCTCCGGCCCTCGACCCCGAGTTCCGGCCTCCGGCCAGAACTCGCGCAACACAAGTCCGCAACCGCCCATGCCCTACCCCGACAAAGGAAACCCTTCAGATGCTGGTTATTCAGCGACCCACAGTCGAACAGCTCGATGACGGAGAGTCGAGCCGCGGCAAGTTCGCGGTCAGTCCGTTGGAGCCCGGGTTCGGTCACACCCTCGGCACTTCGCTGCGCCGGGCATTGCTCTCGTCGGTCCCCGGTGCTGCGGTCACGACCGTCCGGTTTGACGACGCCCTGCACGAGTTCGACACCATCAAGGGTGTCATCGAGGACGTCACCGACATCATCCTGAACATCAAGGACATCGTGCTCACCAGCGAGAGCGAGGAGCCGGTTGTCCTCCGTCTCGACGCTCGTGGCCCGGGTTCGGTCACCGCCGGTGACATCGCCTGCCCTCCCGAGGTCGAGATTCTCAACCGCGACACGCTGATCGCCACCATGACCGAGCAGGGCCGTCTCGCCATCGATCTGACCGTCGAGCGCGGTCGAGCCTGGCTGCCGTCCAGCCGGGCCAGCGAGTCCAACACCATCGGTGTCATCCCGATCGATGCCGTGTTCAGCCCGGTCCGCAGGGTTTCGATCTCCGTCGAGCCGACCCGCGTCGACCAGTCGACCGACTTCGACAAGCTCATCCTCGACATCGAGACCGACGGCTCCCTGGCACCGCGTGACGCGTTGGCTTCGGCCGGCGCCACCGTTCGCTCGCTGTTCCAGCTCATCGAGGAGATGAGCGAGGAGCCCGAGGGCCTGACCCTGGGCGAAGCTCCGGCCGCCGCCTCCGGTTCGCCCGATCTCGATCTCCCGATCGAGGATCTCGACCTGTCGGAGCGCCCCCGGAACTGTCTGAAGCGGGCCCAGGTCAACACCATCGGTGAGCTGCTCACGAAGAACGAGGACGATCTCCTGGCCATCACCAACTTCGGCCAGAAGTCGCTCGACGAGGTCATCGCCAAGCTCGACGAGCGTGGCCTGACCCTGCGCGGTTCGCGGTAGTTAGGACGACAAGGATCACACCATGCCTGGAACCCCTCGCAAAGCCCGTCGTTTCGGCGGAAGCTCATCACATCAGAAGCTCATGATGGCCAACCTCGTCGCCTCGCTGGTGGCGGCCGAAGGCATCGAGACCACCGAGGCCAAGGCGAAAGCCATGCGGCCGGTTGCCGAGCGGCTGATCACGAAAGCCAAGAAGGGCGGCCTGCACAACTTCCGCCAGGTCCTCGCCTACCTGGGTGACGTGGAGATGACCACCAAGCTGTTCGACGAGGTCGGTCCTCGTTACGCCAGCCGTCCCGGTGGCTACACCCGGATCCTGAAGATGGGTCCTCGTCAGGGCGACAACGCCCCGATGGCCCGCATCGAACTGGTGTAATAGCGTTCTGTGCAGCTCGGGTGACAAACTCAGTGTCACCTGCGAATTTCGGTCTTTGGATGACTGCTAACGACGAGCCGAGGACAAACGTTCGGCTCGTCGTCGCGTATGACGGGACCGACTTCCGAGGGCTGGCACCCAATCCGGGGGTGCGAACCGTGGTGGGGGAGTTGGAGCGGGTCATCGAACCGCTGATCGGCACCAAGCCCGAGATCGTCATGTCGGGTCGGACCGACGCCGGTGTCCACGCCCATGGTCAGGTGCTCTCGTTCACGATGCCCGACGGCGTCGTCGAGCTCGACCGGATCCAGCGGTCGGTCAACAGCCGGCTTGGTCCCGAGATCGTCGTGCGTGAGATCGCCGAGGCGCCCGCCGAGTTCAG
>JAOTVU010000203.1 GCA_029863385.1 Acidimicrobiia bacterium
GACGACCGAACCGGTCACGCGGGCAATGTCCATCGGCAAAACCTTTCGAATCGAAACCCGGCGAAGCAACCGGACTGTAGCCCGGTGATCGAGCACCGGCAAGTGTGGATCGACTTCCCCTCACGCCCTCAGAGACGCTGTTGTAGAGTCGACACAACCCCAACGATCAGAGTCTGGAGTTTCCATGGATACCAATTCGAACCGCCCATCCTTCGCCGTGCCCGCCGGCGAGGGAGCGACCGCCCAGTTCGGCGGCGCCGAGATCGCCGGTAGAACGGTCAAGGGTGAGGGAGAGGGCGAGCTGGTCACCGTCGGGGAGGGAGTGATGCTGGTGCGTCTGTCATTGAAAGCCGGGTTTGATCAGGACGGACACCTCCACCCAGATCACGAAAGCATTGGCTACATTCTGTCGGGCCGCGTGGAGATGCAGGTGGGCGACACGAAGCAGGTGCTTGGCCCCGGTTCGACCTGGTACCACCCCAAGGGCGTCCGCCACACCGCCAAGGCGCTCGAAGACGCCGAGGCTCTCGAGTTCCATGCGCCCCTGCGACCGGATGTGCTGGCGCTGTTCGAGAGGCGATGAACAACCTGATCGAGCACTGCTATCGGCAGGGATGGACCGATGGGCTGCCGGTCGTGCCCCCTACCGAGGCCCGGGTCTCGCAGATGCTCGGCAGCCGTTGGGATCAGCGCGATGATGTCGTTGCCGTGCTGGATCCCTCGGGATGTGAGGCGACCCTCGGCAACATAGCGGCCAACGCCGTCATGGCCGGTTGTCTCCCGGCCTATCTCCCGATCGTAGAAGCAGCGGTTCGGGCCGTCGCCGACCCGAGGTTCAACCTCGACCGCGTCATGACGACCGCCAGTAGCCAGACCCCGGTGCTCCTCGTGAGCGGCCCGGTCGCAGCGGCCGTCGGGATGTCCGGGAGTTGGGAGGCCCTCGGCTCTCCAAGCCGGGCCAACGCCACCATTGGCAGGGCCTTGCTCCTGGTCCTGCGCAACATCGCCAGCCACGCCGTCGGCGGCCTCGACCACGCGACCCTCGGCCACTCCGGCAAGTACAGCTACTGCCTCACCGAGAACCTGGACTCCAGCCCATGGGGGTCGTGGCACATCGATCGCGGCGCGGCCCCGGACGAGTCGATCGTGGCGGTGTTTCCCGGCGAAGCGCCGTTGTGCATCACCGACATGGGCCACGACGACGCTGACTCGATCCTGCGCACGATCGCTGAATCGATGGCCATCCCCGGCACCTACAACGCCTACTTCCGCCAGGACCTCTGGTTGGTACTGTCCCCCGACCACGCTCGCACTCTCGCCGCCGCGGGCCTGAGCCGCACCGATGTGGCCGAACGGATATGGGAACAGGCCCGTCTGCCCCGGGAGCGGCTCGAAGGACGCGGGTTGTACGGCTATATCGACGAGCTTCTCCCTCCGACATGGCTGTACGGGCTCGCCCCCACCGATCCTGTTGCCATCATGGACGGCCCCGACCGGCTGACCGTGCTCGTCGCCGGTGGCGACTTCGGTGGCTACAGCGCCGCCATTTTCGGTGAAGGGGTCACGATCACGGCGCCGATTCACGCGGCCTCCGGCGGGCCCCCCGACGCCAGCGGATACGCAGAGGAGGCCGCCGAGGCCGCTCAACCGGACGCTGTCGGGACGCTCGTCGACCCGACAGCCGCCCGCCACCGTGAGCGAGCGACGGCGCCTCCGCTGCAGCCCCACGGGGCGTCACACGTGGGCCTCGTCGATGGCACGCTCAACAAGGCTAGCCTGTGGGGGCAGGGAATGCTGGATGCGGTCGCCGATGCCATCGCCCACCGCATTCCGGGGGCGACATTCGGTCGGGAATCCCTCGACCCGCTGGCCAACGACCCGCCCGACCGCTGGTCGGCGGCCATGGCCGATCGCTACGATGGAATCGTGGTCGTCGGTGGCGATTGCGTGACCTGTATCACGCGCGGCGTCCGTGATGCCATCTGGTTCGACCGCCTCGGCAAGCCCGCCGCCGTCCTGTGCACGGCAGCCGTCGACGACGTCGTAGCCAGCGTCTGTGAGACGTTCGGCATGTCAGCGTTGCCGGTTGCCTGGGTCGAGGCCAGCCTCTTTGGGCTCGACCGGACAACGATCGCCCGGGAGTGTCAACCGGCTGCGGATCAGCTCGCTGACGCCCTGGTGGCATCGTGACCACAACCGTTCTCGTCACCGGCGCCTCCCGCGGAATCGGCGCGGCCATCGCGCTCCGGCTCGGCAGCCAGGGTTGTCGCGTCGCCCTCGTGGCCCGGACCTCGGCCGCCCTCACCGCCACCGCCTCGGCTGTCGAGGCTGCCGGCGGCCGAGCCCATATCGTCCCCGTTGACCTCGGCCGGCCGGGAGCCGCATCAGAGGCCGTGGTGGTGGCGCGGCGGGCGTTGGGGCCACTCGACGCCGTCGTCAGCAACGCGGGCATGATCGAGCCGATCGACCGGCTCGAGGCCGCAGACATGGGCGCATGGGCGGACTCGGTGGCGGTCAATCTCCTGGCCCCGGCTGGGCTGGCCCACGCCGCCTTGCCCGATCTCGTCGAGCGTGGCGGACGATTCATCGCGCTCAGCTCAACCGCGGCGAACCTCCCGATCGAAGGCCTCAGTGCCTACTGCGTGGCCAAGGCCGGGCTCCGCATGCTGGTGCAGGTCCTGGCCCTCGAGGCACCACAGGTCACCAGTCTCTCGGTCCAACCTGGCCCCGTTGACACGGGAATGCACGACTCCCTTCGAGCCGACACCCGTTCGGCGCTGGCTCCCGAGCGGGCCCAGCTCTACCACGACCTCCGCTCTCAGGGTCGGCTCCGGCCGCCTGACGTGCCGGGTCGATCGATCGCCTGGCTGACGCTCGCGGCCCCGCCCGAGTGGAGCGGACAGGAGATCGAGCACGATGATCCCCGGATTGTGGCCGGCGCCGCCGCTTTGTTCGATCCGCCAAGCAAGGAGCACGTATGACCGCCTGGACGTCATCCACCGCCGAGGTGCACGAGCTGCATCAGCTCGAGGGCACCGAGGTCACCGGAACGGTGCGGGTGAAGGTTCTGGCCCGAACGCCGCACCAGCTCGTCCTGGAGGTGGTGATGGAGCAGGGGGCCCGATCGGCGCCCCACGCCCATCCCTGCGATAGCGCTGGCGTGGTCATCGAAGGTCGGGCACGCGCCGTGGTCGGCGGTGAGGTCGTCGAGGTCGGTCCTGGCGACGGATTCCATCATCCACAGGGCGTCGAACATCACGTCGAGGCCCTCAGCCGGTGCCGCTTCATTGAGATCAAGGCGCCACCCGTCGAGCCCTGGTGACCCGACTGCGACCTGATCGTCTGTCTCGTCAGTCGAACACTGCCGCAAGGGCCCTGTAGGCGTCGAGCGGAAGATCGAGCTCTCCGCGACGCAGCTCGGCCCGTTCCAGGGACGCATATGACCACGCCGAGAAGCCGTGATGGGGGCCGAGAACCTGGATGGCCACATGGTCGGCGCCGGCTTCGCGGTGGGCCTGCACGCGCTCGGCAACGGCCGCCGGCGAACCCCATGCCACCAGAGCGTCGATGAGGGCGTCGCTCCCACCGGCGTTGAGATCCGCAGACGACCAGCCTTGACGCCGCAGCGATCGCCGGTAGTTCCCCAACAAGAGATAGGTTGCCGCGTGTTCCCGCGCCACGCGTCGCGCCGTCTCGGCATCTTCGGTGAGGACGACGGCCTGCTCGGGGGCCAGAAAGGCGTCGTCGCCCATGATCGCCCGGGCCTGGCGGGTGTGCCCGACGGTGACGAGGTATGGGATCGCCCCATCGGCCGCCGTCGCCGACAGCTCGAGCATCCTCGGGCCGAGCGCACCAACCAGGATGGGTACCTGGGGCACCGGCTCCGGCCACCGGAATGGTGCGTCCTTCATCGCGGCGAGATAGGCCCGCAGGCTCGCCAGGGGACGTTCGTAGCGGTGGCCCCGGAGCTCGACGGAAGGGCGATGACCGATCCCGACGCCGAGGACGAACCGCTCGCCATAGGCTTCGCGGAGGGTCCGGGCGGCGTTGGCCATTGCCATCGGGTCGCGGGCCCAGACGTTGGCGATCGCCGGCACGACCGCGATGCGAGACGTGGCCGCCAGCAAGGTGGCGCAGTGGGTGAAGACCTCCTTGCCGGCCGACTCGGGAATCCACACCGCTCCGTAACCCAGCTCCTCCAGTTCGCGTACGACCGAACCAGCGACAGCGCTGGGCTGCAGGTTGAGGTGGCCGCTGAAGATGCCGATCGGTCCGATGTCGATGGCCAACGCCTCATCCTTCCTCCGGGCCGGGCAACCGGGACTGTATAGGATTGGGTCCTTCAACTCAACCGGGGGACCGATCATGAACCAGCTACTTTTCCGATGTGCCGCGCTTTGTCTGGAGGCCTGCCTGCACGTTCGGCCCGACGAGCAGGTGGTGGTGCTGGCCGACGACACGGCCGACCCCGCCCTCGTCAAGGCCTTCGCCACCGCGGCTGCCGCCGCCGGAGCAGAGCCGGTCGTCACGAGCTATCGGCCGGTCCGGTTCGTCTCCATGCACATCTTCGGGCACTTCGCGGCGGGCTCGATGGCCGATGGCACCCCCCGTCTGCCCCGGCCGGCACTCGAGGCGCTGCGGGCGGCTGACGCCGCGGTCATCATCAACGGCGACCTCGAGCTGCTCTTCGATCCTCGTTTTCTGGAGGTTGCGAAGGCCGAGACCCGCATCGGCTGGTTGCCCTACCTCGACGGTGACGCCGCCCTGCGGCTGCTTCCCGGGTCGATGGATGAGGTCCGTGAGCTCCACGACACGACGTCCCGGATCGGTGAAGCGATCCGAACCGGCCACGAGGTGGCTGTGACGTCACCGGCCGGCACCGATCTCCGTCTCCAGATCGGCGATCGTCGGGTGAACTGGTCCTCGGGCATCCACGAGGACGGCAAGGGCTTCGGTGGCCTCGAGATCTGGCCGAGCGGGCAGATCTCGACCGTGCCCAATCAGGCGACCGCTGAGGGGACCCTCGTGATCGATCGCAGCGTCAATGTTCCCGAGTTCAAGGAGCTGCTGGACCCGATCGTCTTCACGGTGGAGGCCGGGCGGGTGACCGACGTCAGCGGGGGCGTGGAGGCCGCCCGCCTGGGTGCGTTCCTCGAGGACCTCGACCATCCCGACGTCTACCACCTCACCGAGCTCGGGCTCGGGACGAACCGAAAGTGCACTGCTGCGGGCCGGGCCGGCCCGGCCGAAGACACCCACACCCTCGGGTGCGTGAGCTTCGCTCTCGGAGCCGACGTGCACCTCGGCGGGACCGTCCGGGCCCCCATCCACCTCGACATGACGATGCGGCAGGCGTCACTGACGGTCGACGGCCGGCGTCTGGTCGAGGGCGGTCGACTGATCCCGTGAGGGGCGAGTTCGCTCGGACGCTCGCCGTCATCGGCATCACGGTCCTCCTGTTCGGCGTCAGCTTCGGCTTCCTCGCCCGCGACGCCGGACTCAGCGGTGTGCAGGCCGTCATCATGTCGCTCGTGGTCATGGCGGGCGCCACCCAATTCGCCTCGGTCACGGCGTTCGGAGCCGGGGCCTCGCTGCTGACGGCGTCGATGGCGGGCCTGGCCCTGAGCCTGCGCTACCTTCCACTCGGGGCTGCTGCCGGGCGATCCCTCTCGGCGCACTTCCCTCGCCGCTTGTTCGAAGTGCACCTCCTCACCGACCAGGGTGTCGTCCTGGGGTACGGACCTGACGGCACGGTCAACCGACTCCGTTACCTCTCGGCCGGGGTCACGGTCACGGCCGGCTGGGTGTTGGGCACCGCAGCCGGGGTATGGGGTGGCGCCCTCATCGGGGATCCGACCACCTATGGGATCGACGCCGCCTATCCGGCACTGTTCCTGGCGCTGCTCGCGCCCCAGTTGCGCAGAGATCCGCGGGCCCGGTGGGCGGGTCTCATCGGGCTCACCATGGTGCTCGCCACCTATGGGTGGCTGCCGCGGGGCCTGCCCGTCGTGGCCGCCGCCGTCGGCGCCCTCGTCGGTCTTCGCCGGCACGACACGACGAACGAAGAGTCGGCCCCGTGAGGGGTTGGACACTCGTGGCGATCGTGGCCGTGCAGACCTTCGCGATGCGATGGATCGGCTCCTCGTCATCGGGTTGGCTGGCGAAGTCCCCAACCGGCCTGCGGGTCATCGGGTACGTCGCACCGGCGGTGCTCGGCGGGCTGGTCGCACTGGCCACCTTCACCTCAGGCGATGCCGTCGTTGTGGATGCCCGGGCCTTGGGTGTTGCCGTCGCTGCGGTCGCGATCGCAGCGAGGGCACCGATCCTGGTGGTCGTCGGGCTCGCCGTGACCGTGACCGCTCTGCTCAGAGCGGTCACCTGATCCTGCGGCGTTGCGACGCCCGGTGGACCGTCACCTCGATCATGGCGCTCTGCCGACCGCCCTGCGGCGTGACCAGGACCGACGCCTCACGTCACCAGCGTTGCCCTCAACCGCCGTGCGGCAACATCGGTCAACGCCGCCGCCAGCAGGCTCGAAACCACGACGGCCGACCAGGACCAGCCATACCCAAGGCGATCGGCGACGAACCCGAAGCCGATAGGACCCAACGCCGTACCGCTGGCGAACCCGGTCTGGGTGATACCCGTGGCGCTCGCGGGTTTGACATGGAATGTCTGGGTGATTGCGTACTGGAAGAGTCCCGGCCACCCCCAGCCAGCGCCATAGGCCAGGAACATTCCAACGGGCACCAGCGCCGCCGACTGCACAGCGAGCAGGGCATAGCCCGCGCTGCCCACGGCCATCATCACCACAGCCCACGTGAAACCGTCGCTATCGACCTTATCGATGCGCCACCCGACGACGACGCGCACGCTGATCGCCAAGAGACTGGAGACGGCCAGGAGTAGACCGGCAGGGCCCTCGGAGATCCCCGAACGGACGGCCGAGACGACGGCGAATCCGTGGAGCGCTCCGATGCTGAGCGCCGACAGAGCGCCGCCCACGGCGAGGAGCCGCAGGGCAGCCGGGGCCACGAAGGGAGCTGAAGGTGACCGGGCCGGGCGGGCCTCGGCAGCCCGGGGCGTGGCGATGGACGCGGCGGAGATCGCGATCAGAGGCAGGACCAGCGCGATGGCGAAGGACCAACGCCATCCGACCGTCAAGGCGACGGCCGGCACGGCCAGG
>JAOTVU010000057.1 GCA_029863385.1 Acidimicrobiia bacterium
GTTTGGGTCGAGAGCAAGGAGCCGCACGCTGTTGGCAGAAGCAGAACGGCGAACAACGCCTTGCTCAATTGCCTCAACGGCTCGGTCACTCCTCGGTCTGTCCGCTGTCGCCACCGATCCAAGGGATCGTCGTATCGATCATATCCAATGAGTGTCGCCCTTCGAAGACCCTTTTCCCAGTCGTACTCCCTCACGAGACGGGCTTTCAACCCCAGGCCCCACCTGCGGGTTCAGGTGGGGCCTGACGTATGAAGTGACGCGTTGTGTCGTTGCCTGGATCAGGCCAGCGCCAACTCCCTGCCGACGTCGGCGAAGACGGCCAGGTACTGGTCAGCGGCGTTGCCGGTCTGAACGAGTTCGTAGCCGAAGTCCTCGAGCAACCAGCGGCCTTTGACGACCAGGCGCTGCCCTTCGTCGGTGTACCAGAGCTGCTCGAGGGTCTCGAACTCGCCCTTCACCATCCACATGCCATGACCGTCGGGGAAGAAGAACATCTCCGGCTCGCTGCACTGGCCCTCGGCCGCCAGCTTGCCCCAGTATTCCTGGACCTCCGCTCCGTACTCGATCGCCTTCATCTCGCGACCCGGCACGGCACCATTCCACGTCACCACGTATGCGTACTGCATCGTTGACCTCCTCATGCACTTGATCTCCTGTACCCCTTCATGCATTGCCCAACACGGCTCTCTTTCGAAGAGGCCGAAGTCCTTTTTCGCAACTCTCCAGGGCGCGCTTTCACTCGGCCCTGAACCGGGCCTGTTCGGCACCGGCTGGGCTACTGCCGGCCGACCGGTTCGAAATCGAAACCGATCTCCCGACCGTCGATCTTGGCCGTCGCCGCCAGGTTCCGACCCTCGGCCAGCTCCACGGCGAGTACCTGGCTCTGCAGCCAGCCCAGGTGCGGCTGGAGGGAGTTGGCCAGTGTCTCGGGTAGATCGAGGGTCAGTCGGATCCGGTCGGTGACCTGCAGATCACGATCCTTGCGCTCCTGTTGGATGACCCGAACCAGGTCGCGTGCGCGACCCTCGGCTTCGAGTTCCGGGGTCACGTCGGTGTCGAGCACGACGACGGCCGAGTTGTCGGGCAGCGCCGCGGCGGTCACGCCGTCGAGAGGCTGGAGCCGCAGATCGAATTCGTCGGTCTGCAGCACCTGGTCGCCGACGGTGACGGTGCCGTCGGCGTTGGCCGTCCAGTCGCCGGCCTTCGCCATCTTGATGACCTTCTGGACCTCGGGACCGAGTCTGGGACCGAGCACTCGCCCGTTGGGTTGCAGGCGGAAGGAGCCGAACTCGGTGACGTCGTCGGTCAACTCGACCGACTTGACGTTGATCTCATCGGCCAGCAGGTCGGTGAAGGGCGCGAGGTCATCGACGTCGGCTCCGGCGATCACGGCCCGCGCCAGGGGCAGGCGGATACGCAACCCGTGTGAGTCACGCAACGACAGCGCCGTCGATGCGGCGGCCCTGATCCGATCCATGCCCGACACCAGGTCGTGATCGGCGGGAAGGGCGGAGGGATCGGGCCAGTCCTGGAGATGGACGCTCGACTGGCGCTCGCGCCCGTCGACCAGGCCGCTCCACATCTCCTCGGTGATGAAGGGCAGCAGGGGGGCCGCCGTCTTGGTCAGGGTGACGAGCACGGTGTACAGGGTGTCGAGCGCGTCGGCATCGACCGATTTCGAGCCGTCACCCTCACTGTTCCAGAACCGCTCCCGACTTCGTCGGATGTACCAGTTCGTCAGCGCGTCGAGGAATCCCTGGATCGACTCGCAGGCGCCGGCGAGATCGTAGGCGTCGAGGTACTGGGTGGTCGCCTCGACCATCTCCCGGGTCTTGGCCAGGATGTAACGGTCCAGCACGTCGTTCGAATCGGTGCGGATCGACGCCCGGTAGCCGTCGGCGTTGGCGTAGAGGGTGAAGAAGCTGTAGGCGCTCCAGATCGGATTCAGGACCTGGCGGACGACCTCCCGAACGTCGGAGCCGTCCTTCTCGATGCGCAGGTCGAGGCCGCGCAGGATCGGCGAACTCATGAGATACCACCGAAGCGCGTCGGAGCCGACCGTCTCGAACACCTCGAGCGGGTCGGGGTAGTTGCGAAGCTTCTTCGACAGCTTGAGGCCCTCGGAATCAAGCACCACGCCGTGACAGATCACGTTGGAGAAGGCCGGTTCGCCGAACAGCGCCACCGACAGCACATGCATGGTGTAGAACCAGCCGCGGGTCTGGGCGATGTACTCCACGATGAAGTCGGCCGGGTTGTGATCCTCGAACCGCTTGACGTTCTCGAAGGGGTAGTGAAGCTGGGCGAAGGGCATCGAACCCGACTCGAACCAGCAGTCGAGCACCTCGGGGACACGCCGCATCATGGAGCGGCCGGTCGGGTCGTCGGGGTTCGGTCGGACCAGTTCGTCGATGAACGGTCGGTGCAGGTCGTCGGGGCGCACGCCGAAGTCGGCCTCGATCTCGTCCAGACTTCCGTAGACGTCGATGCGAGGAAAGGCGGGATCGTCGCTTCGCCAGATCGGGATGGGGGAGCCCCAGAACCGATTGCGGCTGATCGACCAGTCGCGGGCGCCCTCCAGCCATTTGCCGAACTGTCCGTCGCGGACGTGTTCGGGGATCCAGTTGATCTTCTGGTTGGCCTCGAGCAGCTCGTCGGTGATCTCGGTCACCTTCACGTACCAGGAGTTGATGGCCCGATAGATGATCGGCGTGTCGGTCCGCCAGCAGTGGGGGTAGTTGTGGTCGTAGGTCTCGTGGCGGAACACCCGGTCCCGCTCCTTCAACCAGCGGATGATCTCGGGATTGGCGTCGAACACGTTCTGGCCGGCGAAGTCGGTGATCTCGGTGGTGAAGCGACCCTCGTCGTTGACGGGGACGACGAGTGCGATCCCGTTGGCTTCGCCGATCCGCTGATCGTCCTCGCCGAAACCGGGAGCGGTGTGGACCACGCCGGTTCCTTCGCCGGTGTCGACGTAGTCGTCGGCCAGCACCTGGAATGCGTTGGCCCAGCCCTCGAAGTAGGGGAACAGCGGTTCGTAACGACGGCCGACGAGGTCGGAGCCCTTCAGGACCATGGTCGGGGTCACATCGTCGCCAAGTTCGACCTGATAGCGCTCGAGGGTGGCCTTGGCGAGGACGAGGTGACCGGTGAACGGGCTGCCGTCGGGGGCCGGGACGACGGCGTAGTCGATGTCGGCGCCCGCGACGAGTGCCAGGTTCGAAGGCAGCGTCCACGGAGTGGTGGTCCACGCCAGGATGGTCATCGGACCCGGGTCGCCGGCTGCCGGGTGCAACCGAAAGCCGACGGTCAGCGCGGGGTCCTGGCGCGGTCGGGTTGCGTCGTCGAGGCGGATCTCGAAGTTCGACAGCGGCGTCTCCGCCCCCCAGGAATAGGGCATGACCCGGTAGGCCTCGTAGACGAGGCCTTTGTCCCACAGCTGTTTGAAGGCCCAGATCACCGACTCCATGTAGTCGCGATCCATGGTCTTGTAGTCGTTGTCGAAATCGACCCAGCGGGCTTGGCGGGTGACGTAGGACTCCCATTCCTTCGTGTAGCGAAGCACCGAGGTGCGACAGGCCTGGTTGAACCTGTCGATGCCGTAGTCGGTGATGGCCCGCCGACCGCTGATCCGCAGCTCCTTTTCGGTCTCCATCTCGGCGGGAAGGCCGTGGCAGTCCCAACCGAAGTTGCGCTCGACCCGGTTTCCCCGCATGGTCTGGAAGCGGGGGATGACATCCTTCACATAGCCGGTGAGCAGGTGGCCGTAGTGGGGCAGTCCGTTGGCGAACGGTGGACCGTCGTTGAACACGTACTGACTGCCGCCCTCGGTGGCCGGAGGTCGTTGCTCGACCGAGGCGGCGAAGGTGTCCTCGTCCTCCCAGCGCTTCAGAATCGCTCGCTCGATCGCCGGGTAATCGGGGCGCGAGGGAACTGAAGGGTAGGGGGGTGACTGACGAGAAACCATGAGGTCACGATATCCCTGTCGGACCGTGGAACTCGGCCATTTTGCATCGATCGGGTGTTCCGCCGGTGGCCATGATGATGCCAGGAGTAGCCTTGCCGACGCCGCGTCGAACGGACAGGAAGCCGTGTCGTTGCGGATGGCCTGGCTTGCCTCTACAATACGCCGACCTATTGGCCGTGCCGCCCCACGGGGTGGACGAGAGGTTGCGTCGGTTCGCCGTGGCCCCTCAGTGGATGAGATCCGTCCCGGTCGGAATGCAGAGAAGGCGACGGCAACGTGGCAACGAAACGCTCAACGGCCAAGAAGTCGGCCAAGAAATCTTCCGGGCGCACCCCTGCGAAGAAGGCGACCGCCAAGTCGACGAAGAAGGCACCTGTCAAGAAGTCCACCGGAGCAGCGGCCAAGAAGGCAACCGGAGCGTCGGCTCGAAAGCCCACGAAGAAGGCGCCCGCCAAGAAGTCCGCGCCAGCGAAGAAGACGACAAAGAAGCCGCCGGCCAAGAAGTCCGCGCCGGCCAAGAAGGCGCCGGCCAAGAAGTCCGCGCCGGCGAAGAAGACGACAAAGAAGGCAACCAGGAAGGCCGCCAGCAAAACCACGAAGAAGGCAACGAAGAAGACCACTCGCAAGTCTGCCGCAAGCACCACGACCAAGAAGGCTGCGGGCGGCACCAGAGCAACGAAGAAGGCGTCGGCGAAGAAGGCCGCACCGCGGACAAGCACAAAGAAACAGGCTCCACGCGGCACGAGTTCACGCCGATCCTCCACCAAATCAGGATCCACGACCACGAGGAACAAGGTGACGAGATCGACCACCCCCACCGACCCGTCGGAACGCACGATTCCCAAGAGCTACAAGTATCTTCACGATGCGAAGTGGCTGGCCAAGCAGCGCGAACGCCTGCTGGAGGAGCGGGCCAACTACACCTCGAGTGCTGATCGCTTGGCGGCGGAGGCCGCCGCTCTGATGGCCGATCGCGAGCCCGGCGACGTCCAGTTCGACGAGGAATCCGGCGAGGGCGACACCATCGCCGTCGAACGTGACCGCGACCTTGCGCTGTCCGCCGCCGCCCGCCAGTCGGTGGCCGACATCGATGCGGCGCTCGAGCGGCTCGACAACAAGACCTACGGCCTGTGCCTGGCCGGCGACGACATCATTCCCAAAGAACGGCTTGAGGCCATTCCCGAAGCCTCGGTATGCGTGAAGCACAAGACGTCGATGTTCTGACCCGTCGTCGCCTCGGCGGTCTCCGATGGGCTCTGCCGGTTGTGTCGGCGGTTGCCGTCGTCGATCAGCTGACCAAGCAGTGGGCCCTCGATCGGCTGCTCCCGGGCTCCTGCGATACACCCGACGCCTGCATCGATCTTATCGCGGGGGCCCGGCTCCACCTGGTGTTCAACACCGGGGCCGCCTTCGCCCGCGGGCAGGGGTTCGGGCAGATCCTCGGCATTCTCGTCAGCGTCATCACGGTGGCACTGCTCGTCGCGGCTGCTCGGCGGCAGGACCGGCTCGGACCGGTCCTGCTCGGCTTGGTCGCCGGTGGCGCCATCGGCAACCTCATCGATCGGGTCACCCGGGCCGACGACGGCTTCGGGTCCGGTGCCGTCGTCGACTTCGTGGACCTCGGCTGGTGGCCCGTGTTCAACGTGGCCGACGCCGCCGTCGTCTGCGGGGTGATCGGGTTCGTGGCGCTGGCATGGCTCCGTTCCGAACCCGACCCCGACGACGCGCCACCGTCACCGGAACACCAACCGTCGGCCGCGGATCACAGCGGGTGACCGCCGAGCGGATCATCACCGAAACGATCCCGCCGGCCCTCGCCGGGCAGCGCATCGACCGGGTGGTGGCCATGGTTGCCGGTGTGAGCCGTAGTCAGGCGCTGGCCCTCCTGGAGACCGGGAAGGTGACTCTGGGAGCCGCAGTGCCCGACAAGCCGTCCCAGCGGGTCGGCGTCAACGACGTCGTGGTCATCGAGGTTGCCGAGTTCGACGATTCGCTGGAAGCCGATTCCACGGTGCCGACGACGGTCGTGTACGAGGACGACGACATCGTGGTGGTCGACAAGCAGGCGGGTTTGGTCGTTCACCCCGGCTCGGGGGTCACCGACGGGACGCTCATCCAAGGACTGCTCAGCCGGTTCCCGGCCCTCCGTGAGTTGGCCGCCGCCGACCCTGCGTCGGAGCGCCCCGGCGTCGTCCACCGGATCGACCGCGGCACGTCAGGCCTGCTGGTCGTCGCGCTCAACGACGAGGCCTACCGGCATCTCGTCGATCAGTTCTCCGGACGCTCGGTCGGACGGCTCTACCGAGCGCTTGTTGTCGGGGACGTCGAATCCGATGCCGGGATCATCGATGCTCCATTGGGTCGCTCACCCCGGGATCCGACCCGTCGCGCCGTCGTGGCCGACGGTAAGGCGGCACGCACCCACTACCGGGTCGTTCGCCGCTTCACCCATCCGCGCTGCTCCCTTGTCGAATGCCGGCTGGAAACCGGTCGGACCCATCAGATCCGGGCCCACTTCGCCGCCATCGACCATCCCGTCGTAGGTGATGATCGTTACGGCGGAGCCCGCCTCGGCCTACCGCTCGACCGGCCGTTCCTTCACGCGGCCGAGCTGCGATTCGAGCATCCCCGCACCGGCGAGACGATGCAATTCGAGTCGGCGCTGCCGGCCGACCTGGCCGCCGTTGTCAGCCGGTTGGAGGCCGAGACGACCGAGACCTCGGACGGATGATCAGCTCGTCAAGCGATCGTCGGGCGCGTCCGGCCGAACGCCCCGGCTCCTCGGGGGCAGCGGGGTCGAGGCGATGACCGAGGGCGATGGTGGCCACGAGGCGGAGCGATGGGTCGACACCGAACTCCTCCTTGAGCGCCGCCTCGTGATCGAACGGACCGAACAGGCAAGCCCCGAGCCCCTCCTCGACGGCCAGGAGGAGCAGGTTCTGGGCCACCGCGCCGGCGTCGACCCACCAGTAGGGGACAGGCCATCGATCCGGTGAGGTTCGGCCCGAGGCGACCTTGTCGGGCTCCGTGTATCGCGCCGGGTAACGATCGGGTTCGGTGGTGACGATGGCGAGGACGGGGGCGTCCAGGAGCTGTTGCCAGCGAAAGCCGTCACGCCGTGGCGGCGGAAGCGTGGTGTCCCAGTAGCGGGCGATGAGTTCTGGCGTGTCGAGCAGGATGAATCCCGCGGCCTGGCAGTTGCCGGCCGACGGAGCTCGGCGGGCCGTGTCGAGGAGGCGGCTGACGAGGTCGGGGTCCAGTGGCTCGGGGGCGAACGACCGAATCATCCGCCGTCGACGGATGGCCTGTTCGACCGGGCGGGCCGCCTCGGCCGGAACTTCCGCCTCCCCGTTTGTCACGAGGACGTGGGCCAGGGCTGGCCACCTCCGGCGATGGCGGCGATGTCGGCCAGCGAGAAGGTCTCCAGCCGCTGCTTCATTTCGTTGCCGATCGAATGCCAGATCGACAGCAGCACACACTGGCCCTCGTGGTCGCAGGCCCCGTCGGTGTGAGGGTCGCCGAAGTCGCCGAGCACGATGGGCCCGTCGACGGCCCGCAGAATCTCGGCCAGGTTGATCTCGGCCGGTGGTCGGGCCAGCACGTAGCCTCCGCCGACACCGCGTTTTGAACGGACCAGGCCGGCGCCCTTCAACGCAAGCAGGATCTGTTCCAGGTATGGCTGGGGAAGGCCCGTTCTCTCGGCGATGTCCCGAACCGTCGTCGGCCCGGATTGGTCCTGATGAAGAGCCAACGACAGAAGCGCTCGACTTGCGTAATCGCCCCGGGTGGACACTCTCACGTAAACCAAGGTAGCGGCTGTGGGCCCGGCCAGTGGTTTCCCGAGCCGTCGTCAGTCGTCGCGCCCGGGGATCCGCTTCGAATGGCTAACAACTTTCGCTCATTCATTGTTGGGCGGCGATCGTGCTGGCACAATTGATGCAATGACGGATCACAACCACCTCGCAACCTCGGGTTCAGCCAGGTGACACCGGAACCCGTCGTACGGGAACCAACCCCAGCGAACGTCGAGTCGCCGAACGGTTCTCCGGCGGATGGAATGATCCTCCCGGCGTACGGACGCGGATGCCTGACCGACCTGCTGCCGGCCCTCACCTCGGCTGATCCCGGCCCACTCCCCGTTCGGTTCGGACCCGGACCTCGGGTGCTCTTCGTGCTGGACGGGCTCGGTTGGGTGCAGATGGCCCGCTGGCGCCATCTCCTTCCCAACCTGAGCGCCTTCCTCGGCGACTCGATCACAACCGTGGCCCCGTCGACGACGGCGTCGGCACTCACCTCGGTCACCACCTCGCTGCCGCCGTCGCAGCACGGAATCGTCGGCTACCGGATGGTGATCGACGACATGGTGTTCAACTCGCTGCGGTGGGGTAGCACCGAGCGGCCCGACTGCCGCACCACCGTTCCCCCCGAGCTCATCCAGCCCTACGCCCCGTTCATGGGTCGGCCGATGGCCCTGGTGACCAAGGCCGAGTTCCAGACGACGGGGTTCAGCCGGGCCCACCTTCGGGGTGGGCGTCTCACCGGCTACCGAACGCCGGCCGTCCTCGTTCACGAGCTGGCCCGTGTCGTTCGCTCTGGCGAGGATGTCGTGTATGCGTACTACGACGGTGTCGACAAGGTGGCACACGAGTACGGCCTCGGCACCGAGTACGAGGCCGAGCTGGCCTTCGTCGACCGGATGGTGGGCGACGTGGTCGACGCCCTCCCTTCGCGAACAACGCTCGTCATCACCGCCGATCACGGTCAGGTCGACTGCGGCGACCGGATCCACCCGATCAACCAGGACGTGCTCGACGGCGTCACCCTGCTCTCGGGCGAGGCGCGTTTCCGGTGGCTCCATTGCGATCGAGGCGATATCGGTCGGGTGGTCGAGGCCGCCGTTGCGCATCACAGCCACGAGGCCTGGATCCGCAGCAGAGATCAGATTCTCGACGAAGGCTGGTTCGGCCCCGGGATTTCGAGCGGGGTCATCGACCGGCTCGGCGATGTGGCGATGCTTCCGTTCGAACCGATCGGCTACTCCGATCCGGCCGACACCGGTCCGTTCGAGCTGGTAGGGCGGCACGGTTCCTTGACGGCTGCGGAGATGCTGGTTCCCTGCGTGGCAACGATCGTGTAGCGTCGGCCGTGCCGACGTTGGACCTACACTTCGCTTGACAGCTCTTCACAGCTCTTGCCGACGGCGGCTGCTGCCCGACCCCCGACCGAAGCGGATGAACCCATGACTGATCTGCCCCAGCCCGAGACACCCGAGATCGTCGAACATCCGGCGCCCCAGGCCGACAACACCCACGAGGACGAGGAGCGAGCAAGTGTGTCCGAACCGGCCAAAGTGATGCGGATCGGCACCATGATCAAGCAGCTCCTCGAGGAGGTCCGTTCCACCGAACTCGACGAGCCGGGTCGCGACCGTCTGCGGGAGATCTACGAGACGTCGGTCAGCGAGTTGGCCTCGTCGTTGTCGCCTGATCTGCGTGAGGAGCTCGAACGACTGGCCCTTCCGTTCGATGCCGACGACATACCGAGCGGAGCCGAACTGCGGGTGGCGCAGGCCCAGCTCGTCGGCTGGCTGGAGGGACTCTTCCATGGCATCCAGGCCACCCTGTTCGCCCAGCAGGCCGCAGCCCGTCAGCAACTGGAACAGATGCATCGGGCGCAACAAGGCCTGCCGACCGCCCGGACCCCCAATGAGGGCCCGGGGAGCGGCGTCTACCTGTGAAGCCGGCCCCGTCGCGCCAGGTTCATGGGGGAATGTCGGTGGATTGGCTTGGCCGATCGACGCAAGCTCGGTAGCATCGGTTCGGAGGAAATGACATCCATGTGATTCGTCCACAGAATGTGGACAAACCCTGTGGATGTGCCTGTGGACGTCAACACGCCCGGCGGGTCGGGCCGGCAGCGAACCCGGTCAGCCGGTGGTCGCGTCAGCCGCCACGAGAAGCCAAGGTCGGAAGTCAAGGGTCTAGTCTGTGCCAGCATCGTCGAACTCGTCATTCGTGCATCTTCATGTACACACCGAGTATTCGATGCTGGACGGCGCCTCCCGGCTCGACGAGCTGGTGGCCAAAGCGGCCTCCGACGGCATGCCGGGGCTCGGTATCACCGACCACGGCAACATGTACGGGGTCCTCGACTTCTATCGGGCGTGCAAGAAGCACAACATCAACCCGATCATCGGCTGCGAACTGTACCAGGCCGACGAGCATCGCTCGGAGCGGCCCAGTCGTCGAGGACGGGTCGACGACTCGGGCGGCAGCACCGAAGGCGGCAAGAAGCTCTACTACCACATGATCGCGCTGGCCGAGAACAACACCGGCTACAAGAACCTGATCCAACTGGCGTCGCGGGCGTTCATGGAGGGCTACTACTACAAGCCCCGGGTCGATTGGGAGGTCCTCGCCGACCACGCCGAGGGTGTCATCGCCACCACCGGCTGTCTGGGCGGCCACGTCCTGCAGACGCTGATGAACGGCGACGAGAAGGGCGCTTTGGAGAAGGCGGCCCGCCTCCAGGACATCTTCGGCCGCGACAACCTCTTCGTCGAACTCCAGGATCACGGCATCCCGGCTCAGCACGAGACCAACCCCCAGCTGCTGGAGATAGCGCGTAAGCTCAAAGCCCCGATCCTCGTCACCAACGACTCCCACTACACCGAGCAGGAGGATCACACCTCCCACGACGCCCTGCTGTGCGTGCAGACCGGTTCGCTGATGAGCGACCCCGATCGGTTCAAGTTCCAAGGTGATCAGCACTACCTCAAGTCGGCGGCCGAGGTCCGGGCCCAGTGGGCCGAGCTGCCCGAAGCCTGCGACTCGAGCCTGTGGATCGCCGAGCGGGCCGACGTCGAGATCGAGTTCGGTAACCCCCAGCTTCCCGATTTCCCGATCCCCGAGGGGTTCGAGGGGGCCGACGACTATCTCCGCCATCTGACCATGGACGGGGCGAAGATCCGGTGGGGTCAGGGCCCCGGACAACAGGTGCCGGATCACATCATCGACCGCCTCGTCTACGAGCTCGATGTGATCAAGAACATGGGCTTCAGCTCCTACTTCCTGATCACGTGGGATCTGATCCGTTATGCCCGGGAGGCAGGGATCCGGGTCGGCCCGGGGCGGGGATCGGCCGCCGGGTGCGCCGTGGCCTACACGCTCTGGATCACCGATCTCGATCCGATCGAGTACGACCTGCTGTTCGAGCGGTTCCTCAACCCGTCCCGTATCTCGATGCCCGACATCGACATGGACTTCGACTCGCGTTACCGCGACGAGATGATCCGCTACGCCGCCGAACGCTACGGGCGGGATCACGTGGCCCAGATCGTGACGTTCTCGCAGATCAAGGCCCGAGCCGCGGTGCGGGACGCGGCCAGGGTGCTCGGGTACCCCTACGCCGTCGGCGACAAGGTGGCGAAGGCCATGCCGCCGCTGGTCATGGGGCGCGACACGCCACTCAAATACTGCTTCGAGGAGTCCGACAAACACCGCGATGGCTACAAGGCGGCCGCCGAGCTCCGGTCGATGGTCGACACCGACCGTGACGTTGCCGAGGTGGTGCGGGTGGCCAAGGGCCTCGAGGGTCTGCGCCGCCAGGACGGCATCCACGCCGCCGCGGTGGTTATCACCAAGGACCCGCTCACCACCTACCTCCCCATCCAGCGCAAGCCGGAGTCGGGTAAGGACATCGAAGAGGCACCGGTGGTCACCCAATATGAGATGCACGGGGTCGAGGACCTGGGTCTGCTGAAGATGGACTTCCTCGGGTTGCGCAACCTCGACGTCATAACCGACACGCTCAACCTCATCCGGGAGGTCCACGGGGTCGAGGTCGACATCGACAACGTCGATCTCGACGACGACAAGACCTACGAGATGTTGCGGGAGGGCCGCTCGATCGGGGTCTTCCAGCTCGAGTCGGGTCCGATGCGGGCCCTGATCCGGTCGATGGCACCGACGTCGTTCGAGGACGTGGCCGCCCTTGTGGCCCTCTATCGGCCCGGGCCGATGGCGGCCAACATGCACAACGACTATGCCGACCGCAAGAACGGCCGGCAGGAGATCAGCTACCTGCACCCCGACGCCGAGGAGATCCTCGGTAGCACCTACGGGCTGATGATCTACCAGGAATCGGTCATGCGGATCGCCCAGAAGTTCGCCGGGTACTCGCTGGCCGACGCCGACAACCTGCGCAAGGCCTGCGGCAAGAAGATCCGGGAGATGATCGCCAGGGAGCGGGTCAAGTTCGTGGCGGGCTGCGACGCCAACGGCTACGGCGAGGACCTCGGCCACGAGTGGTTCGACATCATCGAGCCGTTTGCCGACTATGCGTTCAACAAGAGCCACTCCTACGGCTACGGATTTGTCAGCTATCAGACGGCATATCTGAAGGCCAACTATCCGGTCGAGTACCTGGCCTGCCTGCTCACCAGTGTCAAGAACAACCTCGACAAGGCCGGGGTCTATCTCAACGAGTGCCGCCAGCTCGGCATCAAGGTCCTCGTGCCCGACGTGAACGTGTCGGATGTCGACTTCACGTCGATTCCCGACCCCGAGGGCGGCGATATCAACGCCATCGCCTTCGGCCTCTCCGCGGTTCGCAATGTGGGGGAGGGCTTGGTGGAGCTGATCATCGCCGAACGCAATGAGAACGGTCCGTTCACGTCGTTCCCCGAGTTCTGCGAGCGGGTCGATTATCAGGTCCTCAACAAGCGCACGCTGGAGTCGCTGATCAAGGCCGGCGCCTTCGATTCCCTCGGCCACGCCCGCAAGGGTCTGCTGCTGGCTTTCGAGGGAATCGTCGATCAGACGGTCGCGGCGCGCCGCCAGCACGACATGGGGGTCATGACCCTGTTCGGCGGGCTGGGCGACGAGGGCGGCCCGACCTTCGACGACCGCCCGCATATCACCGATGCCACCTTCGAGAAGTCCCAGCGTCTGGCGCTGGAGAAGGAGATGCTGGGCCTGTATGTGTCCGATCATCCTCTGATGGGCATCGAGTCGGCGCTCAAGCGAAAGGCTGGCGACGTGATCGCCGATCTGTCGGACTCGGAGGACGGCCAGATGGTCACCGTCGGGGGAGTGGTGACCGGCCTCCAGCGGAAGTGGACCCGCAAAGGTGATCTGATGGCGGTGCTCACGCTGGAGGATCTCACCGACTCGGTCGAGACGATGATCTTCCCCCGCACCTTCGCCGACTACGGGCATCTCCTCGAGGACGATCGGATCGTGATCATCCGCGGTCGACTCGACAACCGGGAGGACGCCCCGAAGCTGATGGCCCAGTCGGTCGAAGTGTTCGAGGTCGATCTGGTCGGCTCGGCCCCGCCGTTGCGCCTGCAGGTCCGACCCGACCAGCTGTCCGACGCGCTCATTCACAAGCTTCGGGCCATCCTGGTCGATCATCCGGGTGACGCCCCGGTCTACATCCACCTCAGTGAGGCCAAAGCCGTCCGGCTGGCCGATCAGTATTGTGTCGACACCTCGAACGGGCTTGTTCCCGACCTGCGGGTGCTGCTCGGCGAGCACGCCGTCGTCGTCTGATCGAGTGCCGACGTCTACCCGGACCGGCCGGGTCGCCAGACGGTGCCATTGGGCCAGAAGGCGTCGAAGATCGGGGCCTTGGTCGGTCCGCCGCCGGGAAATGACGTGAGAGCCGGCAGCCGCGGAAGATCTGCTCCCTCCAGCGGCCCGTCGACCGCTCGACCGGTGAGCGGGTCCCAGGTCGAGCCGGATGCGACGTCCTTGATCGTTTCGCCGTCGAGTACCAGCTCGACCTCGACCGCCTGGCCGGCGTGATCGACAATCCGACCAAAGACGTACCAGCGTTCGTGATCACCGGGGTCGAGCACGACGGCGACGGGAACGCCGGCCACCGTGTCATTGACAAAGCCGATGTTGCGCAGGTCGCTGATGGCATACGCTCGCGCTTCGACCGAGAAGTCAACCACGATGTAGAAGTCGGCCAGGTCGAATCCGGTCGGGTCCCCGGGCGCATCGAGGGCCAGTGTTGCTGGATGGGCCTGACGCCAGGAGCGCCAGCTGGTGAACTGTGACGGTACGAGTTCAAGCCGCTGGCCGGTCCGAGGGCCTGCGATGGCTTCGCCCAGGGGCTGGCTCCAGACGCTCCCGCTCGAGTGGTCCCACCATGTCATGGCGTTGCGCCACAGAGCCCCCTGGTTGCCGAAGACGAGGACTTCTCCGTCGACCGTTCGGCGATGGACCATCGCCGTCGCGCACAGCGGTCACCAGGTCACAAGTACCGGGTCGCCGGCGACCTCGTCGTTGACCATCTCTCGGCCGCTGAGGAAACCAACGGGATAGGCGCGGGCGTCACCGTCGATCTCGACGCCGATGACATCGGCGTCGTCGGGCCAGCCGATGTCGTCGGCGGGAACGAATCGGGGTTCGTAGACCGGGCGGATGAGGTCGCGGCCGACAATCTGGAGATATCCGTCCGGAACCCGCGCCCCTGCCTGGAACGGATCGTAGACCTCACCGGGATCCACCGGTGAGATGGTGGATCCGGGGCGCCGCGACCCGAAGAATCGTCCGGTGGCGGCGACCGTCACCACGGTTCCAGCACTGAGGATGATCAGGCGGCGACGGGTCAGTACGTGTGCGAGCGGCTCCATCACACCAAAACGCGTCTCCTGCAGCGAAGTATTCCCGTCCCGGTCAGTGGTGGGGAAGCCGGATGCCGGCAACGCCGAGCAGCATCCCGACCGACTGCAGCGAGTAGGCCAGCGCGTAGCGCAGTTGCGGCGAACGGCCGGACTTCAGCCGCTTCAGCGGGTGAGCGAGGGCCAGAAGAGCGCGCTTCACGGCTCTCGCCACCAGTCGGGGACGCTTGTCGCGGCCGGCACGCAGGTTGGTGACCGCTTCGGTGTTGCCGTGCCAGAGACACCGCCGAAGCTGGTACCGGTACGTCGCTCGTTCCGGTGGCTCCAGTTCCCAGTTGATGGCGTCGCGGCTGTAGTGCGCCTTCAGTCCGGCGGCCAGCGCCGCCCGGTAGAACACCATGTCCTCGCCGCCGATCAACCCCAGATCCCGTGAGAAGCGAACCTCGGGGTGGGCTTCGAGAAACGAGGTGCGAATCATCGAGTTGGCCGTCTGAAGATCGGTGACCGGCGCACCGTCGGGTTTGAGGGCCGTGCACCACAGCTGGGCGAACGGCTGCCGGTGAAGCCAGCTGGGGGAGTCTTCAGGGAACCGGGCGTAAACGGGGGCGGTGACGGCGTCGGCGTTGGTCTCGGTTTGCACCCTGACGAGTTCGGTCAACCACTCGGGCACCACGATCTGATCGTCGTCGACCATGGCGACCCAGTCGGCCAGCTCCATCCCCGCCTCCAGGCCGACGTTTCGGGCTGCGGCGATGTTGCCCTCGCCGCAGTGGCGGTAATGGAGACCGAGCGGGAAGCTTCTCGTCGATGAGTCGACCACCGACCGGGCCCGACCGTCGGGGTTGTCGTCGACCACCACCACCGCCAGCTCGATGGCGGGGATCGCCTTGCTTGCGGCGATCTCGAGCGAGTCGAGCAGCCGGGCAAGCGCATCGTTCCGCCGATAGGTGCAGACGTACACCGCAACGGTTCGAGGGCCGTCCTCGATCTCGTTCTTGTCCGCCGCTCCGGGATTGGTCATTGGATCCTGACGCCTCGTCGAACTTCGGGCACGCAACACGGGGCGGCGCCGTTGGCAAGTGTAACCAGGCCGGGGGCCGTGATCGGCCTCAGCGGGCCCTGGTAGACTCGGGCCCGATATGTTTCGACCCCAGGCGGCGACGCCGCAGCCGCTTCCCGCGGCCCGCACCCGTCGTCGCTCCGACCAACCCGGGTGGGTCTCGTGATGGAACTGCTTCGGCGGTTGTGGAGGGCGTTCGACGGCCTGGCTCACGACACGCTCTGGACCGCAGCGCACGACGGCCTGGCCACGATCACCGCAATGGTGTCGTTCCTGGCCATCACCAGTGTCTACGAGAACGATCCCGGCACCTACGGCGCCTTCGTGGCGGTCTACGGCGTCGTCGGCCCGCTCGGATCGATGACCTTCGCCGGTCCAGGCATGGCCCTGATCCAACGGCGGGTTCGGTTCGGCGATCGACTCGACGACCTGATCGGCTCGTTCCTCGCGGTGGCGCTGGGGCTTGGCGTCGTATCGAGCATCATCGCCATCACCTTCGCCGCTCTGTTCATCGACCTGAGCACCCTCGAGGTCGGCCTCATCGTGATCAGCGAGTTGTTCTTCAACTCGTTCATCTTCGTGTGCGGGATGCTTCGTCAGGCAGCCGGACGGTATCCCGACATGATCCGGACGAAGATCGGCACCGTTCTGTTGAAGCTCGTTGCCGTGGCAACGCTCTATCCGACCGGCAACCTCACGATCAGAAACCTCGCCGCCGCCTACGTGGTGCTGTACGGCACCTATGCCATGACGATGCTGTTCGTCGTGCTTCCCCGCGACGGCTACAACGTCCGTCTTCGGAGGCCGACCCGAAACGCGGTGACGACCAGCGCGGTCTTCTCCGTACCGCTCGCGGCCGCCAGCCTCCAGTCAGACGGCGACAAGGTCTCGCTCTCGGCGTTCAATTTCGACGCCCAGGCCGGCCTCTACGCCGCCGCCTACCGTCTGGTGTTCTTCGGATCGCTCCCGCTCAACGTGATCGGCCAGGCGGCGTTCCATCGCTTCCTTCCCGAGGGCGACGACGGCAGGAACAACTACCACCTCCGCCGGGCCGCCAAGCTGACGGCATTCATGTTCGTCGTGGCCCTCGCCACGTCCGCCGCTTTGTATCTGGCGCTGCCGGTTCTGCAGGCGCTGCTGTTGAGAGGTCGCTTCACCGAGGCCGTCGAAATCGTCCCGTGGCTGCTGTTGTTCCTGCCGCTGCTCGCTCTGAGCGGTACGCCGATGAACGGTCTGCTCGGTTTGGGTCGGGCCACCGAACGGGCAGCGGTCTACGTGTCCTCGGCGATCGTCTCGATCGCCCTCTACATGCTGCTGATTCCCGGCCGGGGTTGGCAGGGCGCCGTTATGGCGACGCTGGGCAGCGAGGCCTATCTGGCCGTGGCCAGCTGGGTCGCGATGATCTACTATCAACGGCTGGCCGACCGGAATTCGGTCGGACGATCGCCGACCCTGGTGCCCCAGGTCTGACGGTGGGGCCGCGTTGATTGGAGTTCGGTGCTCTTCGACAAGGTCCCTCGCGTGTGTTGATTACTGCGGTACCATTGACCCGCATCAGAGGGAAAGAAGCACTTTGCCGGGATGAAGGAGGCGGTGTTCGTACAGTATGAAGTGGGTAGTCGCGTCGCCGTACTTCGAGGGTGCTGACGACCGCTGGATCACCGACTCCGTGCACTCGGACCGACACTCGTTCACGCTGATTCCCAGGTCCGGTCAGGACCGGAACTGGCATCAGACGCGAACGCCTCGAGCCGGGTTCAGGGAATGGGGGCACCGGGTCCGTCAAGCCCGCTGGGCCACCACGGCCGATTCCGACGGCATCATCACCGTGTTCCCCCAGCTGGCAGCGGCCACGGGGTCGCTCCTGGCTGCCGGGCGCAAGGATCGCGCCCTCGTTTCGTGGTTCTTCAACACCGAGGGTCTGTCCTCCCCGGTACGTCGATCGATGGCCCGGTTCGCCCTCCGGCAGGTCGATCGCTTCGTCGTCCACTCGACGCGGGAGATCGAGAGCTATGCCGACCTGCTCGGCATCCCGTCGGAACGATTCGTGTACGTGCCGCTCCAGTTCGGGGCCACGGTCGAGATGGCGAAACCCGATGATCTGGACGAACCCTATGTCTTCGCCACCGGATCGGGGTACCGGGACTACGGTACGTTCTTCGACGCCGTGGCCGCGCTCGGATACCGGACACTGGTTCTGGCCTCCGATCGGGTCCTCGAGGGGCTGACCGTTCCTGACAACGTGGAGATCCTGGAGCAGATCACCCGGCCCGAGATTCGTCGCCTGGTTCGCCACGCCCGGGTCAACGTCGTGCCGCTCAACGACGGGGGAACGACCGCCGGTCTGGTCACGATCGTCGAGACCTTCCGCCACGGGCGGGCCGTCGTCATCACCGACCGGCCGGGCCTCGAAGACTACGTGTTCGACGGAAAGAACTCGCTCTGTTCCCGTCTCTACGACGCCCGTTCGATGGCCGAAGCCATCGAGACGATGTGGACCGATCACGCGTTCCGGGAGGAGCTCGACGCCGGCGCCCTCCGGTTCGCCGAAGACAACTGCACCGACGAGGTTGCCGGTCGGAGCCTGCTGCGAATCCTCGACTCGCTCGCCTGACGCCGCCCGGAAAGCGGGAGCGCTCAGGCGTCGTCCGGCACCCGGGAGAGCTCCGGACGGACCGCGGACACGACGCCCAGGCGGTGGTTGGTTATCAGTCGGGCCAATCGAGTCGCCTCGGCTGCGGACACGAAGTCGGCCAGCACGGTCGCCCGACCGGCCCGGCCGATCCGATCACGGAGAGCCGGATCGTCAATCAGCTCCTCGATGCGGCTGGTGAGCTGCTCCCGATCGAAGGGGCGAACGAGGAAACCGGACACGTCATCGGTGACCAGCTCGGTCATGCCGCCAACGTGGGTGGCAACGACCGGTAGACCTGCGCCCATCGCCTCCATGAGGACGACCGGCACGCCTTCGGCGAAGCTGGGAAGGACGAAGATGTCGTGATCCATCAGCAGCTTCGCCACCTCCTCCTGGTTCTTCGACCCGACGAAGGTGACGCGGTCGGTCAGCGAGCGACGGCGGCAGAGATCCTCCAGGAATTCACGGCGGGGACCGTCGCCGACCACCGTGAGCGTGAGATCGGTGTGACGCTCCCGTAGCTCCGCGATAGCGTCGACGAGCACCTCGATGCCCTTGTCGAGCGCGATCCGACCGACGAACAGCAGGCGGGTGCCTCGCCCTTCATGGTTCACCGGAGACAGCCGCTCCGGTTCGATGCCGCAGTGCACGATGTGCAGCTTGTCGGTGAAGTCGGGAGCGAAGATGGCGGCCTGGCTGCGACAGAAGTGGCTGATGCAGGCGGTGAACGCCGAGCGTTTGATCTTCTCGTCGAGCCGCCAGGTGTAGGGCTCGAAGAAGATCGCCGGACCGTGCAGCGTGAAGCTGAACGGGCAGCGAGCCAGATCGGCGGCCAGCATCGCCACGGTGCAACTCGAGTCGCCGAGGTGGTTGTGAAGGTGGTCGATCCCGCGCCTTTCGACCTCCGAGGCCAGCACGACCGCTTCGGCGAAGTAGAACAGCTGGTAGAGACCACCACGGATCCCGGGCCTTTTCGTACGCCACGCCAGATTGAGCGTCTCGACGTAACGACGGGGCGATCGGATCAACCGCTTCAGGTGATCGCTGAGGAGCCGGGTCGGAGAGATCTGCTCGAGCAGGTAGGTCGTGGTGGCCTGGCCCTCCTCCTGCTCCGGTCCGACCAGATGCTCGGGACCGGGCCGCCGAATCGAGAAGGTCGTAATCTCGATGCCCTGGCGGCGAAGTGCGGCGATCTCGCGCTGAATCCAGGTGTCGGTCGCCCGGGGGTACTCGCCGGTGAGATAGCCGATGTAGAGGCCGCTCATGCCGGCACCGTTTCCGTCGACCGTTCGGCCTCGACACTGCGGTCGAGCGCCTCGCCGAGCCCGTAGCGCGGTGTCCAGCCCAGCAGACGTTTGGCCTTGGCGTTGGTGTAGCGCAGCGGCTTGAACCGGGCATGAAGCCGGTCCGGGACGGCGATCCCCGGGAACTTTGCCCGACCGCCGACAAACCAGCCGTTCGCCTTCTTGAGGATCGTGGTGGCTGCGTTCATGGCCGGCCAAGGGATCGACACCGTCGGCGGGATCTCGATGCGGGCCGCCACCTGTTCGGCGTACGCCTGCTGGGTCGGCAGGTCGTCGTCGACGATGTTGATGATCTCGCCCGCCAGATCCTCGGGGCGGGCGGCGAGCGCCTCGGCGGTGTCGATGATCGCCTCCGCGCAGTTCTCGACGTAGGTGAGTGGGAGGACGGCCTTGTTGCCGATTCGAAGGAAACGCGGCCCCAGATCGGCGCCGAGGAGGGCGTGCCAAAGGTTGCCTGGCCCGTAGATCATCCCGGGCCGGAGAATCGTGACATCGTGGTCCGGCACGGCCCCGAAGTCCCGATACAGCCGCTCCTGGATGAGTTTCGTTCGGGCGTACTCATCGCGGAGTGCCGGATCGGTGTCGAGCGGGCTTTCCTCGTTGAGCAGCGAGCCCGTGGGCATCGCGAGATAGTCGTAGACGGAGAAGGTGCTGATGGCGACCAGCTGATCGACGCCGGCTTCGGCCATCGCTGCCAGCAGGTTTTCGGTGGCGACGACGGTCCCGGCGAACTGGGTGTAGAAGTCGCCGCTCTTGGCTGCGGCCAGATGAATGACGGAGTCGGCACCTCGAAGCGACTCGGTAAGACCGTCCGGTGAGCGGAGATCGACTCGGGCCTCGGTCAGCACGGCATCGGTCGGAGCGGTGTCGACGATGGATCGAGCCGACGCCGGGCGCACCACGGCAACCACCTCGTGCCCTCGCCGCAGCGCCTCCGCCACGACTGCGCGGCCGACAAATCCGGTTGCCCCTGTTATGTACAGTCTCACAGCCGCACCTCGTCGTCGAGAAGCTGATCGACCAGGCGAGCGGCCGCCAGCATATCGCCCGGGCTCACGGGGAGCGGGGCGCCATCGGCGAGGGCACCGTAGGTTTCATCGAGCATGCGATGGAGACCGTGATAGGGCGTCTGCTGGAGAAGTTTGCGACCGAAGTTGGTGACACCGTCGCGGACCAGGCCGAGGCCGTTGGCGACATGGTTGACGATCGGGCTGAGCTGGGCGCCGCCGGGCCGGGGTATGACGGTACGGAGATGAGGCTGGAAGAAGTCGGTCTCCATCCATCCACGCGACCCCCGTGCCGTGAGGCTGAAGGCATCGGGCGCAGATCCCGCGTCGAAGCGCAGACGACCATGAACCGGTCCGGTCGGTCCCTCGCCGATGAGCAACGCGTCGAGGTCGTCGTAGCGGAAGTGGGCGACGCCGCGGTGATTGCTCCAGGCCGCGGCAACCCGATTGAACTTGACGTCACCGGTCAGCCCCAGCAGCAGGTAGGCGAAATGCGTGGTGAAGTCGTGCAGCACACCGGCCGGCATTCGATGGATGGGACTGGGCAGGTTCGGGTCCCCGAATCGGCCGTCGGGGTCGGTGACCGGGAGGCAGATGCGGATCTCGACTTCGGTGAGATCACCGAGTCGACCCGCGTCGAGCGCCTCGCGAACGGTCAGGTAGCCGTCGTTGAACCGGTAGTTGTGGCTCTCCATGATCGCCCGGTTGCACCGCTGGGCGACGCCCAGGAGTTGCTCCAGATCGGCGGCCGACGATGTTATCGGCTTCTCGCAGATCACATTTGCGCCGGCTTCGAGGCAGAGTGTGGCCAGCGTAACGTGGCTGGCCGGTGGCGTGAGGATGTGGACGACGTCGAGATCCTCGGCCTTCAGCATCTCGGTGATGTCGGTGTAGGCCCGCCCGGCCCCGAACTCGGTGGCGCCGTAGTCCGCGGCGACCGGCGAGAGGTCGCAGACTGCGGCGAGTTCGATCCGACCGGTGACGTCGCCGGCGGCCTGGCTCCGCCCGGACAGGAACGTCAGGTGTTCTTTGGAGATGGCTCCCGAGCCGACGACTGCGGCTCGCAGCGGCCGGTGGGAGGCCCGGAGGGAAGTGTTCATGATTGGCTCAGTGTAGGTGTTGTGACGTTCTGCCGGTCCGTGTCGGAGGTTGAACCACCAACGCGTCGGTCGGCCGGATGGATTTCCCATGCCTGGTCGAGACGCTCTCGACCGATGTCGGTCACGGACCGGTAACATTGGCCTCGACGGAGTCCGGTCTCCGTCCGGACGGCCCGCGGAGGGGCTCGATCTCGATGTCTGACGTAGAACCGACGCTCGCTGAAAGCGGAATCGGACGGGTTGTCGATGCCTCGGAACCGGTCATCGACCACGACGGCGCGCTGTCGCCGCGGGCGGCCGGTGGCGAGGGCCCCGTCGAGGAACTCCGCCGACGGCGCCTGTTCGACCTCGACTTCGTCGATGCGCCGAGCCTTGAACCCGTCCTGTCCTCGCTGCTCGAGCGCCGCCGCCCGGCCGACGACTCCCGAATGGAGACCGTGCTCACCCCCAACGTCGACATCATGGTGCATCTGACGCAACCGGGTGCCGAGGGGAGCCTCGAGTGGCGCATGTTCCAACACAGTCAGTACTGCCTCCCCGACGGCCAACCCATCGTGTTGGCATCGCGTCTTCTCGGGCGCCCGCTCAGTTCCCGGCTCACCGGGAGCGGTCTGTTCGCCCTGTTGTGGCCCCGGCTCGTGACCGACCGTCGAGCGGTCTTCATGGTCGCATCGTCGCGGGCTATCGTCGAGCGGCTCGAACGCGAATACGACGAGCTCCGCTCGACGGTCGCCCCGATGTTCGGTGTGGACGACGTCGAGACGATCGACGGCCTGGCCGCCGCGGTGATCGAGGCGGCCCGCGAAAGGGCACTCGAGTACGTCATCCTCGGTATCGGCAATCCGAAGGACGCCCGGATTGCCGAATCCATCCTTCGGTTGTGGCCGTCCACGCTGGGCCGCCCGCCCACCTTGCTGGCGCTCGGCGGTTCCGCGTCGATGTACGTCGGCATCACCAAGCGGGCGCCCGAATGGGTGCAGCGGATCGGTATGGAGTGGTTCTACCGCTTCCTTCAGGAACCCCGCCGGCTCTTTCACCGCTACTTCGTCCGCGACTTGGCCTTCGTGCGGCTGGTCTGGCGTCAGTGGCGGGCTGACCGGCGAGCGGACCCGATCGTGGTGAGCCGCAGGCCGGTGAACCCGGAGACCGTGGAGCGGGAGAAACAGAGACGATGAGCGCCCCGACCGGTTCCAGCGCCGAACACGTCGGCGGAACCCCGGTGTCGGTGGTGATGCCGGTGGGCCGGGTCGACGCCGAGTTGTCCGAGCAGGTGGCGGCGCTGGCCGCTCAGAGCCACCCCGGTCCCTGGGAACTGCTGATCTCGCTCAACACCTCCGATCCGGCGCAGCGGACCGCTCTCGAGGAGTTGCTAGAGCCGCACACCGAGGCGCTGACGCTTCGGATCGTCGATTCGTCCGACCGGCGCAGCGCCTCGCACGCCCGAAACGTCGGAGCTCGAGCCGCCGACGGAGATCTGCTGCTGTTCTGCGACTCCGATGACATCGCCCATGGCCAGTGGATCGAACAGCTCTCGGCCGCTCTCGAGTTCTACGGCGCGGTCGGGGGACACCTCGACGAGGAGGTCCTCTCGGTTCCGGGACAGGAGCACTGGCGCCCGCCGGCGACGCCGGGGGATCTGCCGACCTTTCTCGGCCACCCGTTTCTGGTTTCGGCCAACATGGGCGTGATCAGATCGAACTTCGAGGCCGTCGGCGGCTTCGACACCGATCTGATTCGCGGTGAGGACATCGCGTTCTCGTGGGATCTTCTCGAACGGGGCATCGAACTCGGTTACTGCGCGGAGGCCGTGATGTACTACCGGCACCGCAAGGGCCTTTCGGCCATGATGCAACAGCACTATCTCTATGGTCGGGGTTTCAGCCAGATCCTGGCCCGAAGGGGGACTCCCGGCACCGCCGGCGGGGCAACCGGACTCTCGGCCCTCAAACCGAACGGCCAGGCCGTGGCTAGGAAATCCTTCCCGTATTTGCTCCGGAGGGGCTCTATTGCTGCGGGTCGGGTGGTAGGTCTGATGGAGGAGCGAGTACTCCGCCATCAGGGGTCCCGCTAGGCTGGTCTCGGTTCCCGATCACGTTCCCGATTCACCGCGTTTGACGACCAGGCGGCATGAGAGGTTTCTCCATGGAACTAGCATTCGTACTTTCGGCTCTACGGCGGCGCTTGTGGCTAGTGGCGGCTTTCGCCGTGCTCGGCATCCTGCCCGCCGTGCTGAGCGACCCGCCGACAACGAACGAGTACGTGTCGGAGGCGAAGTTGAGCGTTGTCCAACCCACGGTTGGCAATGTGACCTACCTCAGCGGTGATCCCGACCGGTACGTGGTCGGCCAGTTGGGCGTTCTCGAAAGTGCGAGCCTGGTCAACGACGTCGCCCTCAAGGTCGGCATGTCGATCACCGACGTGCGCGAAGCCGTCAAGGTCGAGCACGAGCCGGGCACCGACATCGTCGACATCACGGCCAGGGCCGGTGATGCCGAAACCGCCCGGGTTCTGGCCCAAACCTACGTCGAGACCTACACCGACGATCTCGACACCGAGCGCAGCGACAGCGACGAACTCACCCGACTCGGCAACGACATCGCCACCCTCCGCACCACTCTGAGCGGCCTCAATTCCGCGATCGAAGAGGCCATGAGCCCATACGTCGAAGCGTCGCAGAGAGCCGTCAATGCACGGTCGCTCCCATCTCCCGAGCAGATCGTACCGGCCCAGGTGACCGAACGTGACGTCGCGAAATCCGAGCTCAACCAGCTGATCCAGCAGCGGAACGACCTCATTTCTTCGTCTCGCCTTCGGGTCAACACCCGAATCATCCAGGACGCCACGCTTCCTTCCGACCCGGTCCCGCCGAGCGGTCGCTTCTTGTTCGCCGGTGGCCTGTTCGCCGGTGCCATGATGGGCATCGTGGCTGCCCTCGCCTGGGCCCGGTTCTCGAACAAGGTTCTCGATGCCGACACGGCCTCTGAGATCATCGCCGCCCCGGTCGTCTCCGAGTTGCCCCACTATCGCTCCCTGGCCCGCCAGCCGCTGGCCGCCTTTCAATCGCTTCCCCGGTCGGCGGTGCCGGTCATCGATCAGCTCTGCGTTCGGGCCGAGGCCAAGGCCAGGATCAACGAACCGCTGACGGTCGCCGTCGTGGGCACCCAACGGAACGCCGGAGCCACCACGCTTGCGCTGGCCATGGCTGAACGGTTTGCCGGTGCCGGGTCGTCCGTCGTCCTCGTCGACGCGGATGTCCGTGATCCGCGCATCACCGCCCTGTTCAACGCCGGTCAGGACGGCGGCGTGCCGGCCGTGGTGTTGAACGACGGGGCACTCATCGACCAGCGGGGCCGCTCGGTCTTCACCAGGACCATGGACCCCGAAGTGAGCGTGCTCGGCCTGGGTTCGAACCGGGGCGCAGCATCGCTTCGCCGCGACACGGTGGCATCGGTGCTCGAGGCGGCCCGACGGAAGGCCCAGATCGTGGTGGTCGACGGCGGTCCGGCCCTGGACCTGGCCTCGACCCTCCAGCTCACCGCCATGGCCGACGCCATCGTCCTCGCTGTGCCGCTGTCACGCCAGAAGTCCGATGCGCTGAGTGATCTGTCGCGCCAACTGGACTCGGTTCGACAGAAGCTCCTGCCGGTCATCACATCGCCGTCGCGCCGCCCGGCCAAGGGCGATGTTCTCGGGGCCGACGGATCGATCGGCACGATGGGACCGCCGTCCACCTCGACCGGAGGTTGGCCGAAAAACGAGCCGATCGACCTCGGCAAGAATCCGACTCCGCCCGGTCAGCCGGAGACGTCGGTCATCGGCGGATCGCCGTCATCGGCAGGGAATGGGGCGACCAGGACATCCTCGACCAGCCCGGCGCCGCCTACCGGCCCGGTGTAGGGTGGATCGCTGCGAGAGGACTGAGAGAGCCGAATCATGACAAGCGTGGGACCGGAGAACATTCCGGTGGTGATTCTCTGCGGTGGCCAGGGGACTCGAATCCGGGAGGCGTCGGAGAAGTTGCCGAAGCCGCTGATCCGGGTGGGGACGCAGCCCGTTTTGTGGCACATCATGAAGTTGTATGGAGCCCACGGGTTCCGTCGCTTCATCCTTTGCCTCGGCTACAAGGCATGGGACGTCAAACAGTACTTTCTCCGCTACGAAGAGATGATGTCGGACTTGACCATCAACGTCGGGCGCCGCAACACCGAGTTCGTTCATCTGGAGTCGCTCGATGACTGGGAGGTGTCGCTGATCGACACCGGCCTCAACACCGGAACCGGCGGCCGGGTGGCCAAGGTGGCCCACCTGATCGACACCGACTATTTCATGCTGACCTACGGCGACGGCCTCGGCGACGTCGATGTCTCCCGCCAATTGCAGGCACTTCAGGAGTCGGATCTTCTGGGTACGGTCACCGGCATCCACCCGACATCCCGATACGGCGAGCTGCTGGAGGAGGACGGCATGGTGACCAGCTTCGCCGAGAAGCCGCCCTCGGAGGGCTGGGTCTCGGGCGGCTTCTTCGCCTTCCGGCGCGAGTTCCTGTCGTATGTTCCGTCTGATCAACCGGATCACTTCTTCGAGCACGCCCCGGTTCAGGCCATCACCCACGAGGGTCGGCTTGGCCTCTACCCTCACACCGGCTTCTGGATGGGAATGGACACCTTCCGGGAGTACACGGCGCTCAATGACATGTGGGAGCGCGACGAAGCGCCCTGGAAGATCTGGTAGCCGATACGGGGCCGCAATCAGGCGACCGGGCGGCTTACAGCGGCTCGGCGGCCCTGGCCCCGGGAATGAGCACGAGTTCGCGAAGACTGTCGAGTTCCTCGGGTCGGGCGATGAGCGCGGCGATCACGCCGTTCCGGCCCGGTGAGATCATGACCTCGATGGTTCCGACTCCGCTCCGTGATCCGCTGAACCGTCGCCACGATTCGCCGTCGATCGTCAGCGGATCGATCTCGGTCATGTCGAAGTTCAGCTGACGTCCCAGGGTGGAGGCCAGGAACTCGGCATCGATGCCCTGGGTCGGTTGAAAAACCACTGCCGTCTGGTCGACGGCGTTGGCCAGACGGGCAAACGAGCCGAAACCGGTGTCGGTCCAACCGTCGGGTCGTACACCCCGCATGGCGGTCGGGCCATCGGTCTCGAACTCGACCAGATCGATCTCCGCCGCGGTTTCGGCCACCCAGTCGGGAGCGGGGCTCCGGCTGATGCACGACGAATCGGGCTGTGCCGACGGGTCATCGATGAACCGGGCGACGATCTCGGCACCGCATGGTGTCGGTGCCACGCCGTGGCCCTCATGCGGAAAGAGGAACTGATAGGTGGTGGTCAGGCCGGCGGCGATGAGGCCCATTCCCGACGGTGGTGTGATCGGATCGTACTGCCCGCCCAGCAGCAGCGTCGGGACGTCACTCACGACAAGCTCGTTCTCGACCGGTGGCGCCTCACCGGACGGCCAGCTCGGACAGAGGTCGAAGAAGTCCCCGGATTCGCTGAGTCGTTCGAGGCGACGGTAGCGGGGATCCTCGGACTGGACACCGACCCGATCGGTCGCGGATTCGAACGGGATCTCCTCGTTGCATTCGACCGAGAGCTGCATGCCGACCGAGAAGAACCCGAGTGAGGTGATGACCGACGATCCGAGCGCCTCCAGGATCCGATAGTCACCATCGAGCCCATCGACCGTCATCTGTGGCAGGAGGGCGAACGCCGACCGGCTGTAGAGAGCCTGGAAGGCGAACGCCAGGACGTCGTCGCCGGTGAGGCGCGACGGGGTCGTCACGCCGGTACGGAGGTTGGTGAAGGTGACCGGAGCCGGGTCTGCATCAAGCCGGTCGAGGAGACGGAAGAAGTCATCCTCGAAGTTCGGATAGGCGGCCGCGCACTCCGGCGAGTCGGCGCACCCGTCGAAGAGCTGGCGGAACGATCGTTCCACGCTGCGGTCGAAGTCGGTCCAGAGGTCGGCGGCGGTGGGAAAGACCGAATCGAGGGTCAGGGAGCGAACCGAGTCCGGGTACATGCGGAGGTAGGTTTGGGCGAGACGAGTGCCGTAGGAGATACCGATCGGGTTCAGCCGGTCGTAGCCGAGCGCGATGCGCAGAGCCTCCAGATCGTTGGCGCTGGCGATGCTGTTGTAGGCCGAGAGATCGACCCCATGGTCCTGCAGGCGTGACGCACAGGCCTCCTGCGCGCTCAGCGTCGCATCGAGAACGTCATCGGCGGCGATGGCGCCCATCATGTCGGCGAGGTTGGTCTCCGTCAGCTCCGGGCAGTCGAGTTGGGGTTCGGAGGTGCCGACACCACGCTGGTCGTAGACGATGAAGTCGCGGCTCCCCAGGAGCGGTTCGACCAGGCCGCGGAAGCTGAACACCAGATTGTCGAGCGTGTGGCCTCCGGGCCCGCCGTCGAGGTAGGCGATTGCGTCGGATTCGCTCCCGCTCCCGGCGAACACCGCGACCTGGAGGGTGACCGTGCGACCGGAATCGGGATCTCCCCAGGTCTCGGGCACCGTCACCTCGTGGCAGCGGGGTTGGACCGGCAACGGAACGGGCTGGTCGATTCGGCAGTTGACCCGCTCGGTGCCGATGAGCGACTCGATGTCGTCGACGGCCAGGACCGAGGCCATCGCGGTCGGTGGAAGCTGGTCGACCAGATCGGGCGGGAGGTGCTCGGACACGATCCGGGCGGCCGGTCGTGTCGACGCATCGCTTCGACCGGAGGCTTTCGAGTCGACGGATCCGCCGAACGGTCCACCAAGGCCGCACGCGGTCATGACGAACCCTGCCAT